>CALWAZ010000181.1 GCA_944375725.1 uncultured Merdimonas sp. | reverse complement strand
ACAGCAGGTTCCTTATCAGGCCGAACACCATGCTGGAGCCTACGATGGCATACACGCCAAGATTCGTTGTATTTAAAAGGATGAATACCGTCAGCACCGTCAGCGCGCCGCTGAGCACAATCACCACGGAATTCAGCTTTACTTTCTTCGTAATCAGGAAAACATGGTACAGCACCTGGATACTGGCGCTGACAAACATATTTCCTGTGCTGAGCATCGCCAGAATATACAGTACATCCGGATTCTGTGTTCCTCCTATCCAGAGCGTGAAAAAGGATCTGCCGAATACCGTCAGAAAAGCAATGGGAATGCTGATCAGGAAAATCATAATCCGATCCGCGCTTCCGATAATTTCCAGAAGCTGCTTTTTGTCCTCTTTCGCGTAAGCAATGGTCATCTGCGGATTGAAGACTCCCGCTATGGTTCCCATCAGATTGCTGATCACCGTGGGCACCTGATTGGAGATCGACACAGTCGTCATCGCCGCCGCGCTGATGGTAATATTGGCAATGGAGGTATTCAGGCCATCCAGCAGAAGCTGTCCCAGCCTGGTCACAGAGTTCCATGCCCCAAGAGAAACCAGCTCCTTTACCTTGCTCCAGCGGAAATTGCTGATCCGCAGCTTCATATCCGGCAGCAGCTTCCTGGTAAACCTCAGATTGGCCGCGGCCTGTACGACTGTGGACGCCACAGAGGCACAGCCCACATAAAAAAGATAAGGCCGGAAGCAGAGGTAGCACACCGCCAGCACCAGCACACGCACTGTCTCGCCCAGAACCGTCGCCACGGAGCTCAGATCCAGGCGGTCTCTGCTGTAGGAGGCTATACTGAATACGGATGTGACGATGCTAATCGTAAAATTCAGAAAGATAAAGAAGAACAGCAGCTGGATATCCGAAAGAGCCGCCTCAGCCGGTATCTGGAAAATGCTGCCCAGATAAAACACCACCAGCAGCGCCGGCAGCATAAAGACTACCGCCATTATCACGTTGGAAAAGAAGACGGAAGAAAAATACTGGGCCGCCTCTTCCTCCTCATTTCTGTGAATGCGGATAGTGATAAACCGGCTCGCCATGGTATTCAGCGCCGATACCACAATCTGCGCCGCGGATACAAAGCGGTTCGCAATATCCGTAAACCCGAAGGAATTTGGAATTCTCTCGTCGATAAAGCGTACCAGCACAAAGCTCAGCAGCAAGCTTACTCCAAAGGACATAAGCTGGGCCGCCATATTAATCGCAACTCGTTTTTTATTCATGATTTTCTCCTGATACGAATGTCAGTATTCCTTTCAGCGGAAATCCGCGGCTTCCCGGGCCGCAGGCTCTCTCCCAATACCGCCGCTACAGCACCAGGACAGCCTTGATCAGATACATAATCGTCAGAATTTGTCCCACAAAGCCGGCGTACATCAGTCCGCGCTGGGGGTCTCCTTCCCAAGTCAGCCTCCGGTTCCGCGCTGCCAGCATCAGAGCCGGCATAAACGGCAGAAAATAACGTCCCTGCACTCCTTCGATGGACACATAGCCCCGGGGCGTCCAGGTCAGAAGCATTCCCGCCAGAATGATTCCCGCGCAGAGCGCGCACACAAAGGCATTCCACCATTTCTGTCCCGTCTTCACATACATGGGCTCAGCCTTGGTCTTAAAGGCAGACAGAATCAGCAGCAGCCAGAAAAGCATGAAGATCACTTCGGAAATATCGATTTCCACCCAGCCCATCTTCTGTCCCACCAGGGATTCCAGATAGAAGGCTGTCTTATCGCTGAGCGTATTTGCCAGCATCCGGATAAGCTCCAGCGGCTGGGAAAGAAAATATCCGATGGTATATCCGGCTGTGGCGGAGGAACCGACCGTAGCCGTAGCCTCGGTAGTCGTGGCAATGTAGTTTACCGCCACTGTATTCTGATTCAGGAAGCACAGCACCGGCAGCAGAAGCAGCCCGGCCATGCAGATATTCCGGAACTTCCTTCCTCCGAATCGTTTCGCCGGTATCAGGAAGAGCAGAAGAGCCAGAGGCAGATAGACGCCGCTCTTTCCATATACGAGGATGATGCCCAGAAGCCCCAGCCCCAGCATATCCGTTCCCTTCACCTGTCTTTCGCCGAAGGCCAGGGAAAGACACCAGCAGATATACAAAAAGCTCACGCCTGTAATCACCGCGTCATAGGAAAAGGACGTACACTGCTGAAGATTCATCGGCAGAACCGCCAGCAGAAACAGCGTCGTCTTTCCAAAGGGCAGTTTCTTCATTCCGAAATAGGTCAGCAGGGCAAAGCCCAGAAGACTGCACCACCGGCCCAGCAGCAGCATGGGCACGGTTCCGAGATGAAGAATTCTGGCCAGCGTCATGCCCAGAACCGCCGGAAGATAAATAATCATGGGCGCGTTCGTAGTGGAAGTGGCTTCCGCCTCCACCAGCGTATCATCCTGGACAGTCGTGAACAGGCCGTCGTAGATCAGCTTGTAATTTTCCAGACTGGGGCTTGAGCTGAAGTCAAGCTCCGTGTCATCTTTACGCTTATAGCATTTATTTTCTCCCGCCGAATCGATTCCCAGCAGTGTATTGGAATGGCGGTAGGACATATCTATATGATAGGATTCATCCGGCGTCATATAAGGCGTCAGGACAAAATTATAGATAACGCCCAGACAGAGAATGGTAAACAGGAAGACCTTCTCAATCCGGAACCGGCGCATAAAGGCCAGGTAGTAAAAGCCCGCCGCCATAAATTCCGCAAAAAGGAACATGGCGAAGAAATACCGTTTCAGGAAAAGATTGAAATAGGTATGGGCATTCATACTCAGACGGTTTTCACTCTCTTCCCCGTTCACATAAAAGCTGTTCTCCGGATAATAGCCCGCAGGCGTGACAAACACAGACAGGCCGGAATCCAGAAGCTCATCGGAAAACTCCAGGGAAACCTCATAGGTATGCCCGCTTACACCGCTCTGAGAGCTGTCGAAAATCAGCCCCATATACTGTCCGTCCAGCAGGGTGGAGGCATCAATATCCGCCGCGCAGAGCAGCTGGCTCCCTGCCGGGCCGGTCACGTCCCGGACCTCGGCGTGTATGGTGCCCTCTCCCGGGAAATCCATGCTCAGATCCATGCGGACTCCCAGACCCACCAGCTGGTCCTCTTCCGTCGTATAGTACTGAACCAGCTCCCGGCTGTCCGCGGTAATGGGAAGCATTTCCCCGTTATCCCGCATCACAGTCTCCCGGTGCGTGCTGTTCATGGCTTCCCGGATCTGCACATCATAGACATAGTAAAACACCAGAGCCACTATCAGAAGCAGCAGCCCCAGTCCCAGAAGCCTCTTATATCTTTTTCCAAGGGCGCACAGCCGTCTTCCCAGATTCCGGATTCCACCGCTTCTCTGGGCAGCCCGGATCATGCCCTCTTCTTCTCCGGCCGCGTCCCCGGCCTCCATCTGTCTTCTTCCGGACATCAGAAAAAACATGCCTCCGAGAACAGCCAGCATGGCTGTCACAAGAAGGGGCCTTTTTACATAATGTACCTGAGTCCGGTATACCGCGTTATAGATCAGGTTCTGTTCCAGAGCCTGTCCATCCTCATAGGACGCTCCATCTGTCTGACGCTCCGTATTCAGCCAGACACAGGGGCCTTCCTCAATATTCTCTCCGGTGATCACCACGGAAATCTCCCGCCCCACCGGCTCCTCGGAAAAGGTGACGCCCCAGAACGCTTCCTCTCCCAGGTCCGCCAGCTCATAGGTCTCAGAGGCCAGAACTTCTTCTGTCTGCGTGTCACAGGCTTCTATCCGGATCTCTCCCCGGGTCAGATTTTTCCCATCTGCCGTAAAATAAAAAGAAAGCTGGCTGAGCGCCTGTTCCTCTGAATGATAATCAAACCGCAGTTCTGTTCCGTCAGTAATCTCTTCCGTTTTCAGTTTCAGGGAGGGCTTCCCGATTCCCTCCAGTCCCTGCGACTCCAGCCTGTCATGGGGAATCGCCGCCGATATGACGAAATAGAGTATGCAGAGCACCGCATACCCTATCGTCCACCATTCTTTCCTATTCACCAAGTCCATTCTCCACGGCATCTACCATAGCGGCAAGTGCCTCTTTTTCATCCGCGCCGTCGCATTTGATCTCTATCTCATCTCCTGCCTTTACACAGGCTCCCAGTACGCTCAGCACGCTCTTCGCGTTGGCCGTCGTCCTGTCATAGGTAAAAGTGACTGAGGACTTAAACTGCATTGCCGTCTTGCAGAGAATTCCTGCCGGCCTCAGATGAAGCCCCGTTGGATTCTGAATGATTACTTTCTGACTTACCATACCGCATACCTCCCGTTTTTCTCATTCTGTACCTGTATTCCGGTATCTGATATTTTATTCTCCGGCGGTACTGTTTCCCGCCGTACTGCTTCCTGTGGTTCCGCTTCCCGCAGTCCCGCTGTCTGAGGAACTGCTGCTCTCTGAGCTTCCTCCGGAAGAACTGCCGGTTCCGGAACTGCCGGAAGATGTACTCCCGCCTCCGGAGCCGCCGGAAGCCTGAGAGCCAGAGGAGGCGCCGGAAACCGGTCTCTCCTCTTCCTCTTCGGAACTGCTGTCTGTGCCCGAGGTCCCTGATGATGTACCTGAATTTCCGCCGGCCGTGCTTTCATTTCCCGATGCAGTGCTGTTTTCGTCAGCGCGGACAAGCTCAAATTCTATTTCCACATTCTCCATCAGACTGTACTCATCATCCGGAAGGGTCACATCAAGTCCATGGGTATAGGTTCCTGCTTTGGAATATTCATCCAAATCCAGCGATACCGCAATCTGATCGGCGTCCAGCTCCGCCAGCGCCGAACTGGTGCCCATTACCACCAGTTCCACATTCTCCACATCTCCGAAGTCTACCTCGTAGCCTCTGGGCACATTCCGCAGGCCGATATCCTCTACCGGGATATCAATGGTCTTTCCCTGCTTTTTCTCAATCTCCACAACGACTGCCACAGATGCTTCCGTGTCATCCTTCAGCCGGATTCCCTGCGGCAGATAAGGAGTAATATCCACCGTCGTCTGAAGATTTTCCGTAATTCCGTCTATATTGACTGCCTCATCGGGCACCACTATCTTCGTCACATTCGTGATTGCGTCCGAGGCGCCTGCAATCTCTATGCTCTCCGGCTTATAGGACATGGAGCTGAAACTGTAGCCCTCATCCGGCGTACCCGTATACCCCATCTCCAGAGGCACGGTCTTGGTCCGCAGCATGGTCACTGCCACATCCATGCCTTCATCCTTGCCCGTAAATTCCAGTGTGGCCAGCTCCGCAGAGCTTAAGTTGTCCCCATTGCCGTCTATAACTTCCAGCTTGCAGTGTATCGTCCTGTCCGTAGTCAGTGTAGACGTGGGCAGCACTGCCTGTACCCGGCGGATCTTGGATACCACGGAAGCAGGGCCGCTGATCTCTATCAGGCTCTGCTCCGGCACAGCCGTGCCGACCATATAGCCGTCCGGCGGTGTTCCCTCCTGGGCAACCACCACATTAAACTGCTCTGTGGAAGCGTCTTCAATGCTGAGCACCACATTTTCCCTGCTCTTGGTAATGTCCGCCGAGGTAATGTCCCGGTTGCGGCAGGTCACTTCAATTCCCACCAGATTGCCGTATTTCATATTCTTTTCCATATCGGCCGTGGCGGTAAAATCGGAAGCTGAAAGCCTGCTCAGAACAGAATTCTTGGCCCGTACCCGGACACTGATCACATCGCTGTTGTCCTCTATCTGATATACCAGGCCCTGATCCGTAATCACATTCTCATTGAGCATCGTCACCTGAATCGGTGAGAAATCCTCATACCTGACAGGATCCTCCAGGGCCAGCACAATCAGCCAGAGCATAAAAGCGGAGACGATGGAAAGAAGCTTCAGTCCCAGGTTATTTGTCAGCAGTTTTTTCATGCTTCTTCACCCGTCCTTTCCAAAGTCTGAATCTTCCCGTGTCCTTCGCCTTATCCTGGGCGGCCGTCAGCTGGCTTTTAAGCTCTTCCTGAGTCAGGTTCCGCTTCAGCTCGCCGGTCATGGCCGTGGACACGGCTCCCGTCTCTTCCGATACGACGATGGTCAGAGAATCTGTCACCTCGCTGATGCCCACCGCGGCCCTGTGCCGGGTCCCCAGCTCCTTGCTCAGGAAAAGATTATCCGACAGAGGCAGGTAACAGGTGGCCGATACAATCCGGTCTCCTCTCACGATGACTGCTCCGTCGTGAAGCGGTGTGTTTTTCTCGAATATATTAATCAGAAGCTGGCTGGTCAGCACAGAATCCAGCGTGATTCCTGTCCTTTCGTATTCATTGAGAGGCGTGTTTTTCTCAATCACAATCAGGGCCCCCGTCTTGACCTTCGCCATCTCAAACACAGCCTTCACCAGCTCATTGACCGTCTTGTCACTGAACCGGGCTTCTCCTTCTTTCCCGCTGTCAAAATTGAAGATGGAACTGATGATATTCTGACGTCCCAGCTCCTCCAGAGCCTTGCGCAGCTCCGGCTGAAATACAATCACCAGCGCTGTGATACCCAGGCTGAATATATTTCTGGCCAGCCACAGGATGGTATTCATTTCAAAGAATATGGCGATGCAGGTAAATACCAGGAGCACTCCGAATCCCTTCAGAAGAACCCAGGCCCGCGTCTTCTTGACCCAGACCATGATTTCATAGATCAGAAAGGACAGGATGATGATCTCCACCACATCCGTCACCCGGATATTTACCATTTTGAACGTATCAAATAAATCAGTTATCATTTCAGGAACGGAAAATGTCATTGCGCCCCTTCCTTTCTGTCAGCCCTGTCTGTTCTGTTTCGCCGCCGGTCTTCCCGCAGGCCGTCCTGACGGCTTCTTTCCCTGCTTTTCCTTCCTTCTCCCGGAGGAAGCCTTCCTCTGAGGACTGATCTTTTTCACAGTCTTTTCAGGAACGGCTATCGTAATCTTCGGTACCGCCTTCACATAGTAATAATATTCATCATCCTCGAACTGAACGTACTCGGTCCGGGAATAATCCACATTGAATACCAGCATCTGCAGGAGCACTGCCAGAGCTGCCGAAATCAGGCTTCCCACAAGGACTGAACCGACCCGGGGAGAGATGCCGAGCGCCAGGCTGCCGAACAGCAGGACGATAATGTCCACCACGGTGCCGGCCACGATAGCGATGCTCCAGGAATAATCCACAGACATTCTGCGGATGACATAGACAATGATCAGAGTCAGCGCGAAGGCTGCCACTGTCAGAAGCATCTCTTTATTATTGACCGCGTTGTCCAGAAGATAGGTGATCTTCTCGGCCATGGTGCTGTTCTCCGTATTTCCCAGAATCGCCGTGTTCAGATGCACATAGTTGAGCAGAAAATACACCACAGTTCCGCAGGCCACAGGCACTGCGGCCACAGGTGAGGCCACAAGCCCCATCGCCAGGGGAACCACATAGGGAATCCGCAGGCCGAAGGCCAGCGGCGTCACAATCAGAAGATATCCGTATTTGGGAGCTGTCCGGAAGAACAGCAGAAACATCAGGGCAAACAGCACAAACGTGATCGCAAAGGTCTCCAGCGAAAGCGCGTACATGTGCACCAGTATCAGCAGCGCTCCGATGACTGCCGTCACATTCAGCGGCAGGAACGCGCAGATCAGCGCCAGCACCAGAGCGATTCCCGGATTTGTCAGCCGGGACATAAAGCCCACATTGGCATTGATGACCAGAAAGGTAACCAGCGCCAGGGCGAATTTCAGTACCGGGAAAATATAGCTGTCGTATTTTCCCAGAAACAGTTTCATCTTTTCCTTATATTCCAGTAAAGTCTTCATTTTCTTCCGCTCCTTCTGATGTAAGCCCGCTGCCTCCCGTTCTGGACTCTGTCTGATAAATATGTGACAGCTGCTTCAGAATATGATTATAGGCCGCC
>CALWAZ010000180.1 GCA_944375725.1 uncultured Merdimonas sp. | reverse complement strand
AGGAAAAAGTTATGAAAAGAGAAGATGTTCGAAATATTGCGATCATTGCCCATGTAGACCATGGCAAGACCACACTGGTGGATGAGCTTTTAAAGCAGAGCGGCGTCTTCCGGGCCAATCAGGAGGTTGCGGAGCGCGTCATGGATTCCGGCGATATTGAAAGAGAACGCGGAATCACAATTCTTTCCAAAAATACTGCCGTCACTTACAACGGCGTAAAGATTAATATTGTAGACACACCGGGCCACGCTGACTTCGGCGGCGAGGTAGAGCGTGTCCTGAAAATGGTAAACGGCGTTATCCTTGTGGTGGACGCTTTCGAGGGCTCCATGCCCCAGACGAAATTCGTGCTGCGCAAGGCTCTGGATCTTGACCTTCCGGTCATTGTCTGCATCAATAAGATTGACCGCCCGGAGGCCCGTCCCCTGGAGGTGGTAGACGAGGTGCTGGAGCTTCTGATGGATCTGGACGCCTCCGATGAGCAGCTGGACTGTCCTTTCCTGTTTGCTTCCGCCAAGGACGGATACGCCATGCGCAGCCTGGATGACGAGCCCAAGGATATGAGTCCTCTGTTTGAGACCATTATCGATTATATTCCCGCTCCCGAGGGTGACCCGGACGCGGGCACGCAGGTCCTGATCAGCACCATCGATTACAATGAGTATGTGGGCCGTATCGGTATCGGAAAAGTTGACAATGGAACCATCCGGGTAAATCAGGAGATGGTGATTGTAAACCATCACGATCCGGATAAACTGAAAAAAGTAAAAATCAGCAAGCTCTATGAGTTTGACGGCCTGAAAAAAGTGGATGTGCCGGAGGCTACCATCGGCTCCATCGTGGCCATCTCCGGTATCGCGGATATCCATATCGGAGACACCCTCTGCTCCCCGGAGAATCCGAAGGCCATTCCCTTCCAGAAAATCTCCGAGCCCACCATTTCCATGCAGTTCATGGTAAACGACAGTCCGCTGGCCGGACAGGAAGGCAAATACGTCACCTCCCGTCATCTGCGGGATCGTCTGTTCCGGGAGCTGAACACGGATGTAAGCCTCCGGGTAGAGGAGACAGATTCCACTGAGTGCTTCAAGGTATCCGGCCGCGGCGAGCTGCATCTGTCCGTCCTGATCGAGAATATGCGCCGGGAAGGCTATGAGTTCGCTGTCAGCAAAGCTGAGGTTATCTACCACACAGATGAAAACGGAAAGAAGCTGGAGCCCATGGAGCGCGCTTATATCGATGTGGACGATGAGTATGCCGGAAATGTCATCCAGAAGCTGGGTGAAAGAAAGGGCGAGCTTCTCAACATGCACAGCAATGGAAGCGGTTCCACCCGCCTGGAATTCCTGATCCCGGCCAGGGGCCTGATCGGATACCGGGGAGAATTCCTGACAGATACCAAGGGAACCGGTGTCCTGAACACCATTTTTGAAAATTACGGTCCCTACAAGGGAGATATCCAGTACCGCAAGCAGGGTTCCCTGATTGCCTACGAGGCAGGAGAAGCCATTACCTACGGACTGTTCAACGCCCAGGAACGCGGCACTCTCTTCATCGGACCGGGCGAGAAGGTCTATGCCGGCATGGTCATCGGCCAGAACGGCAAAGCGGAAGATATCGAGCTGAATGTCTGCAAGACCAAAAAACTGACCAACACCCGCTCCTCCAGCGCGGATGAGGCTCTGAAGCTGACGCCGCCCCGGATCTTAAGCCTGGAGCAGTGTCTGGAATTCATTGACACGGACGAGCTTCTGGAGGTCACTCCCAAGAGCCTGCGTATCCGGAAAAAGATTCTGGATCCCACTTTGAGAAAACGGGCCGCCATGAAAAAATCATAACCGGTCCGGGGATAAACCGGAACCGTAAATCTGAAAATAGTTCCTATTGCAAAATGGCACTGGTGTTTAATACTCCAGTGCCATTTTTGCGCTGCTGCCCGCGCCGATACATATTTCCTGCCGGATCAGAAATACTAGAACCGGAGAAACCTGCCGCTCTTTCGGTTTTTCTGCCGGATTGGCTGCCGGTCTTCGCAAAAACAATCAGGAAAGGCAAGGTGAGACTCTATTATGCTGCCTTATGTCAGACTCGTCCCGAATCCGGACGGGACCTGCGATATTTATCTTGAATATGACAAAAGAGACAACGAATTCGCCCGGGAATGGTTCGGAAAAGAGCCGGATCAGGTTTCCTCATCCCTCCTGCAGATTATCCGGGCCCATGCCCGGAAAGCGCGGATTCGGAGTGTGAAAATTTTCGCCTCCGGAGCTCTGATTTCCACAGTGGCCCTCTCTTCTGTTCTGCCCTCCTCCGCCGCAGGTAACCATTACATTATGGGTTATCTTTACCAGGGCACAGAACAGCAGTATTACGAATATGTGGATCAGGCCGGAGGCGCCCTGGACACGGTATCCCCCAGCTACTTCAACATTGCGGAGGACGGAAGCCTGGTGCTGAATCATCCCAGCGCTTCTTTTATCAGCCAGATGCACGCCAGAGGCCTGAAGGTCGTTCCCTTCCTGAGCAATCACTGGAACCGTACCGCCGGGATCAACGCCCTGAAAGATGTGGAAAATCTTTCCTCTCAGCTTGCGTCCTATGTGGAAGAATACGGGCTGGACGGAATCAACGTGGATATTGAAAATGTGACCCATGAGCAGAGAGACCAGTATACCGATCTGGTACGGCTGCTCCGTCAGAAGCTTCCGGAAGGGAAAGAACTTTCTGTGGCCGTAGCCGCCAACCCGGAAAACTGGCAGTCCGGCTGGCACGGCTCCTATGATTACGCCGCCCTGGCAGAGCATGCGGATTACCTGATGCTGATGGCCTATGACGAGCATTTTGAAGGCGGTGAAGCCGGCCCCGTGGCCAGCCTGGACTTCGTGGAACGCTCCATTCAGCAGGCTCTCGCCTTTGTAAGCCCCGGCAGGCTGGTCCTCGGAGTTCCCTTCTACGGCCGGGTATGGAGTCTGGACAGCAGCCGTATCGTGGGAAAAGGAGCTGCCGGCAAAGTGATTCAGGACATCCTTCAGAACACGGACGCTTCCGTCACTTATGACGAAACCGCTCAGGCTGTAAAAGCCGAATTTACCATCACGGAATCCAGTCCCAGGTACACCGTCGGCGGTGATTTTGTACTACTCCCCGGACGGTACACAGCCTGGTACGATGACGCCCGCTCCTATCAGGCAAAGCTCAGCCTGATTGAAAAGTACGGTCTGAAAGGCGCAGGTTCCTGGGCTCTCGGCCAGGAAGACCCCTCCATCTGGGAAAACTACGAAAACTGGATGGGCGGCGGCAGCGCCGGCACGGAGACACCTGACACCGCAGGCCCCGGGACAGAGGAAGGCTCTCCCGGCACAGATACGGAAATGCCCGAACTGGAGGCTCCCGGCGCAGACGCGGAAATGCCCGAACCGGAAGCCTTCCTCTATAAAGTAAAAAAGGGGGACACCCTCTGGAAGATCGCCCATAAGCTTCTGGGCGATGGAAACCGGTACGGGGAAATCATGGTGCTGAACGGTCTTCATTCTGATACCATTTATCCGGGAATGCAGCTGCAAATCCCCGGAACAGACACCGGCGGCCAGACCGGAAGCCAGGGAAAGCCAGACGGTTCCGCCGGCACTGGAAAACCAGGAGGACAGACCGGCAGCTCCGGAAATATCAACGCTTCTACCCGATCCTATACGGTAAAAGCCGGTGACACCCTCTGGAAGATTGCGGAGACACAGCTGGGCAGCGGAAGACGGTACACGGAAATCCGGGAACTGAATCAGCTGGACGGCGATACGATTTATGCAGGACAGATTCTGCGGATCCCAAAGAAATAGCACTGCGGCAGCGCGGTTTTCAGGGCATCTCCTCTGCGGGCAAAAGCCCCGGGAGATGTCTTTTCCTGCTGTTCTGCCGGCTTTCTTTCCGGATCGTCTCCATAGCTTTTTTCTATACCATCTTATTCAATCTGAATATTTGCCATTTATCCTGGAAGCTCCTATAATAAAACTGAATAAGAATCACCTTTTGTCAAATCAGTCAGAAACAAGAAGGAGGATACTATGATTTACAAGGATTTTCAGGATTTAAAGTTATCCGCGCTGGGACTTGGCTGCATGCGCCTGCCTTTGAAAGACAGCTCTGACGCTGATATTGACGTGGATCAGACACAGAAAATGGTAGACTACGCCATGGAACAGGGCATCAACTACTATGATACCGCCTGGGGCTATCATGACGGCAATTCCGAAATCGTCATCGGCCAGGCTCTGAAAAAATATCCGAGAGAAAGCTTTTTCCTGGCCGACAAGTTCCCTGGATATGATTTGAGCAACATGCCCAAGGTAACGGAAATCTTTCCCCGCCAGCTGGAGAAATGCCAGGTGGAATATTTTGATTTTTATCTCTTCCACAATGTCTGCGAGATGAATATTGACGCCTATCTGGATGAAAAGTACGGCATTATGGCCTATCTGAAGGAGCAGAAGGCCAAAGGACGCATCCGTCATCTGGGCTTCTCCGCCCACGGAAGCTATGACGTCATGAAGCGTTTTCTGGAAGCATACGGAGACGAGATGGAATTCTGCCAGATTCAGCTGAACTACCTTGACTGGCATTTCCAGGACGCGGAAGACAAGGTTAAACTGCTTCAGGAATACCATCTTCCCGTATGGGTCATGGAGCCTCTGCGCGGAGGCCGTCTGGCCAGCCTGGATGAGGCTTCCGCCGCAAAGCTGAAAAGCCTGCGTCCCGATGAGTCCATTCCCGCCTGGGCCTTCCGCTTCCTGCAGACAGTTCCCGGCGTGACCATGGTTCTCTCCGGCATGTCCAATTTTGACCAGCTGAAGGAGAATATCAAAACCTTCTCCGAGGAGCGCCCCTTAAATGATACGGAAATGTCCGGGCTTCTGTCCATGGCTGACAGTATGGCCAGCGGCGTGCCCTGCACGGCCTGCCACTACTGTACCTCCCACTGTCCGCAGGAGCTGGATATTCCTTCTCTTATCAAGCTCTATAACGAGCATACCTTTTCCGGAGGCGGATTTATCGCTCCCATGGCTCTTTCTGCCCTGCCGGAGGACAAACAGCCTTCTGCCTGCATCGGCTGCAGAAGCTGTGAGCAGGTCTGTCCCCAGCAGATCAAGGTTTCCGAGATTATGGCTGATTTCGCCGAAAAACTGAAAGCCTGAAAAAGCGCCGGCATGTAAAACAATGTGAAGCGCCAGCGCAAAAACGGGCCGCGGCCGGCAGATATATTCTGCCGGCCGCGGCCCGTTTTTCTCTCTATTCAGAAAGGATTCCTCTTCTTTTTTATACCTCAAACATCAGATCGCCGTAGGAAGGCATCGGCCACATTTCCTTATCCACGATCATCTCCAGCTTATCTACCGGAGCACGAAGCTCTCCCATAGCCGGGAACACCTCATCATGGAAGTAACGGGCCAGCTCTGCGCCTTCCGGAATCTCTTCGGACTTCCTGTCAAGCTCAATCAGCTTCGCAAGAGCTGACTTGGTCTCCTCCAGAAGAGCTGTGGTTTCGTTCAGCAGCTCAATCTGTACATTTGCCGCTGCTCCTGCTGCCATTACAGAATTAACTGTATCTGCCAGGCTCTTCGTATATTTTACCACGGCCGGAATAATCTGCTTGCTCGCAATATCAATCATAGCCTTGGCTTCGATATTGATCGCCTTCGCATAGGTCTCATACTGGATTTCCGCGCGGGATTCCAGCTCAGCCTTTGTAAATACGTGGAACTTCTCAAAGAGAGCCACTGCCTTATCTGTGGTAAGAGCCGGGATTGCGTCTACCATGGACTTGATGTTGGGAAGTCCTCTGCGCTCTGCTTCCTCTACCCACTCCTCAGAGTATCCGTTTCCATTGAAAATGATTCTCTGATGCTCAGTCAGATAAGTCTTAATCAGGTTGTGAACCGCCATGTCAAAGTCATCTGCCTTTTCCAGCACATCGCAGGCATCGGAGAACGCCTCTGCCACGATGGTATTCAGCACGGTGTTGGGCGCCGCGATGGAATCCTTGGAGCCCACCATACGGAACTCAAACTTGTTTCCGGTAAAGGCGAAGGGTGAAGTACGGTTCCGGTCTGTGGCGTCCTTGGTCAGATCCGGCAGTGTCTTTACGCCAGTGAAAAGCTTTCCGCCCTCCTTGGAGTGGGTTGCTTCTCCGGTGCTGAGCAGCTGCTCTACCACATCCTGAAGCTGCTCGCCCAGGAATACGGAAATGATGGCAGGCGGCGCTTCGTTTGCTCCCAGACGGTGGTCATTTCCCACATCAGCGGCAGATTCCCGGAGCAGGTCCGCGTGAGTATCCACTGCTTTCAGAATGCAGGCAAGCACCAGAAGGAACTGAATGTTCTCATGGGGCGTAGTGCCCGGATCCAGAAGGTTGATGCCGTCATCGGTGGTAATGGACCAGTTGTTGTGCTTTCCGGAACCATTGACTCCCGCGAAGGGCTTCTCGTGAAGCAGGCACTGAAGGCCATGACGGCAGGCTACCATCTTAAGGGTCTTCATTACGATCTGGTTCTGATCCACAGCCACGTTTGCTTCTGAATAAATGGTAGCCAGCTCATGCTGTGCCGGCGCCACCTCATTGTGCTGTGTCTTGGCCGGTACGCCCAGCTTCCACAGCTCCTCGTTTACCTCCTTCATGAAGGCGGCAATACGCTGGCGGATCGTTCCGAAATAGTGATCGTCCAGCTCCTGTCCCTTGGGCGGCATGGCTCCGAACAGAGTCCGTCCTGTATAAATCAAATCTTTTCTCTGCAGATATTTTGCTTTATCTACCAGGAAATATTCCTGTTCCGGTCCCACAGAGGGAGTTACCTTTTTGGAAGTGGTATTTCCGAACAGCCGGAGAAGACGCAGGGCCTGGGTATTGATGGCTTCCATGGAACGCAGAAGCGGTGTCTTCTGATCCAGGGCCTCGCCTGTGTAGGAACAGAAAGCGGTAGGAATGCACAGAGTAGCTCCTGCGGCATCCTGTCTTACGAATGCGGGAGAGGTGCAGTCCCAGGCTGTGTAGCCTCTGGCCTCAAAGGTGGCGCGCAACCCTCCGGACGGGAAGGAAGAAGCATCCGGCTCGCCCTTGATCAGCTCTTTTCCGGAAAAGCTCATGAGAACCTTGCCTGTCTCATCGGGAGCGCTGATAAAGGAATCGTGTTTCTCCGCCGTCACGCCTGTCAAAGGCTGGAACCAGTGGGTATAGTGGGTCGCGCCCTTCTCAATCGCCCATTCCTTCATCTCATGGGCTACCACATCGGCTGTGGCCTGATCCAGCTCCTTGCCCTCCTCAATGGTCTTTTTCAGTTCCTTGTAGACCTTTTTGGGAAGACGTTCCTGCATGACCGCGTCATTGAATACGTTAGAGCCGAAAATCTCTGTTACATTCGTAAACTCTTTCATAATACCCTCCTTAAAAGCAAAACAAGGGCATTCCACCCTGTGGAACGCCCTTGTTCATTCTGTGCTCTATGTTTTTCTATAACATACACGAATTTTTTTTAAAAAGCAAGCGGAAATTCAAATCCCATTCTTTTTTCGCTTTTCCCGTTTTATTCCGAAATATTTTTTATTTCTTTTCTGTTCTCCGATTTTTTTTCGGATTACACCTCAAACAGCAGATCCCCATAGGAAGGCATGGGCCATACATCTTTAGCCACCAGCATCTCCAGCTTATCCACCGGACGGCGCAGCGCTTCCATGGCCGGAACCACCGCATTTAAGATATAGACAGCCCGCTCACGCCCTTCTGCCTTATCCGCGGCCAGATCTGTCACCTCCATCAGCTCCTTCAGAGCCGCCTTCGTAGCCGCCAGCAGAGAGGAGCATTCCTTCAGAAGCTCAATCTGCACGCTGATATTGGCCTCTGTGCAGGCTTCCCGAATCTGATTGATGGAAGAAGCCAGGGCTGTGGTATACTGAAGCACGGCCGGGATGATCTGCTTGCTGGCAATATCAATCATGGAGCGTGCCTCAATATTGATGGCCTTGGAATAGGTCTCGTACTGGATCTCCGCCCGGGATTCCAGCTCTGCCCGGGTAAAGACGCCGAATTTTTCAAACAGCGCCACGGTCTTCTCCTCTGTCAGCACCGGAATGGCCTCTACCATAGTCTTGATGTTGGGCAGTCCTCTTCTCTTTGCTTCCTCCACCCATTCCTCGGAATATCCGTTTCCGTTAAACACAATGCGCTGATGCTCGGACGCGTATTTCTTGATCAGATCATGAACCGCCATGTCAAAGTCGTCTGCCTTTTCCAGGGCGTCGCAGGCCTCAGAGAAGGCCTCCGCCACAATCGTGTTCAGCACTACATTTGGCTCTGCCACAGAGTCGCGGGAGCCTACCATACGGAACTCAAACTTGTTTCCGGTAAAGGCAAAAGGTGAGGTACGGTTCCGGTCTGTAGCGTCCTTGGCGAAATCCGGAAGAGTCCGCACGCCTGTATGCAGATGGCCGCCCTTCAGGCTGTGAGTGGCTTCACCGGTGCTGATCAGCTGAGCCAGCACATCCTCCAGCTGCTCGCCCAGATAGACGGAAATGATAGCAGGCGGCGCTTCGTTTGCTCCCAGACGGTGGTCATTTCCCACATCAGCGGCAGACTCCCGCAGAAGGGCCGCATGGGTATCCACTGCCTTCAGAATGCAGGTCAGCACCAGAAGAAACTGTACATTCTCATGGGGCGTCTTGCCCGGATCCAGAAGGTTGATTCCATCATCGGTGGTCAGAGACCAGTTGTTATGCTTTCCGGAACCATTGACCCCCGCAAAAGGCTTCTCGTGAAGCAGACACTGGAGGCCATGCTCGTATGCCACCTTTTTCAGCGTCTCCATAATCAGCTGGTTGTGGTCTACCGCCACATTGCACTCCGCGTAAATCGGAGCCAGCTCATGCTGGCCGGGAGCCACCTCGTTATGCTGAGTCTTGGCTGACACGCCCAGCTTCCACAGCTCCTTATTGACATCATTCATAAAGTCGGCAATCCGCTCCCGGATCACGCCGAAATAGTGATCGTCAAGCTCCTGTCCCTTGGGCGGCATGGCTCCAAACAGGGTTCTTCCCGTGAAAATCAGATCCTTGCGCTTCAGATACTTCTCCCGGTCTACCAGGAAATATTCCTGCTCTGCTCCCACAGAAGGGGTAACCCGGTGAGAGGTGGTATTCCCAAAGAGCCGCAGCAGACGGAGAGCCTGCTTATTGATGGCCTCCATGGAGCGCAGCAGCGGAGTCTTCTGATCCAGCGCCTCTCCCTTGTAGGAACAGAACGCGGTGGGAATATAGAGGATCGCCCTGGAGCCGTCCTCACTCTTCTTCACGAAGGCCGGAGAAGTGCAGTCCCAGGCTGTATAGCCTCTGGCCTCAAAGGTGGCGCGCAGGCCGCCTGAGGGGAAGGAAGAGGCGTCCGGCTCGCCCTTTACCAGCTCTTTTCCGGAAAACTCCATCAGCACCTTTCCATTGGGCTTCGGCGCGGACAGGAAAGCGTCGTGCTTTTCCGCTGTCGCTCCGGTCAGCGGCTGGAACCAGTGGGTATAATGAGTCGCTCCCTGCTCCAGAGCCCACTCCTTCATCTCATGAGCCACCACATCCGCCACGGCCAGATCAAGCTCCTTGCCCTCCCGGATGGTCTGCTTCAGCTCCTTATAAATCTTCTTCGGAAGCCTCTGCTCCATGACTGTGTCGTTGAATACATTTTCTCCGAAAATCTCAGAAATGTTCGTCTTTCCTTCCATTACTCTCTCCCTGTCCTTTTTCTTTTTTATTCTGAAAAACAGCTCCGGGCCCGGTTTTTTTCTTCTGCCGGAGCGCATTTTTATTCTCCCTGCGGAATCTCTTCCTGTTCCTCTGCCGCTTCCTGCTCCCTTAAGCTTTCCAGAACCGCAGGGGCAATCCGAATCTCCACAGCCCTGGGGTTGTTGGAAATCACGGCTTTCTCATATTCTCCTCCGTACTCGCCATCCAGCGCCCAGGGCACCGGTTCCTCCGACTCCACCACAATCCGGGAGCTTCGGAAGGAGTACATGTACTTGGTATCAATCTGGGAAATGGCCAGTGCCGCCAGGATTTCCTGAAGCTCCATGGGGTTTCTGGGTCTCTGGATGAAGGTCACCTCATAGATTCCATCATCAAAAACCACATTTTTCCCCACGATGCTCTTGAAGCCGCCCACCGATCTGGAATTGGTCACCATCCCGAAAAGGAAGTCGCCCTCAAAGCTCATTTCTTCGCTGGTGACCTTCAGATAATAGGATTTGACGCTGGTGAGGCGCTTCATCCCTTCCAGAATATACGCCATATGGCCCAGAACATTCTTCATTCCCTGCTTTGTGGTATAGGATACATCCGTGAAAATTCCAAAGGCTGCCACATAGATAAAGTTTCTTTCGTTGAGAGAGCCCACGTCCACCGCAAAACTCTCTCCCTGCACCGCAATCTCCGCCGCCTGCTGCATATTGCCCGGGATCTGCAGGGAACGGGCAAAATCGTTGCAGGACCCGGCCGGAATATATCCTACCGGGATCTTGCGCTCCCGCCGCATCATGCCTGTAACCACCTCGTCCAGGGTACCGTCTCCTCCGCAGCAGACCACCAGGTCATACTCGTCCGGCAGATTCTCTACCCGTTCTGTGGCATCCCTGGGCTCCCGGGTGGGATAGACCGTCACCTCATACTCGGCAGAGGCCAGTGTCTGTATAATCTCATACAGCTTTCCCCTGACGTTACCCTTTCCCGCCAGAGGATTGTAGATAAAATAAAGCTTCTTCTCCAGACGCTGCATCTGATTTCTCTCCTTCTATTCCCGCGGGCAGCCGTGAGGAGCTGCCTCGTTCAGATATTCTTTCAGGAACTTCAGAAGCGCGTCCATCTGAGCGTCCGTTCCCACGGTAATCCGGAGATAATTGTCGATCCGCGGAGAATCAAAATAACGCACATAGATATTCTTTTCCTTCAGCGCTTCAAAAAGCTCCTTTGCCGGACAGCTTTTATGGGAAGCAAAAATGAAATTGGCCCTGGAATCCGGAAAGGAAAAGCCCAGTTCGGACAGTTCCTTTTTCACCCGCTCTCTTGTGGCCGTAATCTTTCCGACCGTCTCCCGGAAATACTCCCTGTCCCTTAAAGCCGCCGCGCCCAGCTTCAGTGCCGGCAGATTCAGTGTATAGGAATTAAAAGAATATTTTACGTCATTCAGGCAGCGGATGAGCTTCGGCTGCCCCACAGCAAACCCGATCCGCATGCCGGCCATGGACCGGGACTTGGAGAAGGTCTGCACTACCAGAAGATTGTCGTACTTATCCACAAGCTCCATGGCGGAAGGACCCGCGAAATCCACATAGGCCTCGTCTACAATCACCACCGAGTCCGGATTGCGGGCAATGATCTCCTCTACTGCCTCAAGCTCCAGGTAAATTCCTGTGGGTGCGTTGGGATTCGGGAAAATGATTCCCCCGTTTTCCGCGAAATAGTCTTCTTTCACCAGCCGGAAGTTCTCATCCAGAGCCGGACGGCGGTACGGGATCCCGAAAAGCTCCGCCCATACACTGTAAAAGGAATAACTGATATCAGGAAACAGAATCGGCTTCTCTGAATTGAAAAACGTCTGAAACGCCATGGCAATCACATCATCAGAGCCTACGCCCACAAAAAAGCAGTCCCTGTCTCTTCCAAAGCATTCCGCCAGCGCGTCGACGAGCTCCGAAGCAGCCGGATCCGGATAGAGGCGGAAGCTGTCAGCCCGCAGCTCCTCCAGAGCCTTCTGCACTCCCGGCGCAGGGGGATATGGATTTTCATTTGTATTCAGCTTAATCATCTCCGGACAGTTCGGCTGCTCCCCCGGCGTATAGGGAACCACTCTCCGGACATACTCTTCCCATTTTTTCATATTCTGTCCGACTCCTCTTTTTTTGTATCATCCTGTATTTTTCGGAAGCCGGGGCAGGTACCCTGCCCCGGCTGTCCCAGCGCTTATCATGTATTCTTTTATCTTACAAAAGACCGCGCTCTCTTACAACCCCTTTTTCAATTAAAAAGACCGGCTTGTAGGACAGCTTCGCCTGACGCAGGCCTTCCTCTCCCACATCGTCCTCCCGGTTGATATACTGGAACCCCTGTCCCTCATGGATGGCAAACTGCTGGTTGATCATGGTATAGGCTCCCTGCACATCCGAAAATGCTTTCTCAATATGAACCACCAGCGTATCCTGGCGCATTCCCACAGGCTCTCCCACCGTAAAGGCCACGATTTCCCCATTTACCCGGAGAGCTCCGCCCCGCATCTGAAGCTCCTCAAAAAGCCTGAGGAAATTCAGCGTCACACAGATTTCCGCGTGCTTCTCTTCATCCGCCTCGCAGCCGTTCAGCTCTCTCCAGCGCAGCGCCATCTGGAAACATTCCTCCACGTTATCCTTCGTGATCGGCTCATAGCTCCAGTCCGGATAGAGCGCCTTAAACTTATTCACATGGTTCTTTTTGCTGTGATACTTTTTCCCTGAGAGGGTGGCAAGCTTCTCTGTCTCATAGACATAGTCCGCGTAATCCCTCTCATAACGGATATCGAACCGGCCCGGATACAGGGCATCCAGGCGGGCAAAATCCTCCTTCGTAATATTGTGAAGCTGAAAGGGCACGTTCTTCTCTCTGCAGTGAGCCATCAGGGTCTCCAGGCATGTCTTCAAATCTCCCGGCCCCACCGGAAAGGTATATGAATAGACACCGTCCACCTCGCCGAAAATCAACATATCATCCACGATGGCAAAGCCCGTCCCATAATGCCGGGACCAGAGATAAGTGTTCGCGAAAGTCATCTCACAGCTTCTTGTATCCGCGTATTTCAGGTAACTGTTGATCAGATCCCGGTCTTCCAGCTCCGGGCGTTTCATTTTAATGTCCATAGGATTTTTATTTATAGTCCTCCATCAGCTTTTCAAAGGCCGGCATCGCGTTCAGAATCGTTTTCTCCGATACGCAGTAAGCAATCCGCACATAGCCCGGGCAGCCAAAATCATCGCTGGGCACCAGCAGCAGATCGTACTTCTTCGCATGCTCGCAGAACGCGCAGGCATCCGGCTCCAGAGCCTTTACAAACAGATAAAAGGCTCCCTGGGGCGGCACGCAGGTATAGCCCAGTTTCTCCAGGCCTCCCATGAGCAGATCCCGGTTGCGTCGGTAGGCAGACAGATCTCCCGTATCCTCCACGCACTTTCCGATGACCTTCTGAAACAGAATCGGGGCGCATACGTAGCCCAGCACCCGGGCCGCGCCTGCGATAGCAGGCGCCACATGCTCATGATCCGCGACGCGGTCCGGAATCACGATATAACCGATCCGCTCTCCCGGCAGCGAAAGAGATTTGCTGTAGGAATAGCAGACCAGAGTGTTCTCATAATATTTTGTCAGATAAGGCACCGAAATATTATCATATACAATCTCCCGGTAGGGCTCGTCCGTGATCAGATAAATGGGAGAACCGTATTCCTCTGATTTTCTTCTGAGAATCTCGCTCAAGCGCTGAACTGTCTCCTCCGAATACACGACGCCGGAGGGATTATTCGGAGTATTTACGATGACCGCCTTCGTCTTTGCCGTAATCATGCTTTCAAAGATATCCGTGTCAATCTGAAAATCCGGGATCCTTGGCGGCACCACCCGCAGAGCCGCTCCTGTAGCTTCTACCCAGCAGCGGTACTCTGTAAAAAACGGCGCAAAGGTAATGACCTCATCTCCCGGGTTGCACAGTGCCTTCAGGCAGATGCTTAAGGACGCCGCCGCTCCGCAGGTCATAAAAATATTATCTGCGGAAAACGTCTCGCCAAACCGCCTGTTCAGCGAATCCGCAATCACGGCGCGCACCTGGGGATCCCCCGGCGCCGGAGAATATGCATGCAGATTTTCCGCCGGTTGTTCCAGAAGCTCCAATATGGCCTGCTTCACGGAAGGCGGCGCCGGAATGCTGGGATTGCCCAGACTGAAATCATAGACCTTATCCTCGCCCACTTCCGCTTTCCGTTTCAGGCCAAAGGAAAAGATCTCCCTGATAATGGAGCTTTTGCTTCCTAATTCATAACATTCCTGTGAAATCATGATGTATATCCTCCTTTTTTTCTGTTCAAAGCTCTGCTGTCAAATACTCTTCCGATGCTTCTTTTCTGCCTCCGGCATCTCTGCCCGCCGCAGAATCGCCTAAAAGTTCTTTCCCTATTTTAGCACAGCCGGACCCGCAGGGCAAGAAGCCATAAAAAGATACCCCCAAAAGCTCCAGACTCCTATTCTGTCTCTTTTGAGGGTATTCTCCGGGCGGCTCACCGCGCCGGGTTTATCACATCTTTATTTCTCTGGCTTATACCAGCTCCAGAAGTACTTCCATCGCTGCATCGCCCTTACGCTGGCCGATCTTCACGATTCTGGTATATCCGCCGTTGCGATTCGCATACTTGGGTGCGATCTCGTCAAACAGCTTTGCGGGCATATCTACCTTTTTGGTATTACGCTTCTTTCCAGCTGCCGCAGCCGGAACTTCAGTAACCGGGTACAGAACCTTCAGCATCTGGCGTCTTGCATGAAGTCTGGAAGGCTGATCCTTCTTGATAGTCTTCTCTACTTCGTCATATACGGTAACCTTCTTGCCGTCTACGACTTCCTTCACGCGCTTTCCATCTTTGTCCTTGCGGGCAACCTTGGCTGTTACAGTAACGGTATCGAAGTTATCCTTCTCCTTTACTGCCAGTGCGATCAGGCTCTCTGCGATCTTGCGCACTTCCTTTGCCTTAGCCTCAGTTGTAACGATCTTTCCATTCTCCAGAAGAGCCGTTACCTGATTTCTCAGCAGGGCCTTTCTCTGGCTGGAAGTTCTGCTCAGTTTTCTATACTTTGCCATCTTTCTTTCCTCCATCTGTGGAACCGCTTCCCCATGCATCTTCGGTCTTACTGGAGAAGGGCTGCTCCGGTCTCATGGCCGGAGCCTCCATAATTATTAAGGTTTATTCCTCGCTTGGGTGCAGCTCCAAGCCGAGCTCTTTGAGTTTTGCAAGCACTTCTTCCAGGGACTTGCGGCCCAGGTTGCGGACCTTCATCATATCCTCCGGCGTGCGGTTGCAAAGCTCTTCCACTGTATTGATTCCTGCTCTCTTCAGGCAGTTGAATGAACGAACGGAAAGCTCCAGCTCGTCAATGCTCATTTCGAGCACTTTTTCTTTCTCATTGTCCTCTTTCTCTACCATGACTTCCGCAGTCTTGGCATTCTCGGACAGGTCGATAAACAGGCTGAGATGCTCGCTTAATACCTTTGCTGCCAGGCTGACAGCCTCATCCGGAACCAGGGTTCCGTTTGTGTATACATCCAGCGTCAGCTTATCGAAATCAGTAACCTGACCTACACGGGTATCCTGTACGGTCATATTCACGCGCTCAACGGGTGTGTAGATAGAATCCACCGCAATCACTCCGATGGGAAGATCCGGATTCTTATTCTTCTCGGCGCTCACATATCCTCTGCCTTTGGTAATCGTCAGCTCCATGTACAGCTTGCTGTCCGCGCCGCCGTTCAGATGAGCGATGACAAGCTCAGGATTCAGGATCTCAATATCAGGGTCTGCCTGAATATCAGCCGCTGTGACTACGCCTTCTCCGTCAAACTCGATATAGGCCACCTTCGGCTCATTGCTGTCGCTTGTATTCCGAATAGCCAGATTTTTGATATTCATAATGATCTCAGTTACGTCTTCCTTTACTCCAGGAATGGAACTGAACTCATGCAGAACACCCTCGATCTTTACCTGGCTGACTGCCGCACCCGGTAACGAAGAAAGCATGATTCTTCTCAGTGAATTGCCCAGTGTCGTACCATAGCCTCTCTCAAGCGGCTCAACTACAAATCTCCCGTATTTCTTATCATTTGAAATCTCTGCAATCTCAATTTTCGGTTTGTTAAAATCGAACACTAAAAGGCCCCTCCTTCATATTTGGTTTGGGTGTTACGCTGCTGATTTTACTTCGGCTTACTTAGAATACAGCTCGACGATAAGCATCTCATTTACCGGTACATCAATAGCGTCTCTGGTCGGAAGCTCTTTTACAGTTCCCTTCAGTGCCTC
>CALWAZ010000179.1 GCA_944375725.1 uncultured Merdimonas sp. | reverse complement strand
AGCACCACATACTGAATCTTTCCGTCATTGCTGCGGTCTGCCTGTTCATCACTCTGTATCCAGTCCGCCGCCAGCTCTCCCTGCAGGATTCCGGACTGTTCCGCTTCCGCGCCCACATAGTACAGCTCTTCCCACTGCATCAGATCCTCTGCCACCGGCTCCCGGTTGAAAAAGATAATGGGGACATCCTGGTCCCTGGCCATATCAATGATTTCCGACGGATCCGCCCGGTCTACCAGATTCACGCAGAGCACATCGCAGCCTGCGTCCAGCAGTTCCTTTACCTGATCATTCTGAGTCTTCTGGGAACCGGCCGCGTCCCGGACCATGATAACTGTCTCCAGGCTCTCACTCTGCATATCTCCCAGCTGCTTCCGGAAGCTGTCCAGCAGCTCTCCCAGAAAAGTATCGCTCTGATTGTAATAAGTCACGCCAATATAATATTTTCCATCCGACACAGTCTGCTGCCGTCTGCAGGCGCACAGGAACAGTCCGCCCATGCAGAAAAGGAGCAGCGCCCCAAGGATTTTTTTCATGCTCATTTTTCGATTCCCGCCTTCCTTTACTGGCTCATGGTAAAAAGGAGCTCCTGATTTTCTTTCTGAAACAGAGTTTCCCTGCGGAGCATGGTATAGGAAACCGTCTGACTGCTCATTTTGTAAAAGGGATGTTCCAGTTTGTCCGCGATTTCATTCACGCTCTGATACCCTATGCTGAATTCATCGGGCACTGCCAGACATTCCACGATTCCCTTATCCACGTAATAAGCCGCCTGGGTGGAGTGGCCGATTCCGTACAGCAGAGCGCCGTACAGTCCGCCTGCCGCCAGTTCTTCCCCTGCTGCCGTCAGACTGCTGTCATCCAGGGCAATGACAAAATCCACCCGGCCCTGATTTTCCAGATAATCTCCCTCTCCATTGTCAAAATTCCCGGCTACCTGCCATTTCACTTCTGCTCCCGTTCCCTTAATGGCATCGCAGAAGCCTATCATCCGGCTGACAGTCATATCCGAATCTGTAGTCCGGGAGAGGATTCCCATAGTCTTGCCCTCCAGTCTGCCGCTGTAATCCTCCAGCAGTTCCCCGGCAAGCGCCGCTCCCAGAGCATAATTATCCGTTCCCGCCAGAGGGATCCGGGAAGACTTTCCGTCCTCGCTGCGCAGCTGTTCTATCAGCATGACAGGAACCCGTTTTCTGACCTTTTTCAATGTTTCAGACATTTCTTCACCCGGTACCGGCTGCACAATCAGCGCGTCCGCTCCATTATTAATCTCGCTTTCCAGCAGCTGCTCTTCCTCCTCTGCTGTCAAAACGCTTTCTGTGCCCACGATCACTGCCTCGATGCCTCTGTCTGCCGCCGCCATCCGGATTCCGTACTTGAAGGCCGCCCACTGGGCGCTGTCGGAATCACGCACGATCACAGACACTCTTCCCAGCTTGTCCCCTGTCCTGTCGCTCAGCATGATGATACCCAGAATCAGGACCATAAGCCCCAGAACCGTCTCAATGATAATAAAATACTTTCTGCTCTTGTTCATCCTTACTTTCCTTCTTCCAGAAGCTTTGTGCCTTCCTCTGTATAGGGAACCGCAGGAATGCGGATGGTCACCTTCGTTCCTTCATCCGGCTCGCTTTCAATGCTCAGCCCATATCCGCTTCCAAAATAAATCTGAATCCGCCTATTCACATTCACAAGCCCCACGCCTGAACCATGCTTATGGACACGGCTGCTGTCTGTCAGCACAAGACGCGCCTCCTCCTCGGACATTCCGATCCCATTGTCCGTCACGGAAAGCAGAATATCGTCCCCGTCCCGTTTTCCTTCCACGCGAATCTCTCCCGTGTCATCCATACCGCTTACTCCATAGTTGATGGCGTTTTCCAGAATCGGCTGAAGGACCAGCTTCACAGTGCTGCAGGAACAGATATCCGGGTCCACGTCAAAGCTTACGGAAAAGGTGTTTTTATACCGGATTTTCTGAATATTCATATAGCTCTGGGCATGCTGGATCTCATCCCGGATACTGATGATGGTTCTTCCCTTGGAAAGGCTGATCCGGAAAAGCCTGGCCAGCTGGGAGATCATAAAGACCGCCTCATCATTGCGCTCCCCCTCTACCATCCAGGTAATGGATTCCAGCGTATTATACAGGAAATGAGGATTAATCTGGCTCTGCAGCGCGTCCAGCTCGCTCTTTCTTCTCTCATTCTGTTCCAGCACAATCTTTTTCATCAGGCTTTCAATCTGCTCGTAGGATTTCTGAATGGAATGGCCCAGATGCCGGATCTCCTGGGGCCCGCCGATATAGATCTCCGGCTTTTCCCCGGCCTCATATTCCTTGACGGAATCATTCAGCTTTAAAACCGGCCTCGAAATGCCCACAGAGACAATCCGGTTTACCACCACCAGCATCATGGCCATCAGAAGCATCAGCAGAACAATAAAATACCGCATATTTATCATACCATATGTAAAAGCCGAATAGGGAATCACGCCCACCAGCTTCCAGCCGGTATAGCTGATGGCATTGACCACCACCTTCCGCTGCTCGCCCTCAAAGGTCTCATCGTAGACTCCGTCTTTATATCCGGCCGCCGTCCGGCTGTTTTCCCCGAAGATTCCATCACTAATCTGAATCCGGCGGGGATGGTAGATAATCTCTCCGCTGCTGTCGCACAGATAATAATACTGTCCGTTATCTGTGGCATTGATCTGATCCAGCATCCGGGATATAACAGAATAGTCCATATCCACCAGGAGAACGCCCAGCTCCGAGGTCCCTCCGTTCGTGATCTCTATCGCCCGGCTCAAAGAAATCACCCAGTAATAACGGTATGTATTGTCATCAAACAGGTTCTGAATATGGGGTGTGGAAAAATGCATATTTTCCACCTCATCCATGGCCTGCACATACCAGTCCTGTTCCGCCACATTCAGATTTTCCTTCTGGGTAGCCA
>CALWAZ010000178.1 GCA_944375725.1 uncultured Merdimonas sp. | reverse complement strand
TCTTTTATTCTGAATCCGCAATGAATTTTTTGACATTTGATTTTCTCTGTCCAGACTTTTCCAATTCTCGGAAATTCTTCCTTGTATGAAGGAAACCCGAGAAATATATTCTCAATTTTTTCCCATTTCTTAATGAAATTTTTATGGTTTTTTTATTTTTATTTGACATTTGTACTTTTTAATGAGAAAATTGATGGAAGTCATTTATTAAAGGAGTGTGAGTTTATGGAGAAACCCAAGTACGAAGTACCAAAGGAATTGATTATTCCTGCTTCAGAACACCCCAAGGCATTTGAAGGCCCCACACTGATTCTGAATATTATCATGTGTGCTCTGGGCGCTATCATCGGTCTTGAGCTGATTGTACGTACAGGCGTAACGCCGAACACATCCATCATCGGAGCTCTGTTCGCCATCGTTCTGTCACGTATCCCGGTGGCTTTCTGTCAGAAGTTCCGCAGCGTACACCGCCAGAACCTGATTGCGACCTCTATTTCCGGCGCAACCTTCTCCGCGGCAAACTGTCTGCTTCTGCCTATCGGTATTCCGGTAGTTATGGGCCGCCCGGATCTGGTATTCCCGATGCTGATCGGTGTATTCATCGCCACTGTTATCGATGCCACGATTCTGTACCGCAGTTTTGACTCAGAGATGTTTCCGGCTGACGGCGCCTGGCCGCCCGGAGTTGCTTCCGCAGAGTCCATTCTTGCAGTAGTGGAAAAAGGAAAGAAAGCATTCTTGATGATCGTAGGTATCGTCATCGGCTGGGTTGGCAAGCTGGCCGGAATCCCCACAGACCTTCTGGGGGTTTCCTGGTTCGGTGATTTCTTTGCCATGCTGGCTCTGGGCGTAGGTTCCATCGTCATCGGCATCATCAATGACAATGGTTTCGTGCTGTCCCTGTTCGGACACAGCGCTTCCCTGTTTTCCGGGCTGCTTCCGGAGGGACTCTCTTCCACCGCCATGATCACCTATATGCCCCACGGCGTTATGATCGGCGCAGGAGCCGTCTCTCTGATCCAGTGCGCGGTTATGCTGGCGAAAAAGAGTAAATCCGAGGATACCGCTCCATCCGGCAGACAATATACCCGCAGCATGAGCAGTCTGAAGAAAACTCTGGTAGGCGGCTACGGCGTATACCTGATCGGAGCCTTTGTTCTGGCGCTGGGCTGCGGCATTCTGACCGATATGTCCCCGGTTAAGCTGATCATCTGGCTGATTTATACGGCCTTTGCCGCTATCGCTTCCGAGCTGATCGTAGGAATTTCCGCCATGCATTCCGGATGGTTCCCGGGATTTGCTACCGCGCTGATCTTCCTGCTGGTAGGTATGCTCATCGGCTTCCCGCCCATTCCGCTGGCTCTGATGGTTGGCTATACTTCCGCCACAGGCCCGGCTTTCTCCGATATGGCCTATGACCTGAAATCCGGATATATCTTAAGAGGATCAGGCGTAGATCCGGAGCTTGAAATGGAAGGAAGAAAACAGCAGTACCGCGCAAACATCTTCTCTTTCGTAGTTGCCCTGATCGTGGTAATCCTGATGGCAAACCGTTACTTTGATCAGGGGCTCTTCGCTCCGGTCAGCGCTACTTTTGCCACTACCATTGACGCGGGAACAAACGCGGAAATCGCGAAATGGCTCTTCATCTGGGCTATCCCAGGCGCGATTATTCAGCTCATCGGCGGAGAGCGCCAGATTGGTATTCTGTTTGCTACCGGCCTTCTGGTAGGAACCACCATGAACGGCGTCACCATTCTGATTGGTCTTCTGATCCGCCACTTCCTGCTGAAAGCAAATCCGGAGCACGAGCAGACCCTGAATATCCTGGGCGCCGGCGCTCTGGCAGGAGCGGCTCTGTGCAGCTTCTTTACAGCTACGCTGGGATTGTTCAACAAGAAGTCATCATAAGCACAACGGAGAATACATATGAATATTTCTGAAGCTTTGGAAAAAAGACGAAGTATCCGCAGCTTCAGCTCCAGGCCAGTCGCCAGAGAGCTGTTGCTGGAGCTGGCCCAGGCGGGACGCCTGGCGCCCAGCGCCAGCAACCTCCAGGCCTGGCATTTTTTCTTTCTGACTGACCCGGAGCTGGTAAAAAAGGTAGACCTGTTCAGCCCCGGCTTAAGTGGCCATCCGCCTGTGATCCTGGCCATCTGCTCCGACATGGGGTACGCGAGGGTCCACGGCTCACCGAACTCAGAACGGTACGGCTGCATCATGGATGCTGCCATGGCTGCGGAGAACATTATGCTGAAAGCCCTGGATCTGGGACTGGGTTCCTGTGCCATCAAATCCTACAATGACGCCGCTATCCGCAAACTTTTAAAGCTTCCGGAGGACTACCGGATCGAAATTCTGATTTCCCTGGGCTATCCGGAAGGAGAACCCAGGCCCAGACGGCTGCGTCCCATGGAAGAAATTCTTCATTTTAACGCATGGCAGGAGGAAGCATGAAACAGGAAAACTATTTTGAACTGCTGGTATACATGATTACCAGCGCGGCGGGTCTTCCAGGTGAGCCCAGAATCTACGGCCCCCTGCGGATGATCGAAGCGTCTGAGCGCCTGTGCGGACTGATGCTGGAGGAGGAGCCGGAAAACCGGGATCTGCAGGAGCTGAAAAGTATCATAGAGGCCGGAAAGCAGAAGACCACGTCCGATGAAGAGGGCTTTTATCAGATGCTCCAGGACGCGGCCGCCAAGCTGACCGACATGGTTTAAATCTTTCTTATACAAAGAACATGTAAAACAAACAACGGCTGCGAAATCACAGAATAAAAAGTGATTCCGCGGCCGTCTTTCTATCTTTCTTTTGTTCAGAGCCGGTAACTTTTCTTTCCCTTTCCTTTTTAATCCCGGAACAGCTCCTCTTCATAAGACACCAGTTTCTTGCCAAGCACTGTCTCCGCTTCCTCAAACAGTACTCTCTGATGCATGCCTGCGCCCAGAATCAGCTTTTCCTTCGGGATCTTCACAATAATCACATCCATATTGTCGCCGATCTCCGCGCTGGACAGAGCCAGGCCGGTCTTCGCGTCCAAGGTGCAAAGCAGATCCGGGAAGGTTCCTACACGTTCTCCATTCTTCTCCAGAGTCATATATTCATTCCAGTAAGTCAGTTCGTAATCATCGCTGCCTTCCTTAATATGAACCTCGCCCACATCATAGCCGCCGTCCATACAGAGATTATATCCGCTGGTCACGCCCTTACAGATGACCTGAGCTTCATAATTTTTCTTCAGGAATTCCAGAAACCCCTCCACATTGTCTTTGTTTTCCAGGTATGCCTTTCCGATATCCATTGCCTGGGAGATAGCTCCTACAGCAGCGTGGGTCTTCGTATATTCTGCTGTGACAGGATTGCGCAGCACACAGCACAGACCGCCGGAAGCCACTGCTGTCTGACGAATCATATGAGAGGTGGCGTTCATGGTTCCTTTTGTGATTGTCTCCACATACTTGTCACCCTTTCCGCCGCAGGCCGCCTGAACGGTCTTGTAATCCGGGATGGCATTCAGGCCGATGCTGCCCATGGGGCCTGAAGGATGTGCACGTCCGTTGCTGGGAGCGTCAATGACGGGAATTCCTGTCAAAGCGGAAATCACCCAGCCATTGGATGTAGAGACGCCGCCATTTTCACAGGAGGTAAAACCCGCAATCTTCGTCCCGCTGGCATCCTCAAAATTCTTCAGCACCGTCTTCCAGTGTTCTACCGTACAGCAGGTATCCTTTGCAGAGGGAGCACCCACCATGGATACATTTACAATGATATCCTCCGGCTTCAGCTCGTCTGCCTCCATCAGCGTAAGCGCGTCTGTATGGCGGAACGCCTCCTCCATGGCATCAATCCCCATCTGAAGGCTGCCTCCGCCGCCTCCGCCCAGGAAAAGACCTCCATAGAGAGCCTGCATGCAGTTTTCTTTTGTCATCTTAATCATAAGATATCCTCCTCTCCTTTTTGTACTCTTGCTCTTATATTCTTAAAACGTCTGCGCGTCGGAAAACCGGCTGACGCCTGTCCCCGGCACGCAGACGTTCTCAGATTCCCTTGCTTACTCTGCCTTTACCTTATGGTACACCTTCTTGCCCTTGCGGATGATCATGGCTCCGTCTTCGTCCAAATCCTCCGCAGTAAAGGTCTTGTATACATCTGTAACCTTCTCATCGTTCACACTGACGCCGCCCTGCTGTACCAGACGTCTGGCCTCGGAACGGGTGGGCGCAAGCTTTGTCTCCACCAGGAGGGACAGGATATCCTTTCCAGCCTCCATGTCTGCCTTTGCTACCACGGTGGTAGGCATATCGTCTGTCTTTCCGCCGCTTACAAACAGAGCCTTGGCAGCGCTCTGGGCCTTCTTTGCCTCGTCCTCTCCGTGTACCAGACCGGTCAGCTCATAAGCCAGGATCTCCTTGGCCTGGTTCAGCTGGCTTCCTTCCCATTTATCCATCTCATCGATCTGCTCCAGCGGCAGGAAGGTCAGCATCCGCAGACACTTCAGCACATCCGCGTCCGCGATGTTTCTCCAGTACTGATAGAAATCGAAGGGAGAAGTCTTGTCCGGATCCAGCCATACAGCGCCGGACTGGGTCTTGCCCATCTTCTTTCCCTCGGAATTCAGAAGCAGGGTAATGGTCATGGCATACGCGTCCTTGCCAAGCTTGCGGCGGATCAACTCTGTGCCGCCCAGCATGTTGCTCCACTGGTCATCGCCGCCAAACTGCATATTGCAGCCATATCTCTGAAACAGCTCATAGAAATCGTAACTCTGCATCAGCATGTAGTTAAACTCCAGGAAGCTTAATCCCTTCTCCATTCTCTGCTTGTAGCACTCTGCGGTCAGCATCCGGTTTACGGAAAAATGAGGCCCAATCTCCCGGAGGAAATCCACGTAATTCAAGTCCAGCAGCCAGTCCGCATTGTTCACCATCAGGGCTTTCCCCTCTGAAAAATCGATGAAACGGCTCATCTGCTTCTTAAAGCAGTCGCAATTGTGCTGAATGGTCTCCACAGTCATCATCTGGCGCATGTCAGAGCGGCCGGAAGGATCTCCCACCATGCCTGTTCCGCCTCCCAGCAGAGCGATGGGGCGGTTGCCCGCCTCCTGCAGGCGCTTCATCAGGCACAGCGCCATGAAGTGTCCCACATGAAGGGAATCAGCTGTCGGGTCAAAACCGATATAAAATGTCGCTTTTCCATTGTCAATCAGTTCCCGGATTTCCTTTTCGTCTGTCACCTGGGCAATAAGGCCGCGGGCTGTCAGTTCATCATAGATTTTCATTTTCTTTCTCTCCTTTGGCTTTTTTTCGGTTTTGTACAGGGCGACGAGCTCTCAGAGAAACGTCTCAGGCTTCTTCCGGTATAAAAAAACTCCCGCCCTTTCACTGAAAGGACGAGAGTGTACATGCTCCCGTGTTACCACCTTACTTCACAGCTGCCTCACGACAGCTGCCTCTGTCGGTATCCGAAACCCGAATACCCTGACGCTGTAACGTTCGTCTCCTACGTCGCAGCCTACTTGCGTCCGCTCACAGCCTCCGCGTTCGGTGCGCAGCTCAGAGAGGTATTCAAGCTTATGTACCCCGTGCGCCTCTCATCAGCCGGCTGCTTTCTGTACGGTTCTCCAAAAGCTCTACTTGTTCTCTTCATAGCCTTTGAA
>CALWAZ010000177.1 GCA_944375725.1 uncultured Merdimonas sp. | reverse complement strand
CTTCTTTCCGTCATTGACGTTTACCGGATGCTCTTCCCATCTCTTACGCCATTTCTCTTCCACCGCCCGGTGGTTAAAGGGTACTGCCATTTTCATTACACTCCTCTTAATTATTCCTGCAGGCTGCAAACTGGAAGGCATCAGGCGCCGTTCTCCTTTTCCTGCCCGCCGGCAAAGTCCATTTTTACAGACTCTCACTGCACTTTATCATAATCATACAGGGCGGATTTGTCAAGTCAAATACCAGACTAAACATTACGATTCACAGCCGGTTCGGACAAAAAACAGATGGGTCGTGCTGGCACATAAGCATCTGTTTTCCTGTCTGAATCAGGACTGGGAACAGCAACGGCTAAACCGCCCACTGGCTGTTGTAAAGCTCCGCGTAAAATCCGTTTTTCTCAAGCAGACTCTCGTGGGTGCCCTGCTCAATGATCTGCCCGTCCCGCATCACCAGGATCCGGTCCGCCTCCTTGATGGTAGACAGCCGGTGGGCTACGATAAAGCTGGTCCTGCCCTCCATCATTTTCGCAAAGGCATCCTGAATCTTCAGCTCCGTACGGGTATCGATGGAAGAGGTCGCCTCATCGAGAATCAGCATGGGCGGCAGACAGAGCATGACGCGGGCAATGCACAGAAGCTGTTTCTGCCCCTGGGACAGACTGCCCCCGTCCTCAGACAGCACCGTATCATAGCCCTTGGGAAGGCGCCGGATGAAGCTGTGGGCGTAGGACGCTTTCGCGGCCTCAATGATTTCCTCCTCCGTGGCGTCCGGCTTTCCATAGGCGATATTTTCCCGGACCGTAGCAGACTTCAGCCAGGTCTCCTGAAGCACCATGCCGTACTGCTCTCTCAAGTTCTTTCTGGTGAGTTCCCGGATATCCTGTCCGTCCACGGCGATCCTGCCTTCATCCACATCATAGAACCGCATCAGCAGATTGATCAGGGTGCTCTTTCCGCAGCCGGTGGGGCCCACAATGGCAATCCTCTGGCCCGGCTCCACATGGAGACTCAGATCCCGGATCAGTTCTCTGTCCTTTGTATAAGAGAAGGCCACATCGGAAAGATCCACTCTTCCTTCTGCCTTTTCTATCCGCGGCCCGTTTTCCACGTCCGGCGTCATGGGCTTTTCATCGATAAACTCAAACACTCTGGCCGCGCAGGTCATGGCGTTCTGAAGCTCCGTCACCACGCCGGAGATCTCATTGAAAGGCTTCGTATACTGGTTGGCATAGCTCAGGAAACAGGACAGCTGGCCCACGCTTAAACCTCCCCGGATCACTGCGAAGGCTCCTGCCACGCCGACGCCCGCATAGACCAGGCTGTTTACAAAGCGGGTAGCCGGATTCGTGATGGAGGAAAAGAAAATAGCCCGCAGACTGTGCTTTTCCAGCCTTTTATTAATTCCGTCAAAACGGGAGACAGCTTCCTCCTCGTAGCCAAAGGCTTTGACCACCTTCTGATTTCCCACCATCTCGTCAATGAGCCCGGTCAGCTCTCCTCTTGTCTCTGACTGAAGGCGGAACATTTTGTAGGTGCTCTTTGCGATAAAGCTGGCCACGATAAAGGATACCGGCGTCACGCAGACTACCACCAGCGTAATCCACACATTGACCGACAGCATGAAAAGAAGGGTGCCCAGAATCGTCATTACGCCTGTAAAGAGCTGGGTAAATCCCATCAGAAGGCCGTCAGAAAACTGGTCGATATCCGCAATCAGACGGCTTACGATATCACCCTGAGGATGGCTGTCGATATAGCTTAAGGGCAGATCCTGCATATGGTCAAAGGCTTCCGTCCTTACGTCCATGACTACCTTATAGGTCATATGGTTGTTGCAGAGATTCATCAGCCACTGGAACAGCGAAGTGGCTCCAATCACAACGCCCAGACGAATCAGAAGCGTTGTCAGCGCCCCGAAATCTACCCTTCCTTCCCCGATCATATAATCGACGGCGTCTCCGGTCAGTACCGGAGCGTAAAGGGTCAGCGCCACAGTCAGCACCGCAAACAGCAGGGAGGCAGCCAGATATATCCGGTATCCCGCAATATAATGAAGAACTCGTTTCAGTGTGGATTTATGCTTCATGTGCCTTTTCCTCCTCTGCTGATGCCTGAGACAGGCAGATTTCTCTGTATACCTCACAGCTTCTGTACAGCTCCTCATGGGAGCCGATGCCTGCTACTTCTCCGTCATCCAGCACGATGATTTTGTCTGCCTGGCGGACCGTGGCCGCTCTCTGGGATACCAGAAAGACAGCCGCGCTTTTCTTTTTCTCCCGGAGAGCCTTCCGGAGTCTGGCATCCGTGGCAAAGTCCAGCGCCGAGGCGCTGTCATCGAGAATCAGGATTTCCGGATCGCGCACCAGCGCCCGGGCTATGGTAAGCCTCTGCCTCTGGCCGCCGGAAAGATTGCGGCCGCCCTGGAGGATCTCCTCATCCAGCCCCTTTTCCTTCTTCTCTACGATTTCCAGGCCCTGGGCAGTCTTCAGCGCTTCCAGGATCTCTTCATCAGAGGCATCCTTTTTTCCCCATCTCAGATTGTCGCGGATGGTACCGGAAAACAGAACGGCTTTCTGGGGAACCACGCCCACCCTCTGGCGCAGTCCCTGGAAGGTGTAATCCCGCACATCCACACCATCCACCAGGACGCTTCCCTCTGAAGCATCATAGAACCGCGGAATCAGATTCACAAGGGTAGACTTTCCGGAACCGGTTCCGCCGATGACGCCGATGGTTTCTCCGGGCCACGCCTGAAAGCTTACGTGCTCCAGAGCAGCCTCCGCCCCTTCCTGGTAAGTCATGCTCACATCCCGGAATTCCACACAAGGCACCGTACCCGCAAGTCCGCTGTCTCCACAGGTTCCCTCTTCCATACCCGGTTCCTGATCAAAGACGCTGTCAATTCGTGAAAGACAGGCAAGAGAACGGGTCACGTTTACAATCAGGTTGGCCAGCTTGATAAGCTCCACCAGAATCTGCGACATGTAATTTACCAGAGCCACCACCTGTCCCTGGGTCAGGATTCCGCCATCCACCTGCTTTCCTCCGGTCCAGACCAGAAGAATCACCGCCCCATTGATGACCGCGTAGGTGAGCGGATTTAAAAGGGCTGAAATTTTTCCCACAAACAGCTGGGTCTTCATCAGCGTGCTGCTGTCCCTGTGAAAGGTCTCCTTCTCGTCCTGCTGGCGGTTAAAGGCCCGCACTACACGGACGCCGGACAGGTTTTCCCGCACATGGAGCAGCACCCGGTCCAGCTGTCCCTGCACCTTCCGGTAGACCGGAATCGTAATTCCCATGATTCCAAACACCACAGCAAAAAGGATGGGAATCACGCCCAGGAAAATCAGGGCGCATTTTACATCGATGGTAAACGCCATGACCATGGCTCCGAACACAATAAACGGAGAACGCAGGAACAGACGGAGCACCAGATTTACGCCCGTCTGCACCTGGTTGATATCACTGGTAATTCTGGTAATCAGCGTAGAGGTCCCAATGGTGTCCAATTCTTTATAGGAAAAAGAATTCAGATGCTCAAACAGCGCCTTTCTCATCTGCGTACTGCATCCCACAGCCGCTTTCGCCGCAAAATACTGGGCTGTAATGGAGCTTGCCAGTCCAATCAGTCCCAGCAGAATCAGAATTCCTCCCCTTCCCAGTACATAGCCGGAATCCCGGTTCGCAATTCCCACGTCAATAATATCTGCCACTACCAGCGGGACAAACAGCTCAAAGCTTGCTTCCAGCAGCTTAAACAGCGGTCCCAGAATACTTTCCTTTCGGTAGTCTCTCATAAAATGCAACAGACGCCGCATCGCCAATTTCCTCCTCTGCGTATAGTTCGAAGATATTTTACGCCAATACGGCGGTTTTGACAAGTTCCAAAACACAGCCGCCGAAGAAAGCAGAGCAAAACCACCCATAAAAGGAGGGCCGGAGAAAACTCCGGCCCTCCTGTCCCGCAGCCTGACGCCTGCGGCCTTTTCATTTATTTGTCATCACTTTCTGCCGCTCTTGCAGCCACTTCCTTCTCCTGTACGTCAGAAGGAGCCTGCTCATAGCGGGCAAATTCATAAGAAAACTCTCCGCTTCCGCCTGTCATGGAACGCAGGTCTGTGGAATAGCCGTAGATCTCTGTCATCGGCACATCCGCCACCACCTGCTGCTTTCCTCCGGCCACAGGGTTCATGCCCAGCACGCGGCCCCGGCGCTTGTTCAGGTCGCCCATTACATCTCCGGTGTACTTATCCGGAACTGTGACGGTCATGGTCACAATCGGCTCCAGAAGAACCGGATTTGCTTCCATAAAGCCCTTCTTGAAGGCCTGAATGGTCGCTGTCTTGAAGGCCATCTCGGAGGAATCCACCGGATGATAGGAGCCGTCATAAAGGACAGCCTTTACGCCTACTACCGGGTATCCGGCCAGGGGCCCCTTCACCACAGATTCCTGAATTCCCTTTTCCACAGCCGGGAAATAGTTCTTCGGAACCGCGCCGCCCACTACAATCTGTTCAAATACATAAGGCGTCTCCAGATCTCCGGAGGGCTCGAAGGTCATCTTTACATGTCCATACTGGCCATGGCCGCCGGACTGCTTTTTATATTTGGAATCCACGTCCGCTTTCTTACGGATGGTCTCACGGAAAGCCACCTTCGGACGCTCCAGTTCAATCTCCACCTTGAACTTGTCGGCCAGCTTGCTGGCTACCACATCCAGATGCTGATCACCCATTCCGTACAGCAGAGTCTGGCGGTTCTCGGAATCGTTCACGCTCTTCAGGGTCAGGTCCTCTTCCATCATTCTGGCCAGAGCCTGGGATACTTTATCCTCATCGCCTTTATTCTTTGTTCTGTAGCGCTTATATGTATAAGGCTTGGAAATCTCGGTCTTTCCATAGAGCACCGGCGTAGCCTTCGTGGACAGAGTATCGCCTGTCTTTGTGCTGGAGAGCTTTCCGATCGCTCCGATATCACCTGCATGGAGTTCCGTCACTTCGATGGGCTTATTTCCCTGCATAATATAGAGCTTGTTCAGTTTTTCTTCCGTGTCACGCTCCTGATTATACAGCACATCATCCGATTTGATAACGCCGGAGGACACCTTGATCAGAGAATATTTTCCGATGAAGGGATCCACGATGGTCTTGAACACATAAGCGGATTTTGCCTTGGAAAAATCGTAATTTGCCTCGAAGATCTCGTTGGTCTTTGTATTGATTCCGTTGCAGGCCTTCTTATCCGGACTCGGGAACAGCTCCACAATATCATTCATCAGATTGTGAATATTGCGGATCTCTGTGCTGGATCCCATGGATACCGGAATGATATCGCCATCGCATACATTAAACTTCATAGCCGCGCGGATTTCGCCAAAGGTGAACTCTTCGCCATTGAAATATCTTTCCATAAATTCCTCAGCAGTCTCCGCCACGGCATCCATCAGAGCCTCCCGGCAGACAGCCAGGTTTTCCTTGGAATACTCAGGAATCGGGCAGGGCTCCCGCTTTCCGATCTCTGTAAAGCGGCGGCCTTCCATCTTGCACACATTGATATAGCCTACAAATTTTTCATTTTCACGGATAGGCATATAGAACGGCGCAATCTTCTTGCCGTACAGCTCTGTCAGATCCTCCACAACCTGGCGGAAGGACGCATGGTCCACATCCATCTCCGATACGAAAACCATTCTCGGCAGCTTGTATTTGTCGCAAAGCTCCCATGCCTTCTGAGTGCCGACTTCCACTCCGGCCTTTCCGGATACAACAATAATCGCCGCGTCCGCTGCGGAAACCGCTTCCTCCGCCTCGCCGACGAAATCAAAATATCCCGGTGCATCCAGTATATTGATCTTGCAGTCCTGCCAGATAAGCGGAACCACGGAAGTGGTGATTGAGAACTTTCTCTTGATCTCTTCCTTATCATAATCACTGATTGTGTTTCCGTCTGTCACCTTTCCGATGCGGGTCGTCAGCCCGGATACGTACGCCATCGCTTCCACCAGACTGGTCTTGCCGCATCCGCCGTGTCCCAGCAGCACTACATTGCGAATCCTGTCAGTTGTGTAAATATTCATGCCTCTTCCTCCGATTACTTGATTTTACAATCCAAAACGGGTTCTCTGCCGGACTACACAACGCCAGAAAAGAAAGCCGTCGGATCACTATGGCTATATTCTACTAAAATTCAGAATAAAGTTCAAGCCTTTTATGCAGATTTGACAAGTTTTCCGTGTTATTTTTGTGGTATTTTTCTCTGTTTTTTCCTTTTCTTCTGTTTTTCCGGTTTTATCTTCCAAATCCGCCCTTTCTTGCTTGAAACTCACACCGCTTCTCACTTTTTCACTTTAAAGCAAAACAGCATTGACATTTATACGCAAAAACCTTAAACTAGAAAGTCAGAGGGCCGGTATAGAAATACAGGCCCCGGAAACCGTTTGAATTTAAAGGAGTGTTTACATGAAGATAGAGACTGTTGGATTCATAGGCCTTGGACTGATCGGCGGCTCCATTGCCAAAGCAATCAAAATGTATCATCCGGAAATCCGCATCCTGGCTTACATGAGAAACCGGGAGACGCTGGAACAGGCTGTCCGGGAAGGAACCGTAGATGCGGCCTGTCAGGCTGTGGACGAAGAATTTGCCGCCTGTGATCTCATTTATCTCTGTGCTCCCGTTTCTACCAATGCCCTTTATCTGGAAAAGCTGAACGCACTGGTTCCCGACACCTGTCTTCTGACAGACGTGGGAAGCACCAAAACAGATATCCATGAGAAGGTCCGTTCCCTGGGGCTTACCGGCCGTTTTATCGGCGGCCATCCCATGGCCGGCTCCGAAAAGACCGGATATGAAAACGCCAAGCCTCATCTGATTGAAAACGCATATTATATCATCACTCCGGGAGAAAACGCTTCAGCGCAGGCCATAGAAGCATTTACCGCATTCACAGCCTCTCTCAAGGCCATTCCCATGGTACTGGACTACCGGCAGCACGATTTTATCACAGCCTGCGTAAGCCATCTTCCCCATCTGATCGCTTCCTCTCTTGTGGAGCTGGTCCGCGATCTGGACGGTCCTCAGGAACTGATGAAGCAGATTGCCGCAGGAGGCTTCAAGGATATTACGCGGATCGCCTCCTCATCTCCCGAAATGTGGGAGCAAATCTGCATGACCAACTCTGAAAACATTATCCGGGTGCTGGACCATTACCGGGAACAGCTGGACGAACTCAGAAAAGAACTGACAGAAAAAGACGCCGGAAAAATTCATGATTTTTTTGCTGCCGCAAAGGACTACCGCAATTCCATTCCGGACGCTTCCGCCGGACCTTTGAAAAAGGTATACGCCTTTTACTGTGATATGGTGGATGAAGCAGGAGGCATCGCCACACTGGCCACAATTCTTGCTTCAGGAGGCATCAGTCTCCGGAATATTGGTATCATTCACAACCGGGAATTTGAAGAAGCCGTCCTGCGGGTGGAGCTTTATGATGAAGAAGCCTACCAAAAAGCCGTGGCTCTTCTGCGGAAATACCGCTATACCATTTATGAGCGGTAGAAGCCGCATACAGAAATTCAGATAAGATTTATAAGGAGATTATGTTTCTATGAAATTTACACGCACTGCAGGATTAAAAGGGGAAATCACAGTCCCCGGCGATAAATCCATCTCACACCGCGCCGTCATGTTCGGTTCACTGGCAGAAGGCATCACCACAGTCCGGAATTTTCTGCGGGGAGCCGACTGTCTTTCTACCATAGACTGCTTCCGCCGTCTCGGAATTCAGATTGATGAGACTCCGGAACAGATTACCATTCACGGGAAAGGGCTTCACGGCCTTTCTGCTCCTTCTCAGATCCTGGACGCGGGAAACAGCGGCACAACCACCCGCCTGATCTCCGGCATCTTAAGCGGCCAGAATTTTGAAACCACACTCACCGGAGACGCCTCCATTCAGAAGCGTCCCATGGGAAGAATCATAGAACCGCTGACAGAAATGGGAGCTTCCATCGTAAGCCTTTCCGGAAACGGCTGCGCCCCCTTGAAGATTCAGGGACGTCCTCTCCGCGGAATTCATTACCGCACAAAAGTGGCATCTGCCCAGGTGAAATCCTCTATTCTTCTGGCGGGGCTCTACGCGGACAGCCCCACCAGCGTCACAGAGCCGGCCCTTTCCCGAAACCACTCAGAGCTGATGCTCCGCCAGTTCGGAGCAAAAGTACAGACCGAGGGCACTACCGCCACAATCTGGCCGGAGCCTTCTCTTTCCGGACAGGAAATCACAGTTCCCGGCGATATTTCCTCTGCCGCCTACTTTATCGCGGCGGCCTGTATTACGCCGGATTCCGAGCTTCTGATTCGGAACGTGGGAATCAATCCCACGCGGAACGGCATCCTGCAGGTCTGCCGTATGATGGGCGCGGACCTCACCGTACTGCCCTATCCGTCCGGAGAAGGGGAACCGGCTGCCGATCTGCTTGTGCGTACTTCTTCCCTGAAGGGCTGTGTCATCGAAGGAAGCCTGATTCCTACCCTTATTGACGAGCTGCCGGTCATCGCTGTCATGGCATGCTTCGCCAGCGGCACCACAGTCATCCGGGACGCGGCCGAACTGAAGGTCAAGGAATCCAACCGGATTGACGCCATGGCTGAAAACCTTACCGCCATGGGAGCCCAGGTCACCGCCACAGAAGACGGCCTGATCATAGAAGGCGGCCGCCCCTTACGGGGAGCCGCCGTAGACAGCCGTCTCGATCACCGGATTGCCATGTCCTTCGCCATAGCCGCTCTGAACGCGGACGGAGAGACGGAAATCCGGGACGCCGAGTGCGTCAATATTTCTTATCCGGAATTCTATCAGGATTTAAACAGAATTTCTTCCAGAACCTGAGCCACTCCCTCCTCTGTGTTGGCAGGGGCGATCCGGTCCGCCTGACGTTTTACGCTCTCCGGGCTGTTTGCCACTGCCACACCCAGGCCGGCGCTTTTCAGCATATCCACATCATTTTCCGCGTTTCCGAAAGCAACCACCTCATCCATGCTGACACCCAGACGGGCCGCAGCTTCCCGGAGAGCTGCTCCTTTGCCGCTGTTCTGATTGGAGATCTCCAGGCGGTAATGGGTAGAGGATGTCACATAGAATCCCCCGATTCTTTCCAGCTTCGCAAACCACTCTGCTTTATCCAGAGGCCCATCACAGATGATATCCAGGGCGTCCAGATCTTTCTTATGTCTCCGCACAAATGCATAAATATCCTCCACGGGAGTCCGGGTCCTCTGCAGATAAGACACTGCCCTGTCCGGCGCCCCATAGTGAACCGGATTATCCAGAAAACGTCTGCCTGCATAGGGATCTCCCTCCCAGAATACCTCGATTGCCGTCCCCGGTTCTTCTTCCAGCTCTCTCAGAAGCTCTTCCACCTTATCCTCTTCCATCGGGCAGGAAAAACTCCTCTTTCCGCTCTCCGAATCATAAGCAGCAGCTCCATTGGAGGTAATCGCACAGGTAAGTCCCCGGATTTTCATCACCTCTGCCGGAAGAGAACTGTACGCCCGTCCGCTGGCCACGATCAAATAGATTCCGGCTTCCGCCGCCTGTTCCAATATCCTTTTTGTCCGCTCCGGAAGATGGCTGTTCTCATCAAGAGCAGTCCCATCCAGATCCAGAGCAATTAACTTTATCTTCTGCATGGCATTCTCCTCTTTTCTTTTTCTCTATTTGATAAACATCGCATCCCCGAACGAGAAAAATCTGTATCTCTCCTTTACAGCCTCCTCATAAGCTTTCATGATCGTTTCCTTATCCGCAAATGCCGATACCAGCATTAGAAGGGTGGACTCCGGCAGATGGAAATTTGTGATCAGTGCGTCCATGATCTTGAAACGGTAGCCAGGATAAATAAAAATATCCGTCCAGCCGCTTCCTGCCCGCAGGACGCCATCCTCCCCTGTGGCAGACTCCAGTGTACGGCAGCTGGTAGTTCCCACGCAGATCACCCGGCCGCCGGCCGCCTTCGTATCATTGATAAGCTTTGCCTGCTCTTCTTCCACAATATAAAATTCCGAGTGCATATGATGCTGAGTCACATCTTCCACCTTCACCGGCCGGAAGGTGCCCAGTCCCACATGAAGGGTCACGTGAGCCAGCTTCACGCCCTTTGCTTCAATTTCCTTCAAAAGCTCCGGCGTCAAATGAAGGCCGGCCGTAGGCGCGGCGGCAGAGCCGTCATGCTCCGCGTAGACCGTCTGGTAACGGTTTTTATCCTTCAGCTGATGGGTAATATACGGCGGCAGAGGCATCTGTCCCAGCCTGTCCAGAATCTCCTCAAAGATTCCCTCATATTCAAAGCGGATCAGCCGGTTGCCTTCCTCCACTACCTCCAAAACCTCACCCTTCAGAAGCCCCTCTCCAAACACGATGCGCGCGCCGGGTCTGGCTTTCTTTCCAGGCTTCACCAATGTCTCCCACACATTGTCCGCCTTCCGTTTCAGAAGCAGCACCTCGATTCCGGCTCCCGTATCTTCTTTGACACCCATCAGACGCGCAGGAATCACTTTGGTGTTATTGACCACCAGGCAGTCTCCCGGGTTCAGATATTCCACAATGTCACGAAACACCCTGTGCTCCATCTCTCCCGTTTTCCGATCCAGAACCAGCAGCCTGGAGCTGCTTCTGTCCTCCAGGGGATCCTGTGCAATCAGCTCCTGGGGAAGGTCATAATAAAAATCACTTGTCTTCATTGCTTTTCGTCCTTACATGTACTTCTTTTTCTTAAAATAGTAGAGAATTCCGCCTACCACAGCTATGCTCAGAATGATCACATAGAGATAGCCGAATCTCCAGCCAAGCTCCGGCATATTGGTGAAATTCATGCCATACCAGCCCACAATCAGCGTCAAAGGCTGGAAGATAATCGTCACCATTGTAAACAGCTTCATGGTGTTGTTCAGGTTGTAATTCAGCGCAGCATCCAGCGCCTCCCGCAGATGAATCAGATTATCACAGAGAAGCTGGGTATTATTGCTCAGACGCTCCGCCTTGTCCGTGAAAATCTTAAAATACCGCAGATCCTCCTCTTCAAACAGATCATTCTCGTTCTCCTGCAGTGTCTCACCCACATCAATCAGCTGCTCATAATAGTTTTTCAAAGTAGAAAGCCGGTTGCGCAGCTCGAAGATTTCCGTATTCAGCTCCCGGTCTGTCTTTCCACCCACAACCTCTCGCTCCATGGCAAGAATCTGCCGCTCTGTCATAACGAGGCCCCTGTTTCCGCTGGAAAGCAGACGCTCCAGCACACCGTATACCACTTTCTCCATGGTAGCGTTCTGACGGAATCTTCCGATGGCATCCAGAAACATCTGACGGATGCTGTCTCCTTTGTCTATGATTTTCACTACAATGAACAGATTCTTTTTGATAAAAAAACCAATCCGGTTTCTCCGGCTGCTCAAGTTCAGAATATCCACAATATTGATCATGCCGAAGCTGAACTCATCATACACATCTATACTCGTCCGAAAATGTGTAAAATCCGTCATGCAGTCCTTGACCGCCACCTCGGAAAGTCCCAGCTCCTTGTAGCACTTCCGCAGCTCGTCCAGGGTAAGATATCCCACGCAGATATCATGCTCATCCAGCTGCTCCAGCGTAATCTCCCTGATCTCCTTGTCATGAATCGAAAAAAACATAACGTCCTCCCATTCTGCTTTTTCTCCCGTTCTATTTTATACCTTTTCCGCCTGTGGGTAAAGGAAAAAATCAAGGACCTTCTTTGTCCCATTGACAGCGGACTTTTTCCAGAGGTATACTGGAAGCCGGAAAACACAGGCGGAACGCCTGCCGGAAAGGAATCAAGCCTATGAAGATACAGGACATACATATACGAGCTTACAGAGAAGCAGATCTGACAGCCATGAATCAAATCTGGAATGAAGTGTGGATTACTTTATTAAT
>CALWAZ010000176.1 GCA_944375725.1 uncultured Merdimonas sp. | reverse complement strand
GATATCAGAATTATGCCTTCTCTGACCGTTTTCCTGACATACTCTATCAGCTCTTCCCGCGGTCCATAAATATCCAGGTCCTCTCCCGTCTCCACAATTTTGTATTCCGGCGTCTGCTCTCCCTGCTTTTCCTGTTTCTGCAGTTCCAGTCCCAACGCAGCTCCGGCTGCTTTTTCCAGTATATCCATGTCTCTGGCAATCAGCCCTATGGACGGCGAAAAGGAAATGCCGTCTGTAGATTCTTTCTGAAAACGCCTCATATTCTCTTCCTCTATCAGAGGCGAAATAAAACCATACAGATTCAGGGCTGCGGCCGGAGCAAGCACGGAGCCTCCTCCGTCCGTTCCCACACCCAGGTCGTTGATTCTGTAAAATACATTCAATGCCGTTCCGCTGCTGGAGCCTGTCATGGGCCGCCCTGTCAGAGGATTTACAAGCCGCAGATCCACAGCCCGTCCTCCCAGCGCCATCCGATCCCGGGTATGAGTCAGAAAGCCTCCCGCTTCCATTCTTTCCATTAAGCTGTCTGGAATGGAAGCAGTCTGCTTATATCCGGTGTAGAAGGCATATCCGAGTTTTTCCCAAGCTGTCCTTACCTTATTGATGACATTCGGATATACCTTCTCAACCGTATGGTATGGATTTTTCAGCGCCAGAAATGTCTTCTTGGCATACTGTTCCATCATATCACCTGCACTTTAGCCTGCTGCCGGTACCGCAATCAGTCCGATTACCAGAAGAAGGTTCAGCAGAATTCCAAAGATAATACATGCCACAGGTCCTACTGCCAGATCCACGATCGGCTTCTTGGCTTTCTTGTTCAGCAGGAACGCGCCGATTACAAACAAAGCGCCAATTCCTGAATAACCGGAAGCTGCCACAGACATGGTTTCAGCCGCAACGATACCGCCTGCCAGAAGAGCTACCTCAAGTACCTTGTTCATGGAAGTACGCACATACTCGCCCATGTCCTTTACACCCGGGAACTTATCCATTCCCTTCGCAAACAGGTTGATCAGCAGGATCTCCACAACCATAACCAGCACACCTACGATGAAGGCCACGATGGGATTGCCGTGAAGCAGAAGACCTACTACAAATACAAAGGTACATCCGGCCGCGCCGTATACACCTGTGACAATCGCAGTGGTAAATACCAGCGGGATGAAACCGATGGCACGAGCCAGAGCTGTCAGAGCCGCATTCATATATTCACCCTCAGCCAGAAGAGCCAGGGAAGCCGGGTCGCCGGCTATGATGGACATACTTGTGCCAGCCGCAATCAAACCGCCCATGATGGCCAGCAGGAACCAGTTCTTACGGATTCTCGATACATTGCCGCTGAATCCCTGGGCCAGAGCCTCGTTGCTGTTGGAATCGCCCTTTACCTGTGCCGCAAACACGATCATCATGATCATACCGGCCAGCATCGCCATTCCTTCCGCGTTCAGAGATACGGTGGAAGCTCCGATGGAGAATACGCCAAATTTCTTAATTAAGTAGTAGACAGCCACAGATACCACAGCCGTGATGGTTCCCTTTTTGAAGCCGTGCTGATATGCCACGCCTACTGCCGGGAATACTGCAAAGGCTACGGTTACATAGGTAGATACACTTCCCAGGTCGCTGGTAAAGTTATAGGGCATCATCGCAAACAGATTTACGATGAACTCCAGTCCTGCCAGAATAGCCAGGCCATAGATGGCACCGATTACCGCGGAGATAATCATACCCACCTTGGTATCCGGACAGAAAGAACCGATAATATCTGTCGTAAGCAGCAGGCAGTGAATCAAAATAATGCTTGCCGCAATCGATGTGGGAATACCATAGCCGATTACCAGACCGAAGCTGATGGCAAAGCTCATAGCTGCCAGCTCTTTTCTGGAAATCTCTTTGTTGAAATACTGTCCTACGATGGGACGGAAGCCGTCATTGAATACGGCGATACCCTGGTTTGACAATACAGATGCAAGAGCGCCTATCAGCGCGATGATTATGTACCTCATAACAATCCTCCTTCTTTATCAGTCAGTGCCTTTAAAAGCACCGGAAGCACTGCGTCCTTGTGCTGGGCGGTAAAGCCGAACGCAACCTTTCCATCCTTCACTTCCTGCCGAATCTCCTCATCGCTGCGGATCTTACCCGGCATGGAAAGCGTCGCGCATTTGGCTTTTCCCAGAATTGCAAGGGCCATGGCAAGGGCTCCGCCGCCGCCTGTGTTACAGGCTCCCACATAATAATCGTAGGTGCCGGCTTTCATGCCCATGGTAGCGTCCAGGTCTCCTTTCACTGTCACCTCTGCCTGATCGCCAAGCTCTTTCTTTACAATCGCGGCAATATCGTCCTTATCGATCTGCCCTCCTACCACAATCTTCATCCTTTTCCCTCCTTTACGATAAAAGATTGCATAAATGAACGGACAAGAAGTCCTGTTCCGTCTTGGGAAATACAATATCCGTCTCCGCAAGAATGCGGTCCCGGAGTTTCAGCGCTTTCTCATAAGCCGGCTCTTCCTTCATGCTTTCCAGCAGAGCCTCATCCATGGGATTTTCCTCTGCCCCTTCTTCAGCTCTCTGAGCGGCCATTGCGAGATGTGTAATAAACATCTCCATCTTATCCTGAGACACGTCTTTATTTTCAGCAAGAATCAGGTCTGTTACATGTCTGGAATAAGCGGCTGCCTTTGCACTGATCACTCCGTTTTGTTCCAGTATTGCAATCCTTTCATACAGTATTTCCTTCACAAAATTTCCCTCCTTTCGCCGAATATATATTTTTTTGTATATTGATGCATAAAAGAATATTGGAACCTGCGCAAACGGGGTTTTCCTTTAATATACATTTTTTTGTGTATTCCCCCATAAAAGCAATGCGCCTTAGTAAAACGGACGCATTTTCTGCTTTCTGACCTTATCCAGGATTTTTAATGTGTATTCTATCCGGATATTCTTCTTCAAAAACTGTTCCAGTGAGGAATTTCCCTTTTGAATCACAATTACAGCTGTGGAAAATCTGCTGTTGTATTCATCGTCCTCCAGAAACTCCACATGAAACCGTCCTTCTGACTGGTTTTCAATAATATCGTCATAGTTCCAGACGCCGGCATCAATGACTCCATCCCCTATGGCGGACAGCGTCTGCTGGACCCGGATATCCACCAGATGCACCATTTTCCCTCGGATCAGGTTCTCGGTAATGCCCTTCTGATCCAGCGAATCTCTGTCATACGCTACACGCATGCCATCCTGGATACCAGATGAAAACTTTTCTCCAAGGATCAGCACATGTCTGGAAAGAAAACTGCCGGGGCCAAAATTCAGGACAATCTCTATCTCTTTTCCTTCTTTGATGGCATTCTCAGCCGCGTACTGGGAACACACCGCAAACTGGTACGTCCCCGCCTCTACCAGCTGAATTCTTCCCACAGCTCCTCTGGCATAGGCCATATTAAACCGATAATCCTTCAGCTGATCATAAATGGCTGTAGCAAAACCTTCATAGGTTCTGGAATAAGGCAGCGGCATGATTCCCAGCATCTCCCTGGACAGGGTACAGTCCTGAAGCTTCACATAATCAATTTTTTCTATATAAGTACCCATATGCCCGTGAGAGACCAGTTCCACAGCTCCGGTCTCCTTCAGATAACGGAACGCATTCTGAATGGTTCCCCTGGAAACCCCATACTCTTCCTGGTAATAGGATATGGGTGGAATCCGGTCGCCTGCATTTCTGGAAAGGAGACTGGCCGCCACATTGCTGATGGTGACACCCTTTTTCTGATACAGAACCTGCCTGTCATCATTTCTCAAATGGCCTCCCCCTTTCCAATATACATTATTTTATACATTCAATTTAGTTGTATTATAAGTTCCTTTCTTTCCTCTGTCAACGCAGAAGTGCCGAAATACTTACCAAAAATATCATTCCATTTTTGTGCATCTTTTTAGCGCTTCCTGAGAAAACAGATAAAATCAATGGCTCGCCCCATAAATCCGGGCCACAAATAACCGGACATCAGGAATATAGCATTTCCCGTGCCCGGTTATTCTTCCTTTAATTTAATTTATTCCGCCAGATAGACCTGAAGAAGCTCTACAGCCTTTTTCCGCGTCTTCTCATCACATTTTCCCAGGCTGAACAGGATTCTTCTGGAATCATCCGCCAGCTCCTGTCTGTCCCCTTCCCCGAAAATCATGTAATCCAGGGTGATGCCCAGGCATTCCGAGATCTCAATCATAGTCTCCAGGGACATTCCGCAGTAGCCCCGCTCGATGTCCGCGTAATATTTTTCCGCCTTTCCGATCTGTTCCGCCATTCTCCGGCGGGACAGGCCAAGCCTTTCCCGGCAGCTCCGAATCCGCTGTCCGGCCGCGATTCTATTGTACAGCTGTTTTCTCTGCTCCATATTTTACGCTCCTTTATGTCTTCCCATTCCGTCTGTCTTATGGCTCCGCGTCCTGCTGCCCCTCCAAAAGACTGCACCGGACCGTGACACGGCTCTGGCCGCCGTAGGTGCAGGTGAAAAGGGTCAGGGCATAACCGCTGTCTGTCATCTCCTCCACCGCTGTGGGATTTAAGGTATCCGTCTCTGCCACTTCATAGGCTGTGACAGTCCCATCCATTTCCGTAAAATACACTTCTGCTCCCGGGGGCAGATTTTTGATATTTCCAAAATGCCGGGAATAATTATGGGCAGCGATGACCAGATCTTCCGTCTTTACAGAGCCGCAGTACCGGCAGGGAGCAATCCGAAGCTGGGGATAGCTCCAGTCACTCATTACCGGCAGCTCCAGCCCCAGAGAAGGGATGGAAAGATACCCAATATACTCGTACCCATCCACTTCCGCCTCCGGCATCTCCTTGCTGTAAGGATCAGCGGTTCCGGCGTCTTCCTCCACCTGTTCAATGACCTGAGGCAGAATCACCTCCACAGAGACGCCGGCCTGGCTGTCCTCCCAGCGGTTCCACAGGAACAGGGACAGCGCCGCAAGGATCAGCACTGCCCCCAGAGTCATACAAACTGTTCCGATTTTACGCTTCATAAGCCTTCCTCTGTCTG
>CALWAZ010000175.1 GCA_944375725.1 uncultured Merdimonas sp. | reverse complement strand
GTAAAATGGGAGGATGCCAGGCAGCTGCTCTGCCTGGCATTTATTATGAAAAAGTTTATTCAAAAAAGGTAATTGGCTTATTTAAGGGGTATTGCTTTTTCCTTTATCTTATGGTCTTATTATATGGAAGGAAAATGAATGAGGTATGATTATCTGTTTAACGATTTTTAAAAGATATATGAATAAAATATGAACAAGGCTCTCCAGATTCCTCCGGAGCATCAATCGTTAAGACTATGTAAAGGAAATGTCATGAGTTTACAAGAACTTTACATAAAGTGCGATTAGACTTTACACATCCTTGATAATGTACTTAACATGAGAGACTATAATACTACGGAGGAGATTTGACATGGAACATATTGAAATGCTGTTCCGCTTTGTAGGCGGTCTTGGAATGTTTTTATATGGAATGAATGTGATGGCTGACGGTCTGCAGAAGTCTGCGGGAAACCGGATGAAGCATCTTCTGGAGTTCCTCACGAAAAACCGGCTGATGGGAATTCTCGTGGGAGCAGGGGTGACGGCCATCATTCAGAGCAGTTCCGCTACCACAGTCATGGTGGTAGGCTTTGTAAATGCCGGCCTGATGACGCTGGTTCAGGCAGTAGGCGTGATTATGGGAGCCAATATCGGAACCACCATCACCGCATGGCTGGTGTCCATGAGCGAGTGGGGAACTGTGCTCAAGCCGGAATTTTTTGCCCCGCTTCTGATTGGAATCGGAGCGTTTATGCTTCTCTTTGCCAGAAAAGAAAAGGTGAAGGATATCAGCGAGATCCTGATTGGATTCGGCGTGCTGTTTGTGGGTCTGAGCTTTATGTCTGATTCCATTACGCCTTACCGGGAGGCGCCTGTGTTTGCTGAAGCCTTCCGCATTCTGGGAAGCAATCCGGTGCTTGGAATTCTTGCCGGACTGGTGGTTACGGCCGTGATCCAGAGTTCATCAGCCTCTGTGGGAATTCTTCAGACGCTGGCGGCCAATGGCATGGTAAGCTGGAGCTCCGCGGTGTTTATTACGCTGGGACAGAATATCGGCACCTGTGTGACCGCCCTTCTTTCCAGCCTTGGGACAAACAGGACAGCGAAAAGAGCCGCTGTCATTCATCTGCTTTTCAATGTGATAGGAGCAGTGGTGTTTGGCATCGGAATGTTTGTAATCTTTTCCTTCAACAGAACCTGGGCTGTTTCTCAGGTGAACAGCGTGGGGATTTCCGTGTTCCATACGGTGTTTAATGTGCTGAACACGATACTTCTCTATCCCTTTGGAAATCAGCTGGTGAAGCTTTCAGGAATCCTGGTTAAGGATCACGCGCCAAAGGAAGAGGAAGCGGAGGATGTGAGCTGCGAGCTTCCCCATCTGGACGCGCGGCTTCTGGAATCCCCGTCTTTCGCGCTGGAGGGCGCTGTCAAAGAGACGGTCCGCATGGGAGAACTGGCGCTGTTTCATATGGAGACAGCTTTTGACGCGGTGCGCACCGGAAATCAGAAGCAGGTGGACCGTGCCTTTAAAATAGAAGAGACGATGAATGAATATGAGAAACAGATGGCAGAGTATCTTGCGCAGATCAGCAAGGGCTCTCTGACCGATCATCAGCGTCTGGTAGTAAATGATCTGTTTTATACCGTCAGTGATATGGAACGGATCAGTGATCACTGTGACAATATTGCCGAGCTGGCTGAAAAAATGATACAGGAAGGCCTGAGCTTTTCACAGAACGCCATGCAGGGCTTTGAGCAGATCACTACTCTTGCCATGGACTCTGTGAAGGCAGCTGTACTGGCCAGAGAGACGGAAAAGATGGCTTATGTGCAGCAGGTGATTCAGATCGAGGATGAGATAGACGATATGGAAGAGGATCTGAGGACCGAGCATATCGACCGTCTGGCGAGAAATGAGTGCTCTGCGGAGAGAGGGGTATTTTTCCTGGATATGCTCAGCAATCTTGAACGGATTTCGGATCATGCCAACAACATCGTAGGTTATGTGGCAGATGAGGGAGAGGAGTAAAAAGGGTTGAAGAAAAAAGTTCTGATAGGCTATGTAATCGCCGCGGTGGTAGCGCTGCTGGCTTTTGAATACGCGTTCTGGACCAATGGCTTCAGATATCTGGAGCATCACAGTGAAAGAAGCTATCTGACCCAGACAGAGCTGCTGAAGGATCTGTTTCTGGCGGAGGATGTAGCCGGACAGAGCGGAGGTCAGGGGAAAGAAAACGCGTTTGAGCAGTTTGCGGACGGTTATGCGCAGGAGTATGATATCCGCATCACTGTGATTGACGCGGAAGGCAATGTACTGGGTGAGTCCCGGGGAGCCGGAGAACTGATGGACAATCATCTGGACAGGGAGGAAGTGCAGAAGGCTCTTCAGGGAGAGAGCAACAGCATCATCCGCCGTTCAGATACCTTTGATGTGGATTACTGTTACTGCGCTGTGCCGGTGGAGAGCGGGGATTTTCACGGCGTTATCCGCACGGCGATTCCGCTGCAGGAGCTGGAGGATATGGATGATGAATTTGTGCGTTCCACACTTGTGGCAATAGTCATTCTGGCAGCCCTGATCCTGTCTTTGGGCATGTATTTCCGAAAATATGTGCTTGCCATGAAAAAGGTGGAAAACATGCGCCGGGAGTTTGTTTCCAATGTGACCCATGAGCTGAAGACTCCGCTGACTTCCATTAAAGGCTTTGTGGAGACGCTGAAGGCAGGAGCCATTGAGGATCCGAAGATCGCCCACAAATTTCTGGATATTATCGAGATAGAATCCGACCGGCTGAGCAACCTGATCAGCGATACCCTTCTGCTTTCTGAGATTGAGAGCAGGAAAGACACGAAACGGGAGCCCTGTGACGTAAACGCAGTGATCACAGAGGTGATTGATCTGCTTCAGCCAAAAGTGAAGGAGCATGTGCGGCTGATTTTCCATCCGGACCCGTCGGTCCGTCCTTACAGCTGCAACCGGGACCGGCTGAAACAGCTTTTGATTAACCTGGTGGACAACGGGCTGAAAGCTACGGAATTTGGAGCCGTGACGGTCACCTGCAGAAGTACGGCCAGCCAGCTGGTGATGGAAATTTCAGATACAGGCATCGGTATGGAGGAAGAACAGCTTGACCGCATTTTTGAGCGGTTTTACCGGGTAGACAAGGGCAGATCGAAGGCCCAGGGAGGCACAGGCCTGGGACTCTCCATTGTAAAGCATATTGTGGAGCTGTACAATGGAACAATCGAGGTCACAAGCAAGCCCGGCGTCGGCTCAGAGTTTACAGTAAAGCTGCCTTATTGATAAGGAAGGAAAAGGAAGTAGATTATGGCGAAAAAGGTAATACTGACGATCGATGATGAAGAACATATTCTGGATCTGCTGGAATACAATCTGGAAAAGGGCGGATATGATGTGCTGCGCGCGGAGACCGGAGAAAAGGGACTTGCGATTATGAAAACCATGCAGGTGGATCTGGTGATTCTGGACTATATGCTGCCGGGGATGGATGGAATCGAGGTGCTGAAGACCATGCGCTCCGATCCGGTCCTCACAGCGATGCCTGTGATTATGCTGACTGCCAAGGGCGAGGAGATCGACAAGGTCCTGGGTCTTGAAATGGGAGCGGACGATTACCTGAGCAAACCCTTTGGCATCCGTGAGCTTCTGGCAAGGGTCAAGGCTCTGCTGCGGAGAAGTTCTCTGGAAAAGATAGAGTCCCAGCCTGAGGACAAAATTCTGATCGGAGACCTGATGATCAACAACACGGCCCGCGAGGTGACCGTAGACGGAAATCCCATCACGCTGTCCCTGAAGGAATTTGAGCTTCTTTATCTGCTGGCCAGCCACCGCAACCGTGTCTTCACCCGTGAGCAGCTGCTGGAGCTGATCTGGGGCTATGAATATTCCGGAGAGACCCGGACGGTAGATGTGCATGTGCGGAATCTGCGGAAGAAGATTGAAAAAGACCCGGATCATCCCCAGTACATCCAGACGGTGCGGGGAATGGGGTATAAATTTGTGTAAAAGAGAGGCGGCCTTGTTGCTGCTCTATGTTCGGACACCTCATGGACACCTGTATGCTTCCGGACGGACTAAAAAACAGTCCGCCTGAATCATACAGGTGTCCATGAAGAGCCGGACATGTAAGCAGCAAAAAAGGCCGCTGTTATTTTGCGCAGAAGCTGTACACAGCAAAAAAGGCCGCTGTTATTTTGCCTAGAAGCTGTACACAGTAAAAAGCAGCTGATTTCATCTTTTTAAGTGATTCAGACGTTATTTATATGAGACCATAAATACAGACATCGTTTTTTTAGCGGGACAAAATGCTTTTGTCTGGAGGAGCAGACTGGAGGAATAGATATGAGACTGTACAAGATGGAATTATATAAATTGCTGTATAAGAAAATGTTCTGGATCAGCCTGGCAGCTGTACTGGGAATTCTTGCCGCCTATTTTATATTGGTATGTGTGGGGGAAGAGAGAAGCACGATTGACGGGACGCTGTATACGGGGCTGGAAGCGGTCAGCAGAGACAGGGAAATTACAGAGGATTTCAAAGGTGTTTTGACAGATGAAAAGGCCCGCAGGATTATTGATAAATATGGATTTCCCTCACAGATAGAAGAGAATTACGGCGGTTTTCGGGATGAAAATTATCTGAATGGATTTGTGACGGAATATCTTGGAAACGGGTATATGAGGGATTGGGAGGACTATCAGATTTCGACCGGTCTGCGGCCGCTTCAGGAAACGGATCTGGGAAAGGCGGCAGAGATGCAATTCTGGATTATGCAAAAGGCTGGACGGTCTTTGCGGATCTTCTTCAGCTGGGAATGATTCTGGGAAGCGCTCTGGTTGTGGCCGTGGTCTCTCCGGTATTTTCGGAAGAGCATCAGACCAGAATGTCCGCGCTGCTTTTTACAAGCAGAAATGGAAGAGAAAAAGACACTCTGGCAAAAATAATGGCCGCATTTACAGCGGCGGTTCTCATATATATTGTCATTGTGAGCTTTTTATTCTTGACTGTGGGTGCCGTATATGGCTTTGGCGGCGGGAAATGTATGAGCGGAACAGTGCTGATATCGTTCTATGTCACTCCGTCATTCCCGGTCACTACAATGCCTGCCGGAGCTATCGTCCTTTTGATGCTGAGTCTGGATCTGCTGGCGATTTTTACGATCTGCGCCCTGACCCTCTGTGTGTCAGCCCATCAGAAAACAGCCTTCCATACAGTCGTCCTGACGTTGGCGTTCTGGACAGCCCCTTTGCTGCTCCGGCTCCTGTTTAACGGCGCAGGGTATCTGCTGGCTTCAGGAACGCCGATGTTCCTGGTCATGACAGGAATTCTGCAGGACTGGTACGGCATGCTGTTCATACCTGCCGGCATTTCAGCCTGTATCCTTGTGTGCGCTGCCCTTTCCGGCTGGAACACCTGGAGAAAGGCAGAAGCAAGTGTGTAAAACCCATGGAACCAGCAGTATGAAAACTTGGAATTTTTCAAAACACAGATCGCGGGTTTCTTTTGCCCCGCTGCGGCAATTCACCTTGCGGATATTTTCCGGAAACTGAATACTGCTTCCGCAGAATGAAATGTCATTTACACTGCTTCGGGCAGTGCTTGATTTTGGAATCGGGGCAGGAATTGCAGAAAAATAACAGAAATATCAGATGTAGTTCATATAGAGCTTATATAGAGAGTTCCTGCCGCTGGCGATTGGTGGGAGAAAATCTGAAATGTAAAAAGCCTCTGCGGTTTTCTGTTATCTCAGTGTCCACCCCAGGGTGCTTTCTCTTGCCGCGTTGCGGCAATTCACCTTGCGGCTTCCTGCGAACGGCTGTATGATTCAGGCGGACTGTTTTTTAGTCCGTCCGGAAACATACAGCCGTTCGCGAGACGTCCGGACACGAGATATAGAAAATTGCAGAGGCCTCTTAAAGTTCACATTTTCTCAGGTGTTTTTCAGCACTACCAGCTCCACATAATTTCCCACATGCTCGCAGGCATCTGCGCAGTCTTCCATATAATCGAAGATCTCGCGCCAGGAAATAACGTCAATCACATCTGTGCAGTGCTGGCGGATATTCAAAGTAGCTTCCAGATATAAGATGTCGCAGTCTTCTTCGATCTGGTTCAGCTTAATGACCATCTCGTGAAGCTTTGCGGGCTTCTTGAAATTGATGAATTCTTCCATGATTCCCTTCAGGAGCTCGCAGCAGTTCATGAGCTTTCCGGCAAAGGTGATTGCATCCGGAATAATGGTGCGGATCTGGTCCACGTAAAAGCGCTGCAGCACTTCCTCCAGCTTGTCCAGCACCTCGTCGATGCTCTGGCTGATCATGGCCAGGTCTTCCCGGTCTACCGGGGTAACAAAGGCTTTGGCAAGCATGGCTGACATTTCATGATGCTTGTCATCTCCCTTATGCTCGAATTCATGCATAGTATCCAGCATGGATTTGATGTTGTCCAGATTGAAGCTGTTCAGGCATTCCACCAGGTACCTGGAGGCCTGACAGGTATAGTCAGAAGCCTCGATAAAATTTTCAAAATACTGACGATCTGCTTTGTTTGCCATTGGTTTCTCCCTTTCATTATTATAAAAAAATTTCCCGATTATGGATAAATTTATTCCCGATTAAAACAGCCACATAAAGAGCTTGGTCATCAGAAATCCGATAAAGCCGCAGCCTGGGAAAGTCAGAATCCAGGTCAGGCCCATGTCCTTTACCACGCCGAAATTGATGGCGGAAAGCCTCTTCACGGCGCCTACGCCCATGATTGCCGTGGTCTTGGCGTGAGTGGTGGATACCGGAATACCAAATACGGAGCTGAAAAGCAGCGAAAGAGAAGCTGCAATGTCAGCGGAAAAGCCCTGGTATTTCTCCAGCTTTACCATATCCATACCCACGGATTTGATGATTTTTTTACCGCCGATGGATGTTCCCAGACCCATAACCAGAGAGCAGAGGAGCATCAGCCAGATCGGCATCTGTACCGCGATCTCGGCATCCGGGCTGCTTCCGTTTACAAGAAGCAGGCACAGCAGGATAACGCCCATGAATTTCTGGCCGTCCTGCGCACCGTGCATGAAGCTCATGCAGGCGGCTCCGAAGATCTGAGCGCCCCGGAAAAAGCCTTCTGTCTTCTGCCGTTCCACGTTTCGGAAAATCAGAACCACGCATTTGCAGATCAGAAAGCCCAGGACAAAACCGAGCACCACGGAAATAATCAGACCATAGATGACTTTAATCCATTCGCTTCCGTTTACGCCATCCAGACCGCCGTGGAGAGCGATGGCGCCTCCGGTCAGGCCTGCGATCAGCGCGTGGCTCTCGCTGGTGGGAATGCCGAAATACCAGGCGAGGACAGCCCATACGACGATGGCAAAAAGGGCGGCGCTTAAAGCGACAATAGCCTCATGGGAATTGGTACCGAAGTCTACCATCTTTGTGATGGTCTCTGCTACGGTAGCGTTCAGCATACTCATAAGGAAAACGCCCAGAAAATTGAAGACTGCGGCCATAAGAATAGCGGCTCTCACCGGCATGCACCGGGTTACCACGCAGGTGGCGATGGCATTCGGCGCGTCTGTCCATCCATTGACGAGAATGACGCCCAGTGTGAGCAGAACCGCAATCAGCAGCAGGGGATTGGATGTCACCTGTGCAAGAAAGTACTCCATAGATAAGTCCATAACGACCTCCGAAAAATATAGAAAAATAAAAAGACTTCCCTTCTTATAAGGAACAGAAGGGTTCTCCGGACGACAGAAATAAGCAGGAACCGTCACCCGGCGACATTCCTATTATAGCATAGTGGGATGGGGGAAATCAACAAATACCTAACGATTCCTTTACATAAGCTTTACCTGAATATGCTTTTAGACTTAACATTTGAACTTTAAGATAAAAAAGCAGGGCAGGAGAAAAGCCCTGAGGAAGAACAGAATGAGGCCCATAAGGTCACGGGCCAGAAGGAGAGAAGAAATTATGAAAAAGAAAGTAGTGAGCATTTTAACAGCTGTTACTCTGTGCGCTGCTATGCTGGCAGGCTGCGGCGGCGGAGCGGATGACGCAGCGACAACTGAGACAACAGAAACAAATGAGACAGCAGATGCGGCAGATTCCACTGAGGAGACAGCTGACGCGGCTGAGCAGCCGGCAGCGGATCTGTCCGGAACTATTACAGCAGCAGGTTCTTCTGCGCTGAAGCCGCTGGCTGATGACGCAGCAGACGCATTTGCAGAGCTTTATCCGGATGTGGCAATCACCATTGACGCAGGCGGCTCCGGAGAGGGATTAAAGCAGGTTTCCGAGGGAACTGTAGATATCGGAAACTCTGATGTTCCGGCTGAGGATAAGCTGGAGGCAGACCAGGCAGCTGAGCTGGTAGACCATCAGGTATGTGTTATCACCATGGCTCCGATTGTAAACCCGGATGTAGCTGAGGCTGGCGTAACAAGCCTGACCAAGGATCAGCTGATTTCCATCTTCACAGGTGAGACCACCAACTGGAGCGAGGTTGGCGGACCGGACGAGGACATCGTTCTGGTAACCAGACCGACATCTTCCGGTACAAGAGCTACCTTCCAGCAGTACGCTCTGGACGGCAATGAGGAAGCTTCCAATGCTTCTATGGAGACAGATGATTCCGGAGTACTGCTTCAGAATGTAAAGGATACCAAGGGAGCTATCGGATATGTGGCACTCTCCTATCTGACCGGTGACCCGGGAGTTGCGACTGTAGCAATCGATGGCGTAGAGCCGACTCTGGAGAATACATACAACGGAACCTACCCGGTATGGACCTATGAGCATATGTACACCAAGGGAGAGCCGAACGAGGTTGTAAACGCATTCCTTCAGTACATCATGTCCAGCGATTACGGCCCCAGAATGGAAGAGCTGGGATACGGCGTTTCCGCTAATATGACAGTAACTGAGCACTAAAAGGCGCGGAGCGGAGAGAGGGCTGTACAAAAGCAGCTTCTTTCCGCGCCCGGTAAAAGAGCGGGCGGAATGCCTGCTCTTTTTTCTGCCGAAGAAACAGCTGCCGGCCTTCGGGCGGGCAGCTTTTCCCGGGCAGAGACGGCCGAAGGATGAAGACATCTGAAAGTCAGGAGATTTTATGAAGAAGAATAAAAGTTATGGCATGTTTTCAAAAGAATATTTCTGGCGGGGACTGATGACGGCCGGCGGACTGTTCGTCATCATTCTTACCATTGTAATAGGAGCCTTTCTGATCTATAAGGGCTCGGACACCTTTACAGTATATGGACACTCTCTGGGAGAATTCCTGGGCTCCGCTGACTGGGAGCCCATGGATAATTCAGAAGGCGGCGGAGCTGTGGGAGCCCTGATTTTCATTGTCGGCTCGCTGTGTACCTGTGGTCTCGCGCTTCTGATTTCGACGCCGTTCTCTCTGGGTTCAGCTATTTTTATGACTGAGATTTCCCCGAAATTCGGAGAAAAGTTTTACCGCCCGGTGGTAGAGATCTTTGCGGGTATTCCTTCCGTTGTATACGGCTGGGTAGGACTTACGGTTCTGGTGCCGGCGATCAAGACCGTATTTAACCGCCAGGTGGGACACTCCATTCTGGCTGCGGGTCTGGTGCTTGCGCTGATGATTTTTCCGACCATTACCACAATGGCGGCGGACGCCATCCGTTCCGTGTCGGATGACTGCCGCAAGGCTGCCTACGGCCTTGGCTCCACGAGATGGCAGACTACTTACCGTATTGTGATTCCAGCGGCGGCTCCGGGCATTATTTCCGGTATCATCATGGGTCTTGCGAGAGCCTTTGGAGAGGCCCTGGCAGTGGCAATGGTTATCGGACAGACCACGGCTCTGCCCACCAGCATCTTTTCCACCACAAAGACGCTGACCACGGAGATTGCCGCTCAGATGGGCAACGCCATGGAAGGCGGCGAGATGAAGTCCGCGCTCTGGACTATGGCGCTGCTGTTGTTCTTGGTATCTCTTCTGTTTATCTGGCTGATTCATTTCTGCGGAAGCAGACAGCTTGCGAAAGAGAAGAAAGACGCGAAAGGAAAGAAATAAGCGATGAAAAACAGAATCAGAAAAGCCAGGGGAGTAGATAAGGGAATGACGGTTGTGTTTTACGCCGTGGCAATTTTCTTCTTCCTTTTGCTGGCTGCTTTTGCAGGAAAGGTAATTATCGGCGGGTTTGCGGGCGCTTCCCCTGAAATGTTTGCGTTTGCCAGAAAGGGAAGCATCGGCAACCAGCTGTTTAACACGATTTATCTGGTATTTGTATCTCTGGTAGTGTCAGTTCCTATCGGAGTGTGCGCGGGAATCTATCTGGCCATGTACGCGAAGCAGGGTGTGTTTACCAGATTCCTGAGAATGTGTATCGAGACGCTGTCCTCACTGCCGTCTATTGTAGTCGGCCTGTTTGGATATCTGGTGTTTCTGGTATTTATGGGAATGGGAAAGAGCCTTCTGGCAGGCGCCCTTTCTGTTTCCATCCTGACCCTTCCTCTGATTACCACGACCACAGAGGACGCGATCAAGGGACTTCCGGAGGGCTATTATCAGGCGAGCCTGGGGCTTGGAGCCACCAAATGGCAGTCCATCTTCCACGTACTGCTCCCGGCCTGTATTCCGAGAATCATGACGGGTGTTATTCTGGCGGCAGGAAGAGGCTTTGGCGAAGCGGCGGTACTGCTTTATACGACCGGTTCCGGTTCCAGCCTGAGATGGGGCAACTGGGACATCACTTCACCCACCTGTCCTTTGAATCTTCTGAGACCTGCGGAAACCCTGTCCATTCAGATCTGGAACCTGCAGGTAAACGGACAGGATCGAGCGCTGGCCAACCTGTCTTCCGCGGTTCTGATGCTTCTGGTACTGCTCTTCAGTATCGGAGCCAATGCTCTGAGCCACAGAATCGCGAAGAAAAACGCCGGTGAAAATACCTGATGAAATGCCGGGAAGCATAGCGGAAAGGAATCGTAAATAAAATGGAAGAAAAGAATGTAAAATTTGACGTAGAGGGACTGAACCTTCACTATGGTGATTTTCACGCCCTGAAGAATATAAATATGAAAATAGCGGAGCATGAGATTACCGCGTTTATCGGACCGTCCGGATGCGGAAAATCCACTTTCCTGAAGACGTTAAACCGGATGAATGATCTGGTGGAAAATGTAAAAATCGAAGGAAAGGTCTGCCTGGACGGAACGGACATCTACCAGGATATGGACGCCATTACCCTGCGCCACCGGGTGGGAATGGTGTTCCAGCAGCCCAACCCGTTCCCGAAGAGTGTGTACGACAATGTGGCTTACGGACCGAGAATCTTCGGCATTCGGAAGAAGGCCCAGCTGGATGAGATCGTGGAGCGCAGTCTGCGCCAGGCGGCTATCTGGGATGAGTTAAAGGATCGTCTTCACAAGAGCGCCCTGGGACTTTCCGGAGGACAGCAGCAGCGTCTCTGTATTGCGAGAACCCTTGCAGTGGAGCCGGAGGTGATCCTGATGGATGAGCCCACCTCTGCCCTGGACCCGATTTCCACCTCCAAGATTGAAGACCTTGCCATGGAGCTGAAGGAAAAGTATACAATCATTATCGTAACGCATAACATGCAGCAGGCAGCCAGAATTTCGGACAAGACCGCGTTCTTCCTGCTTGGCGAGGCGGTAGAGTACGGAAATACAGGCGATCTGTTCGCAAATCCCAGGGATAAGAGAACAGAAAACTATATTACAGGAAGGTTCGGTTGATGATATGAGGGATGTATTTAACGCACAGCTGGAAGAAATGCACGAGATGCTGATTCACATGGGTACGCTCTGCGAGACGGTGATTGACGGCACTTATCAGGCTCTGATGAAGGAGGACCGGGAGAGCGCTGCAAATATCATCGCCAAGGACGCGGAGATCGATCAGATGGAACGAGACATTGAAGAGCTCTGCCTGCGCCTGCTGCTGAGGCAGCAGCCCGTAGCTTCAGACATGCGGAAGGTTTCCGCGGCACTGAAGATGATTACCGATATGGAGCGTATCGGCGATCAGGCGGCGGACATTGCGGAGATCATCAAGACCGGCACCCTGAAGGCTCCGGCAGAGACCCTTGGTATGGGAAAAATGGCCCAGTCTACCATGAAAATGGTGAGAGACAGCATCAATTCCTTTGTCAATGACGATCTGGAGCTGGCCCGGCAGGTCATCAATTCCGATGATATTGTGGACGGCGAATTCAGCGAGATACGCCACAGGCTTGCGGAAGGTCTGGTAAACAGCAGCGCCTCTCAGGAGCAGATGCTGGATCTTCTGATGATCGCGAAATACTATGAACGTATCGGCGATCACGCGACCAACATTGCGGAGTGGGTTGTATACTCCATTACCGGCGTCCATAAGAGCGCGGAGCTGGCAGACAAATAAAAATCTCGGGAGGTAGAAACAAAGACAGCTATGAGAGATTATTATGAAGAGCAGCTTTCCAGGCTGCATACACAGATGATTGCTATGGGAGGTCTCTGCGAGAAGGCGATCTCTGATGCGACCAGAGCGCTGACAGACGGAGACGTGGAGCTTGCAAAGCAGATCATGGATGGAGATGCCCGGATCAATCAGCAGGAACGGGATATCGAAGCCATGTGCATCAAGCTTCTGCTGCGCCAGCAGCCGGTGGCCGGAGATCTGCGCCGGATATCTGCGGCGCTGAAGATGGTGACGGATATGGAGCGCGTGGGAGACCACGCGGCGGATATCGCGGAGATTGTCATGCAGATGAATGAGAAACTGCCGGATCAGTTCCTTCACATCTGCAAGATGGGCACTGTGGCGATGAAGATGGTGACCGACAGTGTCAATGCCTATGTGGATCTGAATCTGGAGCTTGCGAGAGAGGTCATTGAGAGTGACGATGAGGTAGATGAGCTCTTTGTAAAGGTGCGCGGCGAGATTCAGAACGCGATTCAGGAGGATGGAAGCAGAGGTGAGGAGCTTCTGGATCTGTTTATGATTACCAAATATTATGAGCGTATCGGCGATCATGCCACGAACATTGCGGAGTGGGTGGAGTACGCCATCACCGGAGAGCGCTCCGAAGACAACTGACCTTCTGAGGGTCCCTGCCCTGAAAATAAGTAAAAACCGGTGTTTTTCTTCATAAAATTTTAAAAAGTAGCTGTTATACTTATAATCAAGTAGAACAGCTGCTTTTTTGTGCAGAAAAACAGCCGGCCGGACACAGGCCGGCGGAAGGAGGCGGAAAGCGGTATGAGAGGGAGACTAAGGAAAGTTCTGGCACTGATGCTGGCTGTGCTTCTGACTGCCGGCGCAGGCTGCGGCTCTGCGGAAGAGAGCAGGGCGGAAAATACGGAAGCGGCAGAGAACAACATACAGGAAAGCCCAGAGAAAGGCGGTGGAGCAGACGCGGCTGACGGGGCCGGGCAGGACACGCCGGAAGATCAGGAGCGGAAGGAACGGCCGGTTTTAAATGAGCGGGAGACAGCGGATGGAGAGCTGGAAGGAATCACCATCCGAATTTACCACAGCGATGATATGGCGGAACATATCTGTGTCAATACGGCAATGACAGAAGAAATCACACCGGAGATTCTGGTTATGAACCTGATTTCCTACGGCATGCTGCCGGATACGGCGGCGGTGGAGAGTTTTACGGAGGAGACCGAGACGGCAAAGAATGGTTCTGTGACCGACAAGCGCCTGTGCCTGGAGCTGTCGGAGGATTTCGGCCCCTGGCTGTCTTCCATGGGAACATCCGGAGAACTGATGGTCATGGGCAGCCTGGTCAACACCTTTCTGGATGCCTATGACGCGTCAGCCATCAAGGTGACAGTGGACGGCAGGGCTCTGGAGACAGGGCATCAGATCTATGACGGATGGCTGGAGATGTATCCTTATGTGGAGGCCTCCTATACGGTTTCAGACGGAGTGATTCAGGAGGGGGAGGTTACCTTTTATTATCCCCAGCTGCAGGATTCAGGGAATACAGAGCTGCAGGATGAGTGGAATGCGATCATGAAGGGAAAGGCAGTGGCCATGACGGAAAATCTGGAGGCAGGCTCTGCGCTCTGGGGCTCCTATGAGGTCAAGACCATGAACGACGAGCTGCTTTCCATTCTGGTGTCCGGGGAGATTTCTCCGGCAGGAGCGGCGTATCCTTCCAGGTTTCAGTATACCTACAATATAGATATGAAGACTGGGGAGAATATCCGCCTGGCTCATTACAGGAATGTGGATCAGATTGCGGAGGATATGTTGAATGGGGAAAATTATACGGTAAGCGGCGGGCTGGCGTCAGAGTTCCAGGAGCGTCTGACCTTTCTTTATGGCGACGCGAAGCAGCTGGCAGCGGTGCTGCGGGGCTTTGATTTCGGAAAAGGACAGGAGGAGCACCCGGCCGGATATTCTTACAGAGAGGATGGCCGGACCTGGCTCTGTATAGAAGTGCCCCATGCGCTGGGTGATTTCGTAAATATAGAACTTGGATAAAAAATCAGAATATTTATAAAAAATAGAATAATTAATATAGAAAAAAGCTTGAAAATAAATAAAAGCAGATTTAATAAAAATTTATTCAAAAAAGTATTGACAAAACAGGAAGGCCTGACTATAATATAATCAAAGATAAGGAACAAACAAACAACACCACATCATCTTAAGAAATATAATTAATTATATTTAATATAGATTATGAGGTGAATCTAAGAAAGAGAGGTACGGTCCAACCAAAACTTAACGAGTTACCCTATAATCTAAGAAAAGGAGGTACGGTCCGCCGAAGACGTAAAGGTGACCTTCTGATATTACTTAAGAGACAGGTGTAAAACACATCTGAATCAAAAGAAATATGAACGGAGGTCAGGGTAAAAAGAAAAACGTTCGATGAGAATCGGCAGAAGAAGAAAAAGAAGAAGCCGGAAAAGAAGGAAAGAAGAAGAAAAAGAACCGGAAAAGAAAAGCTTTATAAGAAAGAAGAAAAAAAAGCCGAGTACAGAAGAAGTCGAACGGAAGAAGTCAGGAGGGACTTCGAAGAACTGAAAAGAACAAAGAAAACAGAATAGGAAAAGAGAGGTAATAGTCCAATGGACAGCATAGTATGACAGCGGGTGTCAATGAATGAAAGTAATTGATGCCCGCTGATTTTGTGTCCGGAGGAAAGAGAATTTGTCAGCATTCGGGACAGGGGGGAGCGGATTTGCTTGAATATTTTCTGCGTACAGGATAAAATAGAGAGAGACTAAGCAGAAGGAGGATATTCCTTGAAACATTTTGTGGAGCTTAGGGGGGTAAGGAAGATATACCATATGGGCGAGGTGGACATCCCGGCTGTAGATGGTATTGATTTTGAAATTGAAAAAGGAGAATTTGCAGTAATTGTAGGGCCCAGCGGCGCGGGAAAGACTACGGTGCTGAATATTCTGGGAGGTATGGACACCTGTACGGAAGGAGAGGTATGGGTGGATGGAAGAGATGTGGGAAAACTCCGTGGCAGGCAGCTGACCGCTTACCGGAGAGATGACATCGGTTTCGTCTTTCAGTTTTATAATCTGGTCCAGAATCTGACGGCCCTGGAAAATGTGGAACTGGCGCTTCAGATCTGCAAAGATCCCCTGGACGCGAGACAGGTGCTGGAAGAGGTGGGACTGGGAAAGAGAACGGACAACTTCCCGGCGCAGCTTTCCGGAGGCGAGCAGCAGCGTGTAGCCATCGCCCGCGCCCTTGCGAAAAACCCGAAGCTTCTGCTCTGTGATGAGCCTACAGGGGCTCTGGATTATAATACAGGCAAGGCGATTTTGAAGCTTCTGCAGGATACCTGCAGGGAAAAAGGGATGACGGTCGTGGTCATCACTCATAATTCTGCGATTGCGCCCATGGCGGATCGGATCATCAAAATACGGAACGGACGGGTCAGCAGCATGAAGCTGAATGAGCATCCGGTATCGGTAGAGACGATTGAATGGTAGCGGGGCAGGGAACGGTATGAAGAAAAAGGCGCTGAGAAAAGAATTTTACATGGAAGTCCGTAAGACCCTGAACCGTTTTCTGTCTCTTCTGCTGATTACAGCCCTCGGGGTGGCCTTTTTTTCCGGAATCCGGGCGGCTCAGCCGGATATGGAGCTGTCGGCGGATACATACTATGATGAGAGCCGGCTCATGGATATCAGTGTGCAGGGCACGCTTGGCATGACGGAAGAGGACGCGGAGAGTATCGCGGCTGTCGAAGGCGTGGAAGAGGTCATGCTTTATTATTCCATGGACATGTTTGGCACGCTGGGAACAAAGCGGCTGAATCTGCAGGTGATGTCTGTGCCGGATACCATGAACCTTCTGACTGTGACGGAGGGCCGTCTTCCGGAAGCGGAAAATGAGTGCGTGGTGGACAACCAGATGACAGCCGAGGGCATCTGCCAGATCGGCGACACGATCAGCTTAAGCTCTGCCACGGATACAGACACGGAAGATATCCTGGGAGTCACAGAATTTACGGTGGTAGGCGAGGTTACAAGCCCCTATTATCTGTCTCTGGAAAGAGGGACCACCAGTATCGGAAACGGAACTTTAAGCGGTTTTCTGGTTATTCCGGAGAGCGCGTTTTCCATGGATTATTATACGCAGATCTGTGTGAGAGTGAAGGGCGCGGCGGAGCTGGACTGCTTCGGCAGCGCATATGAAGATCTGGTAGATTCTGTGGCAGACAGAATTAAGGAAATCGCGGATGGGCGGTGTGAAATTCGCTATACGGAGATTCAGGAGGAAGGCCGTCAGAAAATCGCGGACGCGGAAGAGGAAATCGCGGACGCGGAAACCCAGCTTTCGGACGCGGCCCAGGAACTTGCGGATGGCCGGAAGGAGCTGGAGGATGCCAGACAGGAGCTGGCTGACGGAAAGCAGGAGCTGGCCGACGGCGAAGCGGAGCTGGCGGAAAAAGAACAGGAATACCTGGATGCCAGACAGAAGACTTCAGACGGCTGGGAGCAGGCAGATAAGGGACGTAAGGAGATTATCACCGCGGAGCGTCAGCTGGAGAGCGGCTGGGCCCAGTACGAGGAAGGAAAGAAACAGATTGAAGATGGGTACGCGGCTCTGGAGCCTTACGAGGAGCAGTATGCCCAGCTGGAGGAAGCAGAAGGCCAGCTTCAGGCAGGTATCAGCCAGCTTCAAGAGGGGATGGCTCAGATCCAGGCAGGGATGGACCAGATCCAGGGACTTCTGGATCAGATCGCGGCCCTGAAGGAGCTTCCGGAGGAGGCCTGGCCGGAGGGCGCGGAGGAACTGGCAGCTAAAGAGGATACGCTGAGAGAACAGCTTGCGGGTTATCAGGCTCAGTATACAGAGCTGGAAAGCCAGCTTGCGGAGCTGCAGACTCAGCTTGCGGCCTGTCAGGAAGGAATGGCGCAGCTTGGACCTGTAATCGAGGAGACGAAGGCGCAGCTCTCAGCCGGAGAGAAAGAGCTGGCTGAGAGCAAGGCGCAGCTGGACGAGGCACAGGCCCAGATAGATGCCGCAAACGGAACCATCAGCAAATCCGTAGAGCAGCTTTCCGAGGCAGAGGATGAGCTTGCGGATGCGGAAACCCAGCTTGCGGACGGCAGAGCAGAGCTGGAAGACGCCAGACAGGAGATCGCGGACGGCGAGAACGAAATCGCGGATGGCGAAGCAGAGCTGGCGGATGGTGAGGCAGAATACGCGGACAAGAAGGCAGAGGCTGATGAAAAAATAGCGGACGCGAAAGCACAGATCGCGGACGGCGAGCAGGAGCTGGCAGATATGGAAGTGCCGGAGTGGTACGTGCTGGACCGGGGGTATATCGCCTCCTATGTGGATTATGGCCAGAACGCGGAGCGGATCGGCGCTATCGGAAAGGTATTTCCGGTGATCTTTTTCCTGGTGGCGGCTCTGGTGTGCCTGACCACCATGACCAGAATGGTGGAGGAAGAGAGAACTCAGATCGGAACTCTGAAAGCTCTGGGCTATGGAAGAGGCAGCATTGCGGCCAAATATATTCTGTACGCGCTGCTCTCCAGCCTGCTGGGAAGCCTGATCGGCCTTGTAGCGGGACAGAAATCTCTGCCTGCGGTGATTATGATGGCTTACCGGATCCTTTATCCGGATCTGCCGTATATGCTGACACCGCTGAATTTCCAGTATTCCGTGATGGCTACGGCGGCAGCCGTGCTGTGTACAACGCTGGCGGCCTGGGCGGCCTGCTATAAGGAACTGTTTGCGGTTCCCGCGGAGCTCATGCGCCCGGCTGCTCCCAAGGCTGGAAAACGGGTGCTGCTGGAGCGGGTTACTTTCATCTGGAAACGGCTGAACTTCAGCAGAAAGGCTTCGGTGCGGAACCTGATCCGCTATAAAAAACGGTTTTTCATGACGATTTTCGGAATCGGCGGCTGCACGGCCCTGCTTCTGGTGGGTTTTGGCCTGAAGGATTCGGTATCCTACCTGGGCGTGGGACAGTTTGAGAAGATTTTCACCTACGACGCGACGGTAAGTTTTGACGCGGACGCAGAGGAAGAACAGAAGACAGAGCTGTTTGACGCGGCGGCTTCCGATGACAGGATCATCAGCTTTACGAAAATGCTGGAGACGGCTGTGGATGTGGAGACGGACGGCGCCCCAAAGAGCGCTTATCTGGTAGTGCCGGAAAAGGAAGAGGAGCTGGACGGCTATATCCATCTGCAGGACAGGAAGACCGGAGAGAAATACGAGCTGGATGACAATGGCATCATAATCTCAGAGAAGCTGGCCTCCCTTCTGGATGTGGGAGAAGGAGACACTGTGGTGTTAAGCTCGGACGATACGGAGCATGTGGAGGCCAGGATTTCCCATGTGACGGAAAATTATTTCATGCATTACGTCTATATGAGCAGAGAGCTCTATGAGAAGCTTTACGGAGAAGAGCCGGAGTGGAACATGCTTTTCCTGAATACGGCCCAGACAGATGAAGCCTTTGAAAACCAGGTGCAGGAAGATTATATGGACCTGGACGGAGTGACCGGCGTGACCTTTATCAGCGGTATGGCGGAGACAGTGGACGATATGCTGGGCAGCATGAATATTGTGATCGCGGTGCTGGTGGTTTCAGCCGGAATGCTGGCCTTTATCGTGCTCTACAACCTGAACAATATCAATATCAGCGAGCGGAAGCGGGAACTGGCGACCCTGAAGGTGCTGGGCTTTTTTGACCGGGAGGTGTCTGCCTATGTAAACCGTGAGAACATCATGCTGACGGTCATTGGCACGGCTGTGGGACTGCTTCTGGGCGTAGCCCTTCACCGCTTTGTCATGACGACAGTGGAGACGGATACGCTGATGTTCGGGCGGATGATCCGCTGGTACAGTTATCTGTTCAGCGTGCTTCTGACCTTTGTATTTTCTGTGATTGTGAACGGAGTGCAGTATTTTAAGCTTCAGAAGATTGATATGGTGGAATCTCTGAAGAGTGTGGAATAGAAGAAATGCCTGGATAAGGCCTCAGGAGGGGCAGGCTCTGCCTGCCCCGAACTGCGTAGAAAAACAGGCAGCAAGTAGAAAAAACAGGAGAATCATAAAATGCCTCTGCAGTTTATCTTTGGAAATTCGGGAGCCGGAAAATCTTATACCCTTTACCAGCAGGTGATCCGGGAATCAAAGGAGCACCCGGAACAGAAATTTCTGGTCATTGTGCCGGAGCAGTTTACGATGCAGACCCAGAAGGAGCTGGTCAGCCTGCATCCGGACGGAGGAATTCTGAATATTGACGTGCTGAGTTTTCAGCGGCTGGCCTACCGGGTCTTCGAGGAGACCGGAACCCCGGTAGGGAAAGTGCTGGAAGAGACCGGAAAGAACCTGGTGCTCCGGAAAATCGCCCAGGAGCATCAGGACGAGCTGAAGGTCTTAAGCGGAAATCTGAAAAAAATGGGCTATATCGGCGAGATCAAGTCCCTGATTTCCGAGCTGACCCAGTATGCGGTATCGGAGGAGACCCTGGAGCAGTATCTGGAGGTGAGCAGGGACAGACCCCATCTCTATTATAAGCTCTGTGATGTGCAGGTACTTTACAAAGCCTTCCACGCTTATCTGGCTGACCGGTATATTACCGCGGAGGAGCTTCTGGAGGTGCTCTGCCAGACCGTGGAGCGCTCTGAAAAAATCAGGGAGAGCGTGATTGTGCTGGACGGCTTCACAGGCTTTACGCCCATTCAGAATAAGCTGATGCAGAAGCTGATGCTGTATGCAAAGAAGGTCCTTGTGACGGTCACCATTGACGGGCGGGAAGACCCGTACCGTCTGGACGGTGAGCACCAGCTGTTTTATATGAGCAAGAAGACGGTGACGACGCTGATGCGCCTGGCCCGGGAGGTACAGGTGAAGGCGGAGCCGCCTGTGTTCGTGCGCCCTTCTGAGAAAAGCCGTTTCCGGCCCGGAAGCGCTCTGGAGACGCTGGAGCAGAACCTGTTCCGGCTTAAGACAAAGCCCGGAAAGCACTTTCTCAGAGAAGAAAACCAGGTTCAGGAGATCAGCCTTCATGTGCTGAAGAACCCGGAAGAGGAGGCCGCCTGGGCAGCCGCGCGGATACGGGAGCTTGTGCGGGAAAAGGGGTATCATTACCGGGATTTTGCGCTGATTACCGGCGATATGGAAGCCTACAGCCCCGTTCTGGAGCGGGTGCTGGCAGACTATGAGATTCCCTGTTTCCTGGACAACAAGAGAAGCGTCCTGAAAAATCCCTTTGTGGAATTCATCCGGGCTCTTCTGGAGATTGCGGAGCAGGATTTTTCCTATGAATCGGTGTTCCGCTATCTCAGAAGCGGTCTGTCCGGCATGGCTCATGAGGAGACGGATATTCTGGAAAACTATGTGCTGGCCTTGGGAATCCGGGGAGCAAAGAAATGGGAGAACCGTTTTGTCCGGTCATACCGGGGACTGGCAGAGGAGGAGCTGGAACAGATCGACGGACTGCGCCAGCGGTTTGCAGAAGAGCTGGTTCCCTTTGCGAAGATCCAGAGAAAGAAGCATGTAACTGTGCGGGAGCGCACGCTGGCCCTTTATGAGCTTATTGAGCGCCGGGGCGTACAGGCCAGGCTGGCAGCCTTTGAAAAACGTTTTCAGCAGGAAGGAAACCAGGTGCTGGCAAAGGAGTACCACCAGATCTATGGAATTATTATGGATTTGTTTGATAAACTGGTGGATCTGCTGGGAGACGAGGAGCTGACCCTGCGGGAGTACGCGGAGATTCTGGACGCAGGCTTTGCGGAGGCCCGGGTGGGCGTGATTCCTCCCGGTGTGGACCAGGCTACCGCGGGCGATATGGAGCGTACCCGTCTGAAGGATGTGAAGGTCCTGTTTTTCCTGGGAGTCAATGAGGGAAGCGTGCCGAAAAGCAGTTCCCGCGCCGGTCTCCTTTCGGATATGGAGAGAGAGCAGCTGCGGGAAAAAGGGCTGGAGCTTGCGCCCACGGCAAGGGAGCAGAGCTATATTCAGCGCTTCTATCTGTACCTGAATCTGACCAAGCCCTCGGAGCGGCTTTATATCTCCTGCTGTCTGCTGGACGGGGAAGGAAAAAGCTTGCGTCCTTCTTATCTTATCAATGTGCTGATACGGATGTTTCCGGGCCTGGAGCTTCACCATGAGGAGGAACAGGAACGGGAGGAATCTGCTCTGGATGCCGGGGAGTCCTGCGTGGAAAGAGCGCTTCCCCAGACTCCGAAGGAAGGCATCCGGTTTCTGATTGAAGGCCTGAAGGAATACCGGGAGGGACGGGGAAGTGCCCGGTTCTACGAGCTCTTCCGCTGGTATGCCGGGCAGAAGGATTACGAAGAGAAGCTTTCCCAGCTGCTGGACGCCGCGTTTTCCGCGCACCGGGACAGCCGCCTGGGAAAAGCGGTGGCCCACGCTTTGTATGGAACCGTGCTGGAGAACAGCGTCACCAGGCTGGAGCAGTACGCGGCCTGCGCCTATGCCCATTTTCTCATGTACGGCCTGCGGCTGAAGGAGAGGGAGCAGTATGAGTTCAATCCGGTGGATATGGGTACGGTGTTCCACGAGACTCTGGAGGCTTTTTCCCGGCGGCTGGAAGCCAGCGGATACAACTGGGAGACCCTTCCGAGAGAGACGGCGGACCTCTGGGTGGAAGAGTGCCTGGACAGCCTGACTGTGGATTATGGAAATACGGTTCTGAACAGCACGGCCCGGAACGCCTATACGGTCCGGCGGATGAAGCGGATTCTGAAGCGGACGGTCTGGGCTCTGGGCGAGCAGATACGGAAAGGATTGTTCTCGCCGGAAAACTATGAGATTTCCTTTTCCAGCGTATCGGATCTGGAGGCGGTCAATATCGAGCTTTCTCCGGAGGAAAAGCTGCGCCTGCGGGGGCGGATCGACCGGGTGGACACCTGTGAGGACGAAAATCATGTCTATGTGAAGGTCATCGACTATAAATCCGGAAACACCTCTTTTCAGCTTTTGTCCCTTTATCACGGACTGCAGCTGCAGCTGGTGGTCTATCTGAACGCGGCCATGGAGCTGACGCGCCAGGAGCATCCGGATAAGGAGGTGCTCCCTGCGGGCGTGCTGTATTATCAGATTCAGGACCCGGTGCTGGACACGGAGGAGGAACTGGAGGAAGAGGAGGCCTCTCAGCGTATACTGGAGAAGCTCAAACCCGGCGGTCTGGTCAATTCCGATCCGGAAATCATCCGGCTGCTGGATCGGAGTATGCCGGGAAAATCCTCGGTGCTGCCTCTCTCCTGCAACAAGGACGGGTCCTTAAGAGTCGGTTCTCCTGTGGCCACAAAGGAGCAGTTCGCGCAGCTTGGCGCCTTTGTCAACCGGAAAATCCAGCAGATCGGTTCCGAGATGCTGGAGGGGCGCATGGATGTGGCCCCCTATGAGCTGAAGGGAAAGACCGCCTGCGATTTCTGCGCCTACCGGGGCGTGTGCGGTCTGGATGCCAGGACAAAGGGCTTCCGGGTTCGCCGTCTTCCGGTGTTTGACGATAAGGAGATCTGGAGACGAATCGGGGAAGAGGATTTGGAAAATAAGAATCCGGAGAAGGAAAGACCGGAAGGAGAAGCATAGATGGGTATGACATGGACAGAGGAACAGAAAAAAGTCATTAATGTCAGAGGGAAAAATGTGCTGGTGTCGGCGGCGGCCGGTTCCGGAAAGACGGCGGTTCTTGTGGAGCGGATTCTCTCTCTTGTCTGCGGAGACAATGAGGGAGAGGAGCCGGTGGATGTGGACCGTCTTCTTGTGGTGACCTTCACCAAGGCGGCCGCCGCAGAAATGCGGGAGCGTGTGGGGCTTGCGCTGGAGCGGCGTCTGGAAGAAGATCCGGAAAACGAGCATCTGCAGAAGCAGCAGACCCTGATTCACAATGCCCAGATCACTACCATCGACAGCTTCTGCCAGTATGTGATCCGCAATTATTTTCATCAGATTGATCTGGACCCGTCCTTCCGTATCGGAGATGAGGGGGAGCTGAAGCTTCTCAAAGGAGATGTGGTCCGGGAGCTTCTGGAAGATCACTACGCAGAGGAGGATCCAGAGAAGCTGGCCCGGTTTACGGAATTTGTGGAGACCTATGCCACCGGAAAGAGCGACACGGGGCTGGAGACCCTGATTCTGCAGCTCTATGAGGCGGCTATCAGCTATCCCTACCCGAAGAGATGGCTTTCCCGCTGTATGGATGCCTACCGGGATGTGAGCCTGGAGAAGATGGAAAAGAGCGAGTGGATGCAGTTCCTTCTCTCTCTGGCCAAAGATACCTTTGACAGTCTGGCAGAGGAGCTGGGGCAGATGGTGGAATTCTGCCGGACGCCCGGAGGCCCCTATATGTATGAGGACGCCCTCCGCTCTGACCTGGAGCAGGCGGAGGATCTGGCTGCCTGCCATTCCTATGAGGAGATTCGGCAGAGACTTTCCGGGCTTTCCTTTGCCCGCCTGTCTCCGAAAAAGGATGAAACCGTAGAGGAGGAAAAGAAAAATCAGGTGAAGGCTTTCCGGGAGGGAATGAAGAAAAGCCTGAAGGATCTGAAGGACAAATATTTTTCTCTGCCGCTTCAGGCCGCCGCGGAAGCCCTTGCCAAGGCGGCGCCTGCCACAGAGGTGCTGCTGGAGCTGGCGGCAGAGTTCGCGGACCGGTATCAGGAGAAGAAACGGCTGAAAAATCTGGCGGATTTTCCGGATCTGGAGCATCTGGCCCTGGAGATTCTGGTAAAGGATGTGCAGGAGGAAGGAGAGAGCGGAAGAAGGGCGGAGCCGGAGAAGGATGAGGAAATTTCCAGGGATTCCGGAGCTTCTGAAGGCGGCGCCTCTTCGGAAATGGCTGCCGGTGACAGGGAGTCTGCGGCAGAAAAACAGATTTCCGGAAGCCGGGGAATGAAGCTCATCGTGACGGACGCGGCCCGGGAGCTGGCAGGCCGCTATGTGCAGATCATGATTGACGAGTATCAGGACAGCAATCTGATCCAGGAGATCATTTTAAACAGTGTGGCGCAGGGACAGGGCGTTCCCAACGTGTTTATGGTAGGAGATGTGAAGCAGAGCATCTACCGCTTCCGTCTTGCCCGTCCCGAGCTTTTTATGGAAAAGTATCACACCTATCCCCAGACAGACGGAGCTTCGGAGATTCGAATTGATCTCCATAAAAACTTCCGGAGCCGGAGAGAGGTGCTGGAGGGGACCAACAGTGTTTTCGCCAGACTGATGACGGAGGCGGTGGGCGGAATCCGCTACGACAGCGCCGCGGCTCTGTATCTGGGCGCGGATATGCCCGAGCCGGAGGAAGCCGGGATGAACGTCCCGGAGCTGCTTCTTCTTGAGACAGACGCCCTGGACGGGGATGGAGAAGAAAAGGAGCAGGAGTTGACCGGCCGGGAGATGGAGGCCTGTGCGGCGGCGGACTGCATCCGCAGGCTGATGGAGGAGGAAAAGGTCTGGGACCGGGAGGCGGGGGCTTTCCGCCCGGTGCGGTACGGGGATATCGTAATCCTGCTTCGCAGCCTGGCGGGCTGGGGAGAGACCTATGCCAGGGTGCTGACGGCAGAGGGAATACCCGCCCACACGGAATCGAGAACCGGATATTTTACGACCATAGAGATACAGACGCTGCTGAATCTGCTGCGGGTGGTGGACAATCCCCGTCAGGATATTCCTCTGGCGGCGGTGCTGAAATCCATGATCGGCGGTTTTTCCGATGTGGATCTGGCGCGGATTCGGAGCGCGTTTCCGAAAGAAGCCTTTTATGAGAGCTGCATGCGCTACCGGGAGGAAGGAGAAGATACGGCTTTAAGAGAGCGTCTGGGAAAATTCTGGAACCGCCTCCGGGATTACCGGGAGCGGGCGGAATTTCTGGCGATCCATGAGCTCATCGAGGAGCTTCTTTCCGACACCGGATACGGGGACTACCTGGCCGCCCAGCCGGGCGGCCGCCAGCGCCAGGCGAATGTGCGGATGCTCATTCAGAGGGCGCTGGCCTTTGAGAAGACCAGCTACCGGGGACTGTTCCATTTTGTGCGGTATATCGAGCAGCTGCAGAGCTATAATGAAGATTTCGGAGAAGCCGGCATTCTGGGTGAAAATGAGGACGCGGTCCGGATTATGACCATCCATAAGAGCAAGGGGCTGGAGTTCCCGGTGGTGATCGCGGCGGGGCTTGGAAAAAGCTTCAACCGGCAGGATACCAGAAGCAGGGTGGTGATTCATCCGGATCTGGGAATCGGCGTGGATCTGGTAGATCCGGAGAAGAGAACAAAGACAGCCACGCTGCCCAAGCGGATTCTGCAGAAGGCGCTGGATCTGGAAATGCTGGGAGAAGAGCTGCGGGTGCTGTATGTGGCTTTTACCAGAGCAAAGGAGAAGCTGATTCTTCTGGGGAGCGCCGGAGGGCTGGAGCAGAAGCTGCAGAAATTTCAGGCAGAGGGAAGAAGAGAGACTCTGTCCTTCCGGGCTCTTTCCTCAGCGGGCACCTATCTGGACTGGATTCTGCCCTCGGCGGCAGTGCCGGAGGACACGCCGTTCGCGGTGGCAAAAGTGACGCCGGCGGAGCAGGCAGAGGCGGCGGTGGGGCGCCAGCTTCTGTATGAGGATGAGAAAGAAATTTTCTCACATCCGGAAGATCTGCCGGGCTCAGATCCGGATTACGCGGAAGCGCTGGAGGAACGCCTTTCCTATGTGTACCCCTATGAGGAGGAGGCCGGACTTCGGGGCAAGCTGAGCGTATCGGAACTGAAACAGGCCGGCCAGACAGAGGAAGAAGACGAGGATACCCTCCTTTATCCCGAGGAGGAGATCGTGCCTTACATTCCGCGCTTTATGCAGGAGACCGAGCCGGTCAGCGGAGCGGCCAGAGGAACCGCATACCACCGGGCGCTGGAGTGCCTGGATTTTTCCGGACTTTATCATTCCGAGCGGGTAAAGGAAGAGCTGGGACGCCTGGTGGAGGAAGGAAAAATGACCCGGGAGCAGGCAGACGCGGTGCGGCCCTATGACATTTACGCGTTTGCGCAGTCGAAGCTTGCCAGACGGATGACAGCGGCGAGAGCGGCAAAGACGTTCCATACAGAGCAGCCCTTTGTGATTCAGCTTCCGGCCCGGGAGCTGGAAATCGGCTGTGAAAGCGGAGAACCGGTGCTGGTTCAGGGAATCATTGACGCCTATTTCTATGAGAAAAATGAAAAAGGCGAAGATGAGATTGTGGTGGTAGACTACAAGACGGATTATGTGAAAACAGGGGAAGAGCTGCTGGAGAAATACAAAAAGCAGCTGGATTATTACGAGCTGGCCCTGGAGCGGCTGACCGGAAAGCGGGTCAGGGAAAAAATCATCTATTCCTTCTGCCTGAAGGAGGAGATTCCGGTGGAAAAGAGGAAATATGAAGCTGGTGATTGACGGCATTCCGGTGGAGATAAACCGGAAGAAGATTAAACATATGTATCTGTACGTAAAGCCGCCGGAAGGGGCGGTCAGCGTGTCCGCGCCCATGCGGATGCCCCGGCAGACCATTGAGCGCTTTGTGCGGGAAAAACGGGGCTGGATCGAGAAGCGGCAGGAAAGTTACAGAAGGCAGTATGGCACAGCGGGTACGGACAGTGCGGACGGGGCAGACGGCGGGAACAGCGGCGGCCCGCAGATTCGGCCGCTGGACGAAAAGGACCGGGCATTTCTGCGGAAGGAAATCGCGGAGATTCTGCCCAGATGGGAGGAGCGGACCGGTCTTCACTGCGCGGGCTTTCAAATCCGGGACATGAAGACCCGCTGGGGCACCTGCAATACCAGAACCGGAAAGCTGTGGTTTGCCCTGATGCTGGCCCGGCAGCCCCGGGAGTGCGTGGAGTATGTGGTTCTCCATGAGCTGGCCCACCTCTATGAGCCCAGCCATAACGCCAGATTTAAGGCCTTTCTGGATTTATACATGCCCGGCTGGAGAGAGATACGGAAGAGCATGCGGTGACAGACGGCGCCGGCGCGCAGGGGAGCGGCTTATTATGAGCCGTATGGTTCCCCTGTTACACTGGCGCTGTCAATTTAGAAAGAAAACAGCAAGAATGATGAAAAATCACCATCTCTGTTCTGGTATGCTGTATGCGGGAAGGAGGAAATCCCATGGAAAGCCGCAGACTGAAAAGTGTGGAAAGTGTCCGCGCGGCGGTAGATTTCATAGAGCGGCATCTGGACTGCAGGCTGAGCCTGGAGCAGACGGCAGAAGCCGTTTATTATTCCCCATACCATCTGCACAGAACCTTTACAGCTGTGACGGGAATGACACTTCATGCTTACGCGGTCAGGCGCCGGCTGACAGAAGGGGCCAGGCTGCTGGCAGACTCATCCCGGCCGGTTCTGGAGATTGCGTTGTCCTGCGGCTATGAGAGCCAGCAGGCGTTTACAGCCGCCTTTAAAGAGATGTATAAGCTGCCTCCGGCCCGGTACAGGGCGCGGGGAGTCTTTTATCCTCTTCAACTTCCGATTTCGCTGGAGGACCAGGACGGCTTTGAAGAGCTTTCATTTGCAGAGTTTTCAAATGGGAGTGTGAGTATACGGCTTTCAGAGGAAGCGGATATCCCTGCCTGGATGGAACTGGTCTGCCAGTGTGTGGACGGATATCCCTGTCTGAATGAGAGAGAATATCTGCAGTGGCTGCGGAAAAGGATTCGTGAAAAACAGGCTCTGATCCTGAAAAAAGGGGATACGGTTCTGGGAGTTCTCGGGTTTTCCAAAGATACGGGAAATATTGATTTTCTGGGGATTCTTCCCCAGTACCGGAAACGGGGAATTGCAGAACTGCTGCTGGATGAGCTTGCGGACCGGTATCTGCCCGGACGGGAAATCAGTATGACTACCTACCGGGAGCATGACCGGGCAGACACGGGCTGGCGCGCCGGCCTGAAAAGGCTGGGCTTCGAGGAGCGGGAAGAGATGGTGGAGTTTGGTTATCCCACACAGCGTTTCGTGCTGCCGCTCCGCGGTCACCAAAGGGTCTGCGTCAAAGAAGCTGAAAGGCTCTAGTGGCTCTGATGGCTCTAATGGTGCTGACGGCTTATAGATGCCGGGTTTCCTCCTTTCTGTACCCGAAGCATGGAAGGCTGATAAAGAACAACGGATATATCAGATATCAGTAATCAGCCGGGAAAAGACAGGAGGAAACGGAAAAAATGAAGATGGATTTGCAAAACGGCTGGAGAAAAAAGGCCGTTCTTTTTCTTGTAAGCCAGTGCATTACGCTCTTTGGCTCTACGGTGGTACAGATGGCTGTGGTATGGTATGTGACTTTGGAGACGGGGTCGGGCATATGGGTATCGGCGGTCAGCGTCAGTTCCTATCTGCCGCAGTTTCTGGTTTCCTTTCCGGGCGGCGTGTGGGCAGACCGGTATCACAGGAAACGGCTGATTATGGGGGCCGATGGGGCGGCTGCGGCTGTGACCCTGCTGATGATTTGCCTCTTTCCTTTATTGGAGGGAAAGGCGGAAGCAGGCAGGGAATTGATTCTGGCCGGACTGCTTCTGATGTCTGTGCTGCGCTCGGCGGCAGCGGGCATTCAGACTCCGGCGGTAAACGCGGTGATCCCACAGCTTGTGCCGGAGCCAGAGCTGCTGCGGTTTAACGGAGCCAATGCGGCCATGCAGGCGGCGGTACAGTTTGCGGCCCCGGCAGCCGCCGGGGCGCTGCTCTCGCTGACAGACCTGCGTTCGGTTCTGTGGGTGGATGTGGTGACGGCGCTGGCAGGAATCAGCCTGTTCGCCTGTGTACGGCTGCCGAAAGCGGAGCGCGGAGGAACATCTTCGGTGCTGTCAGATCTGAAAAGCGGGATCTCTTATGCTTTTTCCAGAAAGAAAATCGGCGGACTTCTGATTCTGTACGGCCTGTTTGTGCTGCTCTGCGTTCCGGCGGGCTTTCTGTCAGGACTTCTGGTAAGCCGCGTCTATGGAGATACCTATGGGTATCTTACGGCTGTGGAACTGGCGGGCTTTGCGGGAATGATGGCGGGAGGTCTTCTGATGAGCCTCTGGGGTGGTTTTCGGAGAAGGAGGAGGACGCTTGCTCTGGGGCTTGCTGTCTTTGGCCTGATGTCAGCTCTGATGGGACTGACGGAAAACTTTGTCCTTTATCTTGTTCTGATGACTGTCTACGGCATAGCGCTGACTGCGGTTCAGACGGCGGTGACGACGCTTCTTCAGGAGGGGACGGAAGCCTCCCTGCAGGGCCGGGTCTTTGGCCTGCAGAGCTCCATGTATGCCGGTTTTCTGCCTCTTGGAATGGCGGCGTTTGGGCCGCTGACAGATGTGGTTCCGCTGCAGTGGCTGATGGCCGGAGCAGGGGTTCTTCTGATGGCGGCCGGGGCCGCCTGTGGGCTGAAGGCGGCAGATTGAGCAGGACAGGAACGGGAATCCTCTTTTCTGTGGAAAAATCCTCTGCGGTATGCTACAATCAGGTCAGAAAGAGAGCTGTCTGCCGGCGGTCAGAGACGGATGTTTCCTGCCGGGCGGAAAATACGTAAATGGAGAGGCGGCAGATGATGCAGAAGCTTAACGCAAAGAAAAAATTTCTCATGGGGGTTACCCTGTTTTCCATGTTTTTCGGGGCTGGGAATCTGATTTTTCCGCCCTATTTGGGAGCGCAGGCCGGGACGAACGCTGTTCCGGCATTTATCGGCTTTGCCTTAAGCGCGGTGGGGCTTCCGGTGCTGGGCGTGATTGCGGTGACGGTTTCCGGCGGCCTGAATGCGCTGGCGTCAAAGGTGCATCCGAAGTTTGCGTTTATCTATATCGCGGTGCTTTACCTGGCCATCGGCCCCTGCCTGGCGATTCCCAGAACGGCCAGCACCTCCTTTTCCATGGCGGGGCCGCCCTTTCTGCCGGCAGGCGTGCCGGAGGCCCCGGTGCAGCTTCTGTATACGCTGGTTTTCTTTGGGGCGGCTTCTCTGGTGGCCATGCATCCGGAAAAGCTGACGGAATATCTGGGAAAGAAGCTGACGCCGGTTCTGCTGATCCTGATTTCTGTGCTTTTTGCCGCAGCTCTTATCCATCCTGCGGGCCCGGCAGCAGAGCCGGCGCAGGCCTATGCCCAGGCGGCGCCTGTGGAAGGCTTTCTGTATGGCTATCAGACCATGGACACGCTGGCGGCTTTGAATTTCGGCATGATTGTGGCAATCAATGTGCGGGAGCAGGGAATCCGGGAGGAAGGAGCGGTTACCAGAGAGACGGTCAGCGCGGGCTGGATTGCCGGAGTGATGCTTCTTGTCATCTATGCCATGCTGACCTTTGTGGGACAGCTTTCCGGCACCGCTTTTCCGGGCACGGCCAACGGAACCGAGGTGCTGATGCGGATGGCGGAGTATCTGTTTGGAAAAGCCGGAGCTGTGATTCTGGCCCTGATTTTTGTGATTGCCTGCTTTAATACCTGTGTGGGGCTCTTAAGCTGCTGCGGCAAATATTTCAACGGCTGTTTTCCGAAGATCAGCTATCAGGCCTGGGTCTGGGGCTTTGCGGCCGTGTCGGCTCTGCTGGCAAATGTGGGCCTCGACGCGATCCTGAAGTTTTCCGTGCCGGTGCTGAACGCCATCTATCCGCTGGCGATTCTGCTGATTATACTGGCTTTTCTGCGGAAGGTCCTGAAAGGGTTCCCGGCGGTCTATCCCTTCGCCGCGTTCTTCTGCGGTCTTGGCAGCGTGCTGACGGTGCTGGAGCAGCAGGGACTGATGTTTCCGTCCGCCGCGAAGCTGCTTTATCTGATTCCAGCCTATGAGGCGGGCTTTGGCTGGGCGCTGCCCACGGTATTTGGTATGCTGGCCGGCATCCTGTGGAACGGGATAAGGAGAAAAAAACAAAGATAAAATAGAGATAAAGGAGTACGAAAGAACATGCCTGTTTTTGATTTCAACAATACGCCGGAGGAGAAGAAGGACCCGGTATGCACTTATACAGCGTTTCGTTCCAGTGAGCCGGAGGCTTCTCCGGAAAAGCCCATCCTGGTTCTGGATAACAGCGGCAGAGAGTGGAAGCACCATTCCTGCGGCGTCTTTGAAAATCCCAATAAGCGGACGGCTTTTGAATTCAAGGAGGAGGGAGGCGCCGTGAGCGCGGATATTCTGCAGATCGACGCCCGTTTTGTAAGCCTGGTGAAATGGCTTGGAGAGCATCGTATCAACGTGCGCCTTTCCGGACAGAACCGGGCGGACGGCTATGCGGTCTATCGAATCCGCGAGACAGCCTTCGGAGGAGGCACCAAGCTTTCGGCGGAGG
>CALWAZ010000174.1 GCA_944375725.1 uncultured Merdimonas sp. | reverse complement strand
ATTGAATTCATCATACAGACTCCTTATGTTTTTTCTGGACAATTAAACAATAAGACAAATCTGTATGATTGGGAAGAGGTTTCGATCTCTTCCCTTTATTTTTGCCAATGATAATTATACTCTAAGTCTGGTGTTGTTACTGGTGACGGATGGAGTTACATACCTTTGGGGAACGGACGGACCTAAGACAGTCTATAATGAATTTGAGCATAAAGAGGCTGGAGTGCCCATCTGGAGTTCCAATAGCACGGCAGCAGGCGTAAAAGATAAAGAGTTTTTCAATATTACACAAAAAGCATATGTTGAAACATTTAAAAATCCAAAGACATGGATGGAAGCTAATGGCCCTGCCATTGAAAATATGATTCAGGAGTATGAAGATAACTGGCAGTCCTATTCAAAATATGTATCTATAGAGGAGAATACAGGATATATTTCAAACGATGCAGCTGTTTATAAAGCAGGCCAGGCATGGCAGGATGCGGCAGAGGCAGGTTATAATTTGTATTCATACGTATCTACAAAATACTATATTGAAGGAGCGGAAGTCTGGAAAGAAAGCAATTATCCCTGGGCAGTGAATTTCTTCAGCAATTTGGATCAGATAGCAGGAGTGTCCGAAAGCTATACAGAGGGTGTGAATGTTTCCGGTATGTTCGATGATGTAAAGAACACCATCCTCTACGACATCATGTCCGGTACAGTTACCGATGTCATCGGCAGTGACTTTGACCTGACAGGCATCGGCAGCTTTGAACTGGCTGTGGGCGGCAAGAAGCTGGATACAACCGTATCCGGAAATACTGTTTACTTCGGAGAGAAGACAGGAACCGATTATCCTTATTCCGTAACCTACTACCCGAACGGCGTAAATGGCGATACCCGCGAGCAGTTCGTATGGGAGATCAATGTCCCGGTTGAGAGCACGAAACAGCTGGAGCTCACCTATACCCTGAAGCTGGTAAATAAGTCCACAGTGGAAGGAAGCCATACGGCGCTGACCAACGAAGAAGCAGTTATTGAGTATACGCCTACGACCGGTGATCCGGGCAGCAAGGATTTCCCGAAGCCTGAGGTGACCTACACAGTATCCGGCGGCGGAACCATAACCCCGCCCGATTCAGGCTCCGGCGGTTCCGGAAGTTCTGGAAATTCCGGAAGCTCAGGAAGCTCCAGCTCACCGACCCGGACCCCATCCGCCCAGACGGGAGATGAGACAAATATCCTGCTTCCGGTAGTGACGCTGATTATTGCGGCGGCAGTGATCGGAACAGTGGGAACTGTATATTACAAGAAGAAAAGAAGCTGAAATATGCGGCAGAGCAAACAACTGTACAACAGAGCCGCGGCCGGTGCCCGCATCCGCAGCTGCCGGAAAAGGCTGGGTCTTTCCCGGCAGAGGATGGCGGAACGGATCGGAAAGGCGGAAAAATACTATGCGGATATAGAACGCGGCTACTGCGGAATGTCTCTGGATACTATGATAGGAATAGCGGAATGCCTTGGCATTACGCTGGATTATATGATCTTTGGAGAACAGGAAAAACAGGAGCTGCCGGAGGATTCCAAAAGCATTCTTTTTTATCTGGGAAACTGCGATGAGAAGAAGCGGAAGAAAGCGATGGAGCTTCTGAGAGTCTATTTGTCTGAATAGCGGGGAACTGAGAAACCATCCGAAATCAGGCGCAGAGACTGAGCAGACATAAGAAGAGCCGGAAGGTACATGGAAATAAAAAATGTCCTTCCGGTTCTTCTTTTTGCCTATACTTTTGCGCTGCCTGTACTCTGCCTGTACTCTGTCTGTATTGTGCCTGTACTGTGGCCTGTATTGTGCCTGTACGGTGTCTGAACTGTCATTCCTCCCGAAGATGCAGGCGGCAGAGCAGTTCATTTGTGATGGTGCCGGCTTTTTCAGCCATTTCCTCTGCCCGCAGAGTTTGGTGTCCGTCTGCTCCAAGGAAGGTGACAATGTCGCCGGGGCGGGCGTCCGGGATATGGGTTACATCGATGACAAGCTGGTCCATGCAGATATTTCCGATTACGTGTGTTCTCCGGCCCCGTACCAGCGCAGGCAGTTCTGTACCGGAAAGACTCCGGGGCAGGCCGTCTGCGTAGCCGATGGTGACAGTAGCTGTCCGCATGGGGGATTCTGCCCGGAAATGGCGCCCGTAGCTGACGGTTTCCCCGGGCTTCAGATCACGGACCATGGCGATCCGGGCGTGAAGGGAGAGTACAGGACGCAGAGGAACCCGATCCAGAAGAGCCGAATCGGGGCTGCTTAAGACTCCATACATGGCAATGCCGAAACGGGCATAGTCCATGGGCAGATCCGGATAATTTAAGACTCCGTAGCTGCTCTGCAGATGGAGTTTTCCCGGATCACAGCCCTTTTCACGCAGAAGCTCGGCCGTCCGCAGGAACGAGGAGATCTGTATCCGGGTAAAAAGAACATTGTCAATCTCCTGGCTGTCAGCTACGCACAGGTGGGAGTACATACCCAGGATTCGGAGACGGGGAAGCGCAAACAGCGAAGCCAGAGCTTCAATATGCTCTGCCCGCTCTCCGAGGCGGTGCATGCCGGTATCGATTTTCAGATGGACCTTTACCGGGTAGGGAGCAGCCGCGTTCAGCGCTCTGGCGTGGGCGCAGTCGGCGGCGGTCTGAATCAGGTCGTTTGCCGTGAGCAGATAAGCGTCCTGGGGCGGAGTATAGCCCAGGATCAGGATTTCCCCCTGAATGCCGGCTTTTCGAAGCTGAATGCCCTCCCGGAGGGTAGCCACAGCGAAGGCGCGCACGCCGATCCGGTTCAGATAAGAGGAGACAGGCACAGCCCCGTGGCCATAGGCGTCGGCCTTGACCACAGCCATAAAGGCGCAGCCTTCCGGAAGAAGAGCCTGAAGCTTTTCCACGTTCCATTTCAGATTTTCATAGTTCAGTTCCTTCCAGGCGCGGCGTTCCGGCATCAGCCGGAAAATCATGGCGTCTGAGCTGATTTTGGTAATCATAGTATCCCCTCCTGAAAAATGTTTTAATGCTTGAACATATTTTTAAGTTTTGGCTTCACCATATTCCAGAGCAGGGCGAGAATCCAGGAGCCCGCAAAGGAAGCAGCGGCTACAGCCAGAAAATGAACCACGCTGTTTTCGGTAAAAACTGTAAGGCCGGTGATGCCTGCAAAGCCTCTGACCAGGATCAGAAACATGGGATGAAGCACATAGATAAGAAGCGGCAGATCACCGGGAAGCCGTTTCATGGGATCCGGGCCCTTCCCGTCCAGCAGCAGGCGGAACAGAAAATACATCAGCGGAACAAGAAACAGATACATGCTGTCATGGCGCTGTACATTCAGTATTTTCAGCAGGATGCCTTCAGCCAGCAGGAAAGCGGAGCAGACGCCGAAGCCGGCAGCAGCCAGGGAAAAAGACGGCCTTCGGAGCAGTCCTTTGTTCTCCTCTTCCCTGTACTGCAGAGAAATCACATATCCCAGAACCAGAAATACCGGCGCATAGAAAAGTCCGTTCCGCGTGTAGCTGGAGACATGAAAGATCCCGTTATAAATAGTTTGCAGAACGGAACCCTCCGGCAGAAAACCGTAGTAACTGTCCCCGGGGAGACCGGCCAGATACAGAAGGACGGCGGCGGGAAAGACGATTTTCAAAGGCAGGTATTTCAGCCCGGCCCACACCAGGGCAAAGCCCAGCAGCAGGGCAGGGAGATACCAGAGATGGTAAAAGGTTCCGTCTGTAAGAATCATTTTCAGAATACCGCCGAAGCCTGCGCCCTTGAATTGTCCGGCATAAATGTTGACGGGAAAATAGAGCGACATCGAAGCCAGATAAATCAGGCCGATGCGCCTTAAGTAGCCCAGTCCCCGTCCGGTATCCTTAAGCGCTTTTGGCAGTACAAAAAAGCCGGTAACCATAAAGAAAAATGGTACGGCGGTGCGCGCGATGATTCGTGTCAGCACATAGTCTGCTTCCGGACTTACAGAGGTCAGAGGCGAGGTGTGAATCATGATCACGAACAGGGCGGCCAGAAGCTTAAAGCTGTTGATGGCAGGGTAGATGCGTTTTACGGTCGTCGTGTCTTTTCCTGTCATAGCTACCTCCAGAGGGTGACGACGCAGCTGCCTGTATTGGTGCCGGATACCTGAAAGGGCAGGCTGGAGGGCAGACTCAGCGTCACAGAGCCATCGGACTCATTTGTTTTCTGATAAAAGATCTCAAAATTTTTGTTCTGAATCCGGATTTCCAGGTGGCGCCCGTCCGCCGGAAACAGGTGAAGATAATCGATGTATTCCTCCAGGCAGAAGCCGTGCTGCTGCATAATGGCAGCGTGGGGCAGGCCCACATAGCGAAAATGCCAGGGCTCAGCCGCGATGCCGGTGATGTTTTCCTTTCCTTCCGGATATCTTTGGATAAATCCGTAGGAAATCATCTTTTCCCGGAAGCGGGCACAGATTCCCTCATCCGGGAAACAGGGACGGATAAAATCCACAGGCTCCCGGTTCAGGGCCAGATCGATGGCAAGTCCGGTCTGGTGTTCGCTGCAGTCTGGCAGCGCTACGTATTTCCGGGTAAATGCTTCTCCGTTTTCCGCCAGTGAGGACGCATAAATCTGTTTCTGTTCCTCCAGCGTGCGGTAGCCGCTGACTGATATCAGAGAAGCTCCGCAGCCAAGAGCTGTAAATAGATTTTCCAGAACAAGGGCGGTGCGCCGTTCCAGGAGCACGCCGGAGCCAAAGAAGGGCGTCAGCCTTTCCGGAGCCACACTCTCAGGAAGAGGATAACGCTCGTTTACCAGGATGAGGCTGCCCCGGTTCAGTTCCTGCCGGGTCAGTGTGAGCGTTTTCATGGCTCCACCGCCAGACGGATCAGGGCGTCCACGATCTCATCGAAAGTCATGCCGATGGCTTTCAGCATGCTGGGATACCGGCTGTGTGTGGTGAAGCCGGGAATGGTATTTACTTCATTGAACACGATTCGTTTGTCAGGAGTCAGGAACATGTCCACCCGGGCGAAGCCTTTGCAGGACAGGATCCGGTAAATGCGGGCGGCTGTCTCACGGATGCGTTCGGCAGTCTCTGTATCGATGCGTGCAGGGCAGTGGATTTTGGAAGTCTTCAGGGTATATTTTTCCGTATAATCAAAGAAGCCGTCAGACAGCTCGATTTCGTCCACTTCTCCCAGAATCAGGCTGCTGTTTCCAAGGACGGCGCAGCCCACCTCAAATCCGGGAATGGCTTCTTCCACCAGGACGGAGTCATCATGGGAAAAGGCCAGAGTGACCGCCGCTTCCAGTTCTCCCGGTGTCTCGATGCGGGTGATTCCAAAGGAAGAGCCGGCCTTTACCGGTTTGACAAACAGAGGATAATGAAGGTGCTCGGTCATGGAAAACTGCTCTGTCTCCGTGGGCATTCTGCGGAACAGCACAGAATTCGGCACCTCGATGCCGTCCAGATTCACCAGGGTATGGGCCAGATGCTTGTCCATGCCCAGAACGGAGGCTTTCATGCCGCAGCCCACCACAGGAAGGCCCGCAAGTTCGCACAGGCCCTGTACGGTTCCGTCTTCTCCGTTTTTCCCGTGAAGCACCGGAAATACGGCGTCCAGGCGGATAAGCTCCAGTCCGCCGCTGCGCATAATCAGCAGACCATGGTCAGTGCGGTTGGGCGAAAGCATGGCGGGGAGACAGTCAGCGGAAGCCCAGGTATCAGCAGGAATCCGATCGATGTCGCCTTCGTAGCAGAGCCAGGTGCCCTCCCGTGTGATTCCCACAAGATGTGTTTCATATTTTTCCTGATTTAAATGGGTGATAACAGAATAGGCAGACTGCAGGGAGACTTCGTATTCCGTGGAGCAGCCGCCGAAAAGAATTGCGATCACGGTTTTGTTTTTTGATATGTTCATTTCCATAATAAAGATTTCCTTTCTTCTGAATACCGGCACGCCGGTATGGTAGTATCGTTCCGCCAGATCCTATTTATCACAATTTCAGTATAGGATCTTTCCGTGACAGGCTCGTGACTTTTGTGTGACAGATCTGTCATCCGCCGGGCACAGCGGGTAACCGCTGCCCGATGCTTTTATTGTAGCGGGTCAGAAGAAAGGAAATCTATAGATTCCGTGATGAGAGCCTTAAGAAATCCTTGCGATATGTTTAGTTATTTCGAAACCCTGCGCTCTTTTGAATCCGGTTTCTCTGCCTGCACAGAGTCCGGAGAAGACCCAGAAGCATCAGAGGAATCGGATGGTGCAGAGGCTTCTGCCTTTGATTTCCAGAAAGCAGGGAGATCGATGGTAAATACGGTGCCTTCTTCCCCGCTTCTGGCGGAAATCGAGCCGCCATGGGCAGTGACGATTTCCTTTGCGATGGCAAGGCCGAGTCCTGCGCCTCCGGTGGAGGAGGAGCGGGCGCTGTCAAGCCGGTAGAACTTTTCAAAAATAGCCTCCAGCTGGGAAGGAGGGATCTGCGGTCCCTGGTTGGTGAAGGTGATGCGCACCATATTGTCTTCCTGGCGGGCGCGGATTTCTATGACAGTATCCGGGTAGCTGTAGGCGGCCGCATTTTTGAGAATATTGTTGAAGACGCGGGCCAGCTTGTCCGGGTCTCCGGGAAGCATCAGATCCTCCGGCACATCCAGATGTACGGATTTTCCTCCGGGTGTCAGAATGGGATAGAACTCTTCAGCCATCTGCATCAGCATGTAGGAAAGCCGGATGTTTTCCCGGTTCAGAGGAATGGACTGCAGGTTGAAACGGGTGATTTCGAAGAACTCGTTGATCAGCTGTTCCAGACGGCAGGCCTTATCCAGGGTGATGGACACGTATTTTGCCCGCTGCTCCAGGGGCAGATCCGGCGCTTCCTTCAGAAGTTCCAGGTAGCCGATGACCGAGGTCAGAGGTGTCCGGATATCGTGAGCCAGATAGACTACCAGGTCGTTTTTGCGCTGCTCGGCCTGGCGGGCGTCACGTTCCCGTTTTTCCAGGATGGTCTTGGATTCGTTCAGCTTCAGCTCCAGAAACCCCATTTCAGGAGACAGGGTGATGAGCTCTGTCTTCTCATCCAGAAGGGCATCGCAGCCGGCAGATATTTCATCGAAATATTCAGTCACCCAGCGCAGGGAAAAACGAAATACAATGATCAGAGCGATAATAATGGAAGCGGCAATGATGGTGTTCAGGTTGTTCCGGAAAGTGGCCTCATAGATATAGAGAGCGTCAGAATATTCCAGATGGAAAACTCTGGTCAGAAAAGCAACCACCGCGTCTCCAAAACGGCCGCGGATCAGCTCACGCAGAAGAAAGACAGCCCCGATGGAAATCAGGACCAGAGACAGCATTTTCCGCGTCATTTTCCGCTCAAACAGTACATAACTGCTTTTTCTTATGTTTCTTTTACTCAATTTTATATCCCACTCCCCATACAGTCTTGATATATTTGGGCTTCTCGCTGGAATCATGCATTTTTTCCCGCAGATGCCGGATGTGTACCATGATGGTGTTGTTATTGCTGCTGTAATATTTTTCGCCCCAGACATCAAAGAACAAACGGTCAGAGCTTACCACTTCGCCCCGGTTTTTGCAGAGACTCCAGAGAATGGAAAATTCGGTAGGCGTCAGGGACAGAGGTTTCTCATCCAGAGTGCAGGTATGATCCCGTTTGTTGATCATGAGGCCGGAGATGGTAATGCAGTCCGGGTCCTCCTCCTTGGCGGCAGTATTGTATTTGGTAAAACGCCGCAGCTGAGCCTTGACACGGGCGATAAGCTCCAGAGGCCGGAAGGGCTTGGTCATGTAATCGTCTGCGCCCAGGGTCAGTCCGGTGATTTTGTCGATCTCCTCATCCTTGGCGGTCAGCATGATAATCGGGAAATTCTGCGTCTCCCGGATTTTCTGGCAGATGGTAAAGCCGCTCATATCGGGCAGCATCACATCCAGCACAGCCAGATCCGGCGTCTCTGTCTCCAGCCATTTCAGGGCATCTGTTCCATTGTAAAATTTATACACTTCATAAGCTTCATTGGTCAGATAGAGCTCGATCAAATCGGCAATTTCCTGTTCGTCGTCTACTACCAAAATCCTTGCTTCTGTCATTTTAATCCCCCGTTTCTGTATCTGGCAGGCGGAAGGACAGCCAGGTTCTGTTCCGCCATTATAAATATTTTCGGTATTTCAACATTAGTATATCAGAAAACAGCAGGGAAATATTTAAAAGTTTTGTGTCCAAAATCTTAAAAAGAAATGAAGTTCAGAAGATTTTGTGGTAAAATAGCAGAAAACGCAGAGCGGGCGTCAGCATCAGCTCTGCGTTTTCTGCGCCGCGGCAGGAACGGTTTCCAGCGCTTCCGGCTTTCTGTACAGAATCCGCTCATACAGAAGGCCCGTCAGAAACCATACGGGCGCATAGTCCAGCCGGATCACGCCCTGAATGTTCCAGCGCGCCCGGCTGTAGTCCCAGGGGCACATGCCGCGCTGCTTCAGCAGGCTTCCGGTGATATATTCTGCGAGAAAGATGGCTCCTGTGTAGACGGCTCCGCGCACCCAGAAACATTTTTTCCGGAGCAGTCTGGAGACCGGCGTCAGAAAGGCTGCCATCCCGTAAATGGGAAACATCCAGATGGAGGAATGGCCTTCCAGCTTCATCTGCCGCCGCTGAAGAGATTTGAGGCCGGTCCAGAAGATTTCCAGACACCAGCCTGTAAGTCCGCATATAATAAATCTGTTTTTCATCATACAGGAAGTATGCGCAGAAAATCCAGGGCTTATGCGCAGAATACAATTTTCCTTGACGGTCTGCGCCTGCCTGTTGTAAAATAAAATCCGGTGGTTAAGCGGATATGGCGGAATTGGCAGACGCGCTGGATTTAGGTTCCAGTGGGACACCCGTGCAGGTTCAAGTCCTGTTATCCGCAGGTTTGAATGGAACAGAAAAAGAGCCGTGTGCATCCCGGATTCTCAGAAAATCAGCGGGATGCCCAGCGGCTCTTTTGCATTTTGGAGTTCAGGAATCAGAAAGTCATTTCCTGTCGATCCTGTCATGAACCACCTGTTTGGGACGTTCCATCAGCTGCTCCGGCTTGGAGATGCAGCTTTTGATGTGCTTGAAGCCGAGAGCGAAGATGAAGCCGTCGCAGATACGCTCGTCCACGACGAATTTCATGTTCAGATAGGTCTTCCGGCGGAGCACGCCGTTCCGATCCGGCTCATGGATGGTCTCCTTGCTTCCGATGGCGCCGAATACAGAGATGGTGCCGAATTCATAGATGTGGTGGTAGACTGGCTGCATTCCGATGGAGCCCATGTTTGTGATAAAGAAGCTGGCATGGAAAGGACTTAAGTCCGTGATTTTTTTCGGGATCCAGCCATGGCGGTCCAGAAGCTTCAGCAGGCTGAATACGAAAGAAATCAGCCAGTTGGGAATCAGGCTTAAGGCCAGCTCCAGCTTGTCGAAGTCATTCCGGTTCTCATCCTCGGCCACTTTTTTGGTGCGGTCGATGGGATTGGCCAGGGCCTGTATTTCGCCAGATACTTCTTTTAATGTGGCGTCCATTTCAAAACGGGGCATGATGGTGGTGCGCTCACTGTCGCGCTGCATGCCCTTCATGACTACCATGGAGCCTTTCATTTCGCTGCGGGCGTAGATATTGCTTCTGGCAACAAAGCGGTTCAGCTCCGGCACCTGGGAATAGGTGCGTACAATCGCTGCAAAAATAATATGGTAGAGTGTCAGGCCGGGAATCTCCCCTTTCCGCATCTGATGCAGAAAGTCCTGTGTATGTGTGATGTCAATGCGGTCCTCGAACAGCACCCAGCTGTCCGCCTTGCTTTTCATGATAAAAGGAATCAGCTTTCCCATGGGATCCAGATTCCTTACAAGAAAGCCGTCATTTCTGTCGCCCCAGCGGCGTTTTCTTCCTTCCAAAGGTTTCATTTGATATTTTAACTCCCCTCGCGTTTTTAGCCTCCCCTATTGTATACTATAGAAGAAAAGCTTGTCAACCGGAAACCGGGTATTTCCTCTTGTCCCCGGTAGTTATCTGTGTTATAGTGATAAGGTCAGCGCAGAGCAGTAATCAGGCGTCTGCGCATGGCGGCACTGGGATTAAGGAGGCAAGACAGAAGCATGTCTGTTTGGAAAAAACTGGCGGCGCTGGCCGCGTTTACGGGAGTCTTTTCTGCCCTGCTTGTGGGCTGCAAAAGCAGCGATGCGCAGAGCGGAGAGACAGATGATATCAAAATAGAAGTGACGGAGGTTCAGCCGAAGGAAGAAGAACAGACAGAAGCTCTGTCTGATCTGGAAACCACAATTACCTGGTGGACCTATCCGATTTTTGTCCAGGAGGAAGGGCAGGAGGATGGCGCCTATGAGCAGCAGCTGATCCAGGAGTTCAATAAAAAGTATCCGAATATTACGGTAGAGCTTCGGATGCTGGATTATACGGACGGCCCGAACCAGGTACAGAGCCTGATTGAATCCGAAAGCGGAGAGATGCCCAATGTGCTGCTGGACGAGCCGGGAAGAATCAGCTCTTACGCCAAGAAGGGCGTTCTGGCGGATATCAGCGATATGTTTACGGAGGATGTGGTCTCCGATATTGTAAGTGAGGGAATCTTAAGCGCCTGCAGAAATGGAGACGCTTATGTCATGTATCCTTTGAGCGGTTCCAATTACGTGATGGCTTTCAACCGGTATATGATAGAGAGCTCCGGGGCTATTGAGCTGATGAACCGGGAGGGAGCCTGCACCTGGACTACAGATGCGTTTGAGCAGGTGCTGGAGAGGCTGAACGCCTCCAGCTTCAACAGCGGCATGCTTTACTGCTCCGGTATCGCGGGAGATTACGCCACACGTTCCTTTATCACGAACCTGTATGACGGCAGCCTGATGAATGAGGATATGACAGCGTATACGATGGACAGTGAGGAGAACCGTCAGGCTCTGACCAAGATAAAGGAATGGATGGAAAAGGGATGGATTCTGAATGGTTCCGGCTCCTCCGGCGCGGACGCGGTAGCTTCCTTTGTGAGCGGGGAAAATTCCTACTGCCTGCTCTGGAGTCTGCCCCAGGCGCTCAGCAATGCGGAGGCCCTGGCTCAGAACGGAGTGGAAGTAGTTGTAATGCCCTATCCTTCTGCGGACGGAGTTCCATCTTTGGAATATATGCTGAATGGTTTCTGCATTTTTAATAACGCTGACGCGGACAAGCTGCAGGCTTCCCGCTATCTGGTGGATTTTCTCTGCAATGATGAGGCAGTGGCAAAGGAAAATGTAGTGCGCAGCGGAGCCTTTCCGGTGAGGACCTCCATGGGCGACGTCTATGAGGGAAATGCTGACGCCCAGCTTTACGAGGCTCTGATGCCCTACAGCGGCACATATTATAATAAGGTAGACGGCTTTGAGGAAATGCGTGTCTACTGGTATCAGATGGAGACAGAGATCTTGAATGAGGAATACAGTGTGGAGGATGCCACGGACAGCTTTGTGGAGTATGCCAATAAGACGCTGGTAAAGGAAGAGAAGGAAGAATGACAGGTACGACAGGGATTTGCGGAGCGAAAATTCTGGATCCGGTAAACGGGACGGAAAAGAAAGCAGATGTTCTCATAGAAAATGGCAGGATCGCGGCGGTAGGAGAGCTGGATGAGAGCCGCTGTGAGCGGATTGTGGATGCTTCCGGCCTGACTCTTGCGCCGGGGCTGGTGGATGTCCATGTTCATTTCCGGGATCCGGGACTGACCTATAAGGAAGATATCCTGACGGGAGCGGCGGCCGCTGCCGCAGGCGGCTTTACCACGGTGGTCTGCATGGCAAATACAAAGCCGGTGATTGACAATCCTGAGACGCTTTCCTATGTATTGGAAAAGGGAAAGGAGACAGGAATCCATGTGCTGGCCTGTGGAACAGTGACCAAAGGCATGGAGGGAAAGGAGCTCACAGACATGGAGCAGCTCCGCCGCCTTGGGGCTGCCGGTTTTACGGATGACGGAAAGCCTATCCTGGATGAGAAAGTTCTGCGGGCAGCCATGGAGCAGGCGGCCCGTCTGAATGTGCCCATCAGCCTTCATGAGGAAAATCCGGCTTATATCGAAAATAATGGAATTAACAGAGGAGCCGTGTCAAAGCAGCTGGGAATCGGAGGTTCCCCTGCGGAGGCAGAAATTTCCATGGTAGAGCGGGACTGCCGCCTGGCAGAGGAGACAGGAGCCAGCGTAAATATTCAGCATATCAGCACGGCGGGAGCTGTGGAGGCGGTGCGCCGTTCCAGACAGAAGGGTTCTCATGTGACGGCGGAGGCCTCGCCTCATCATTTTGCAATGACAGAGGATGATGTTCTGAAATATGGAACTCTGGCGAAGATGAATCCGCCTCTCCGCACGGAGCAGGACCGGCTGGCGGTTATTGAGGGACTGAAGGATGGGACCATCAGCATCATTGCCACAGATCACGCGCCCCACAGTGCGGAAGAAAAGGCGCTTCCGCTGACAGAAGCGCCCAGTGGAATCCTTGGGCTTGAGACGGCCCTGGCTCTGGGCATCACTTGTCTGGTCAAGCCCGGACATCTGACTCTGATGCAGCTGATGGAAAGAATGAGCAGAAATCCGGCCAGACTGTACCATCTGCCCTGTGAAGGCATTCAGGCGGGAGCGCCAGCAGACCTGGTTCTTTTTGATGAAAATGAGGAGTGGACTGTGGAAGGCTTTCATTCACGTTCTTCCAATTCCCCGTTTTTGGGAAGGAAGCTCTGCGGGCGGGTGCGTTATACCATCTGCGGAGGCCGGATTGTTTATGAGGCGGAATAGCTGACAGATACAGAAAAGATAAAACCATAAAAATAGAAAAACAGAGGATACAGAAGAAATCTGACGGCAGATTCCTGTGTCCTCTGTTTTTGTTTGGTTTTATTTATCGATCTCAGCTACGGCTGGGGTTCTGTGGAGAGCAGCTGTTTTTTGAAACTGACAAATTCACGAATTTCCTTCTGGGTCTCTTTCGGAAGAGATTTATATTCCATGAGCATGCGGGCTTCCGAACCGTTCAGACGAATGAGGCTTTCCTCCGGCGTGACGGCGCTGTGATCGCGGATGATGTCTTCCGTGGCGTGAACACCTGTGAAATCGCCGAAAAGAAGCTGATCCACGGTGATGTGGTAAAGGGCTGCAATCTTCACAATCGTAAGAATATCCGGGATCCGTTTTCCTCTTTCGTAATTGGAGTAGGTTTGACGGGCTATGTGGAGCAGGCTGCTGACATCTTCCTGAGAATACCCATAGACTTCACGCAGAATGCGCATATTCACGGCCAGTTTCAATTCAGACATTCCGCATGCTCCTTCCCAGAATAATGGCATTATTATACCAGTTTCAGGACCGGTATATTCGCGATGGAAGAAAACGTAGCAGACATGCCTTAAAATGTCATCAAACGATGACAAAATCAGAATTTTTTCTGGCTCAATGTGCTGTTGTGGTACTCGGTAGACCAGGTAACCTCTTCCCCGAACCATGCAGGGGGAAGAAAGGCGTTGGCTTCCTCTTCTGATGGAAATTCCACTTCAGCCAGAATCAGCCCTTCAAAAGGCGGCTCAAAGAGATCCAGCTCAATGGTCAGGCCTGATTCCAGGGGTATGAGATACCGGCGTTTGCGGATAACATTGCCGTCTGCCTTTGCTTTCAGGTGCTCATAGCTTTCGGCTGTCAGAGGAAGATTATATTCCTCCCGGCTCATCAGCCCCTTTGATTTGTAGGTGAGGATATATTCATCATCGCTGCGCCGGACGCGTACTACCGGCTCTGTGCAGAGATAAGCCTGTTCCAGGGTGTGGAAAGAGTAAGAGTCCAGATTACCGGGAAGTGTGTTGATCAAAAATTTACGTTCGATTTCCATAAAATCTCCTTTCTCAGCGGATGCTGCGGGCACAGACGCGTGCTCTTTGTATACAGATGCTAACATATCATACTGGATAATACAACGATAATTTGTTATAATGTTAAAAAATAGACTGAAAAAGAGGAGGAGTTACTGTGAAAAAAATAAGTATTTTTCTTGCGGAAGGTTTTGAAGAGGTAGAAGCCCTGACACAGGTGGACCTGCTCAGAAGAGCCGGCGCCCAGGTGACAATGGTATCTATCGGAGACCGCCTGGAAGTGGCAGGCAGCCATGGAATCATCGTTGCGGCAGATAAAAAATTTGCTGACATGGATTTCTCCGATACGGATCTTCTGGTGCTTCCGGGAGGCATGCCCGGCACCCTGCATCTGAAGGAGTACGCGCCCCTTCTGGACCTTCTGAAAGAATTCGATGAAAAAGGAAAGAAGATCGCAGCCATCTGCGCGGCGCCTACCGTGCTTGGAGCTGCCGGTCTTTTAAAGGGCAGAAAAGCCACCTGCTATCCGGGCTGCGAAGACGGACTGACAGGAGCGGAGGTTCTGACAGACCGCGTCGTGATCGACGGAAACATTACCACCAGCCGCGGTGTGGGAACGGCGATTCCCTTTGGCCTCTCTCTGATTGCCCAGCTTTATGATCAGGCAAAATCGGACGAGATCCGGGATTCTATCGTATACGGACACGGTCCGGCGAAGGCTTAAGCAGATTCCGGCAGGACAGTTCCAGTCATTGCCAACATAACTCCTCGTTTCCGGCGCACAATAGGAGCATGGAGGTGATACAGATGACAGAACAGTCCAAGTCCAATCAGATGGCAGTTCCGGAAGCGAAAGCAGCTATGAACCGCTTCAAGGAAGAGGTAGCCAGCGAGCTGGGTGTGCCCTTAAAAGAGGGCTATAACGGCGACTTGACTTCTGCTCAGGCAGGTTCCATCGGCGGCGAAATGGTTAAAAAGATGATCATGAAGCAGGAACAGCAGATGAGCGGAAAGTAAGAATAAAATCAATCTGAAATCGAACACTATGAAACAACGGCTCCCGGTGTGCAGCAATCCGCATACCGGGGGCTGTTTGTGTGAAGAAAAGACATAACACAAAATTTACATGCCCTTTACCAGACCATGATAGATAGGAAACAGAAACAGGTGATAGACTTAATACAATTAGTTTGTTATAAACAGGAGAAATGCGGATGAAGACAGGAAGATTGGCAGTTTTGTGTGCAGCAGCGCTGGCGGCGGTTCTGGGACTGACGGCCTGCTCCGGTTTCGGAGGCGGAGGGGCGGATGACAGCGGCCAGAACGCAGACACAGTTCTGGGAAATGGAAGGCAGAGCCTGAAAATCATTTCCGGCTCGGAAAATCAGGAACTGGAGCCGATTCTGGAGGAGTTTTCCCGGGACAGCGGCATCCGGATTGAGATGACCTACCAGGGTTCCCTGGATATTATGCGGGAACTGGAACAGGAGGAGACAGAGTATGATGCCGTCTGGCCTGCCAGCAGCCTATGGCTGAATGTGGGCGATACGGGACATAAAGTCAAGCACGCGGAGTCCGTTTCCATTTCGCCGGTGGTATTCGGCATCCGGCAGAGTCTGGCTGAGGAGCTGGGATTTGTGGGCCGTGAGGTGTCTGTGCGGGATATTCTGGACGCGATCACTGCGGGAAAACTCAAATTCTGCATGACCAGCGCCACCCAGTCCAATTCCGGAGCCAGCGCTTACATAGGATTTCTTTACGCGCTGCTGGGAAATCCGGATATGATTACAGAGGAGGATCTGGAGAGTCCTCAGCTTCAGTCGGACATCCAGGCATTATTTTCCGGGGTGGATCGTTCCTCGGGAAGCTCAGACTGGCTGAAGGATATGTTCCTGGAGGGCGGCTATGACGCCATGGTCAATTATGAATGTCTGATTATCCAGGCAAATGAAGAACTGGAAAGCCGGGGAGAGGAGACTCTTTACGTGGTCTATCCTTATGACGGGCTGACGCTGGCGGATTCGCCCCTTGGCTACGTAGATCATGGCGATGATAAGAAAGAAGAAGCATTTCTGAAGCTTCAGGAGTACCTGCTTTCGGCTGAAGTACAGAACGAGATCCAGAGGACCGGGCGGCGTACAGGCTATACGGGCATTGCAGAGGAAAACAAGGATGTGTTCCGGACAGAATGGGGCGTACAGCCGGACCGGGTACTGTCTGTCATGAAGATGCCTTCCACGGAAGTGCTTTTTGAGGCTTTGAACCTGTACCAGACAGATTTTAAAAAGCCGTCGCTGAATATCTACTGCCTGGATTATTCCGGCAGTATGGCGGGAGAGGGCAGAAACCAGCTGGTGGCAGCCATGGAACAGCTGCTGATTCAGGAAAACGCGGAGAAAAACTTCCTTCAGGCCTCGAAGGATGAGGTCAATGTGCTGATATTATTTGATGACCGTGTACTGGCAGAATACACGGCTGTGGGGTCGGGCGGAGAACTGGAAGCCCTGTATGAGAAAGTGAAGGAACAGCCGACGGGTTCCGGCACGGATATGTACATTGCGGCAGATGAAGCGCTGAACGTGCTTCAGCAATATGATCTTTCACAATATACGCCAGCGGTTATCCTGCTGACAGACGGGATGTCCGGCGGCTCCTATGACGCGTTCATGGAGCATTACCGGGAAATGGGCGAAGATGTGCCCATATTCTCCATTATGTTCGGAGACGCGGATCCTGAGCAGCTCGATGAGCTTGCCGCTGCCACAAATGCCCGTGTATTTGACGGCAGAGAGGATCTGATAGACGCGTTCAGAAAGGTGAAGGGATATAATTAATGAAAGAAACGGCAACGATCTGGATTTCCGTGCTGCTGTCCTGCGCGGCATTCCTGTTTCTTCTGCTGGGACCCGGCTGGAATCCGGCTGTGGCAGGAGTGCTGTGCGTGCTCCTGTATTTTGGGCTGAATCTTGTGCTGAAGCCCAGAAAAAAGCTTGGCGGAATCGATATTGAAAAAATACAGAACGGAGAAGAACTGCAGAAGCTTCTAGAGGAGGCCAAAAAGGATCTGAAGCAAATCGGAAAAGCGGCCCGCGAAATCACAAATATAAAGGCAAAGGCAGACGCGGAGGCACTGGAGGAGGAAGGCCGCAGGATTCTGGCCTATCTGGAAGAAAATCCGGAGAAAATCAGTATGGCCCGGCGCTTTTTCACCTATTATCTGGATACCGCGGCAGGGCTCCTGGACCGTTATATCCAGCTGCAGGAGACGGGGCTACGCACGCCGGAGGTGACAGAAGCTATCAATAAGACTGCGCAGGCTCTTCCGGTGCTGAATCAGGTCTTTGAAAAACAGTTTACCAGATTTATGGAAGGAGAGCTTCTGGATCTGGAAGCGGAGATAGGTCTTCTGGAGAATACACTGAAAATGGAGGGTGGCCAATGAAAGCAAAGATTGCGGGGCTGGGAATACTGCTTCTGGTAATTGTTCTGGCTTCTGCCTATACTCTGCTTGGGAAAAGCCGGGAGACCACGGAAATCTCCGGCTATGTGGGCGGAGAAAAAATAGGGCTTCTGGAGGATGAAGAGGTCCAGAAGCTGATAGAGAGAAAATATCATCTGAAAATCGATTATTCCAGGGCCGGTTCCATTGAGATGGTGACGGAGGATCACACAGGAATGGATTTCCTGTTTCCCTCCAGCCAGACAGCGCTGGAAATCTATGAAAGCCAGTACGGCAATCCTCTGAAAAGCGAGATTGTGCTGAATACACCTATTGTGCTGTACGCCAGATCAGTAGTGGCAGAGGCTCTGATGTCGGAAGGCATTGCCTGGGAAGAAGACGGAGTCTGCTATGTGGATATGCAGAAGCTTGCCGCCTGTATCGAAGAGGGGACGCCCTGGGCGGAGATTGGCCTGCCGGAACTTTACGGAAATGTGTCGGTGTCCACCACAGATCCCACAAAGTCCAATTCCGGAAATATGTTCGCGGGCCTTCTGGCCAACACCCTCTGCGGAAGCACCGCGGATGAGGATTCCCTGGATGAGATTCTGCCGAGGCTGCAGACCATTTTCCAAAATCTCGGATATATGGAAAGTTCCTCATCTGATTTGTTTGATCAGTTTCTGAAGACGGGCATTGGAGCAAAGCCTGTGGTGGCCGGCTATGAAAACCAGCTTCTGGAGTTTGCAGAGGAGGACCCGGATACCTGGCAGCAGGTAAAGGATGACATTCGGATTCTGTATCCCAGCCCCACGGTCTGGTCTTCTCATGTGTTTATTGCCCTGGATGAACAGGGGAGCGCAGGCATCGACGCCCTGATGGATGAAGAGGTCCAGAAAATGGCCTGGGACCGCCACGGCTTCAGGACCGGCATCAATGGCTCTGCGTCAGACACAGGACAGTTCGGAGTGGAGGGAATTGCCCCGGAGGTGACGCGGGTCATGAATATGCCGGACGCGGCGACCATGGAGCGTATTATAGAGGCACTGGAATAAGAGAAGAAGTACAAGGCCGTAAAATCAAAACTTGTTAAAGGCAGATAAGGAGAAAATAAGCATGGCAGAACAGATTAGCCTGGAAACGCTGGCACAGAGAAAAAATATGCAGACAGCGCCTGTGAAGCAGACGGAGACGCTCTCTCAGGTGGAAGCGCAGATTGAGGAGCTTACGCCAGAACAGCGCAGCCGTGTCAACGAGATTAAGGAAAGCATTGATTTGATGGATTCCCAGTCGGCGGTCCAGTTCGGGGTCGGCGCTCAGAGAAACATCTCCGGTTTCGCAGACAATATTCTCACGCAGGTGCGCAGTAAGGACAGCGGCTATGTGGGAGATTTGATGTCTGAGCTGATGCTGAAGGTAAAGGATGTGGGAGTCGATAAGCTGGGAGAGGAAAGCTTCCTGGATAAGATTCCGGTTCTCAGAGACGCTTCCCGTAGCCTGAAAAAGTTCATGCAGCGGTATGAGACGCTGGAAGTGCAGATTGACCGCATTGAAGGGGAGCTTGACAAGGCGCGGATGGAGCTGCTGAAGGATATCGGCATGTTTGACGGGCTTTACGAAAAGAACCTGGATTATTTCCGGGAACTTCAGATCTATATTACGGCGGGAGAGGAAAAAATCCAGGAGATACGCAGGGAAACCATACCGGCTCTCCGGCAGCAGGCCCAGGCCAAGGGAGACCCTATGAGCGCCCAGCTGGTGGCGGATTTTGAGGATACGGTGAACCGGTTTGAGAAGAAGGTCCATGATCTGAAGTTGAGCAGGACGATTGCTCTTCAGACGGCGCCGCAGATCCGTCTGATTCAGAACAATGACAAGCTTCTGGTGGATAAGATTCAGACAGCGCTGCTGAATACAATCCCTCTCTGGAAGAGCCAGATTGTCATCGCCCTGGGTTTAAGCCGGCAGCAGAGCGCTCTGAAGATGCAGCGGGAGGTATCGGACACGACAAACGCCCTGCTGAAAAAGAATGCGGAGCTTCTGAAGCAGAATACCATCGATGTGGCGAAGGAGTCCCAGCGCGGCATTGTGGAGATCGAAACGCTGAAAAAGGTGAACGCAGATCTGATCGAAACCATTCAGGAGACCATCAAGATTCAGCAGGACGGCCGGACGGCGCGCCGGAATGCGGAGGCAGAGCTGGCCGGAATCGAGAACCAGCTGAAAGCGGTGCTTCTGGAGGCCGGAGACAGAAAACAGGGATAAGAAGACCCGGCCGCGGAGCCGCGGAAGAAAAAGCCAGGATTCGGCAGATGGATCCTGGCATATTTTTTATGCAGGTACTTGATTTTTACAGAAGGCCCATGCTATACTATTACAATGACTGTAAGTATGTGCTGAAAGCAGGATCTGTCCTTACAGCCGGACAGAAAAGCGGAAGGCGCAGTTTCCATATGATTTCTGTACAGTCCTAAAGAGGTATACAATTTAAGGAGGAAAATAGAAGATGAGTTTACAGGTGGAAAAATTAGAGAAGAACATGGCAAAGCTTACGATTGAAGTGTCGCCCGAGGAACTGGAGGGCGCTCTTCAGCACGCTTACCTGAAGAATAGAAAGCAGATTTCCATTCCGGGCTTCCGTAAAGGCAAGGTGCCCCGTCAGATGATCGAGAAGATGTACGGCCCCCAGTTCTTTTACGAGGATGCTGTCAATGAGCTGATCCCCACAGCATATGAGAAGGCTGCGGAGGAGTGCGAACTGGAGCTGGTATCCCGTCCGGAAGTCAGCATCGTACAGATCGAGAAGGGCAAACCCTTTATTTTCACAGCAGAGGTTGCCGTAAAGCCGGAAGTGACTCTTGGCGAGTACAAGGGCATCGAGGTGGAGAAGCAGGATACTTCCGCTACCGATGAGGAAGTGAACGCGGAGATCGACAAGGAGCGTGAGAGCAACTCCAGAGCGATCACCGTAGAGGATCGTCCGGTACAGGATAAAGATATGACCGTCATCGATTTCGAGGGCTTCGTAGATGGAGTTCCCTTCGAGGGAGGAAAGGGCACAGATTATCCGCTGACCATCGGTTCCGGCGCATTTATCCCGGGCTTTGAGGAGCAGCTGATCGGCGCTGAGATCGGAAAGGAAGTGGAAGTAAACGTAACCTTCCCGGAGGATTATCACGCAAAGGATCTGGCTGGAAAGCCGGCAGTCTTCAAGTGCACTGTAAAGGAGATCAAGGTAAAGGAGCTTCCGGAGCTGGATGACGATTTCGCTCAGGATGTGTCTGAGTTCGACACTCTGGAAGAGTATAAGGCAGACGTCCGTAAGAAGATTGAGGAAAGAAAGGCAGCTTCCGCAAAGGCTAAGAAGGAAGACGAGGTTATCGAGAAGATCATCGAGGGAGCTCAGATGGAGATTCCGGACGCTATGGTGAAGACCCAGGCGGAGCAGATGGTGGATGAGTTTGCTCAGAGACTACAGATGCAGGGACTTTCCATGGAGCAGTATATGCAGTTCACAGGTTCCACCATTGACGCTCTGGTAGAGCAGTCCAAGCCCCAGGCCCTGAAGAGAATCCAGAGCCGTCTGGTTCTGGAGGCAGTGGCTGCCGCTGAGAATCTGGAAGCTACTGAGGAAGAGATGGAAGCTGAGTACAAGCGCATGGCTGAGCAGTACAAGATGGAAGTGGAGAAGCTCAAAGAGCTGTTCAGCGATGCGGATAAGAAGAATATGAAGGAAGATCTGGCTATTCAGAAAGCCGTTGATCTTGTGACAGAAGCGGCTGTTGAGAAATAAAACAGACAATACGGAATTATAGTATCACTGCCGCAAGTTGACAGAAAGGAAATGAGAAGCATGATGAATATGAGTTTGGTACCTTACGTCATTGAGCAGACCAGCCGGGGAGAGCGTTCCTACGACATCTATTCCCGTCTGCTGAAGGACAGAATCATCTTTCTGGGGGAGGAAGTAACTGACGTGTCCGCAAGCCTGGTGGTATCCCAGCTTCTGTTTCTGGAGTCTGAGGATCCGGGAAAGGATATCAGCCTGTATATCAACAGCCCGGGCGGTTCCGTGACTGCAGGCATGGCTATCTATGATACGATGCAGTACATCAAATGCGATGTGTCCACCATCTGTATGGGCATGGCAGCCAGCATGGGAGCTTTCCTGCTGGCAGGCGGAGCAAAGGGAAAGCGCATGGCGCTTCCGAACGCGGAGATTATGATTCACCAGCCCTCTGGCGGAGCCCAGGGCCAGGCCACAGACATCAAGATTGTGGCAGATCATATTCTGAAAACCAAGAAGAAGCTGAACGAGATTCTGGCGGCCAATACAGGACAGCCGCTGGAGGTCATTGCGGCCGACACTGAGCGTGACAATTACATGAGTGCTGATGAAGCTGTGGCCTATGGCCTGATCGACAGCATTGTGACAAAGAGAGCATAAAAGGAAGACAGGAAATGGCCAGAATTAGTGATGATAAGATAAGGTGTTCTTTCTGCGGAAAGACCGGTGACCAGGTGCGGAAAATGATTTCCGGACCCAGCGGCACCTATATCTGCGACGAGTGCGTGGAGCTGTGCGCGGAGCTCATCGAAGAGGAGTTCGAGCAGGACGAAAGAGAGCAGCAGGGACAGGAAGAGATTAATCTTCTGAAGCCCAAGGAGATCAAGGCGTTTCTGGATGATTACGTGATCGGACAGGAGGAAGCCAAGAAGGTGCTTTCTGTAGCCGTATACAACCATTACAAGCGGATTCTTGCCATGGATGACAGGAAAAATTCCGATGTGGAGCTGCAGAAGAGCAATATTCTGATGCTTGGTCCCACCGGTTCCGGCAAGACGCTGCTGGCGCAGACGCTGGCGCGTCTTCTGAATGTACCCTTTGCCATCGCGGACGCCACCTCGCTGACGGAAGCAGGCTATGTGGGTGAGGATGTGGAGAATATTCTGCTGAAGATCATTCAGGCTGCCGATTATGATATCGAGCGTGCCCAGCATGGAATCATCTACATTGACGAGATTGACAAGATTACAAGAAAATCCGAGAATCCTTCCATTACCAGGGATGTGTCCGGTGAGGGAGTGCAGCAGGCCCTTCTGAAAATTCTGGAGGGAACTATTGCCTCTGTTCCGCCCCAGGGCGGAAGAAAGCATCCTCATCAGGAGCTGATACAGATCGATACGACCAACATTCTCTTTATCTGCGGAGGAGCCTTTGAAGGCCTTGACAAAATCATTGAGCGCCGGATGGATCAGCGCACGATCGGTTTTGGGGCTGAGCTTGGCAAGCCCAATGAGGAGGATAATGTGGGCCAGCTGCTTCGGAAGCTTCTTCCGGAGGATCTGGTGAAGTTTGGCATGATTCCCGAGTTCGTGGGCCGTGTACCGGTGACGGTGGCGCTGGACGCTCTGACGAAGGAGGATATGGTGCGGATCTTGGTGGAGCCCAAGAACTCCATTGTGAAACAGTACAAGAAAATGTTCGAGCTGGACGGTGTCAAGCTTTCCTTTGAGCGGGAAGCCATTGAGGCTATCGCGGAGCAGACTGTAAAGCGCAAGACCGGCGCCAGAGGTCTGCGTGCCATCATGGAAGGCATCATGCTGGATACCATGTATGAGATTCCTTCTGATGACAGCATTACGAACTGTATGATAACAAAAGAAGTCGTGAACGGAACGGGCAAGCCTGTGACGACGAGCAATGAAATGAGATTCCGGGCCTAATCCCGGAATCTCATTGTATATAGACGAAAGAAAACAGGAGGAATAGAAGTGAAAGACCTGATTGAGACATTACCTGTGGTGGCACTTCGAGGGATGACCATTCTTCCCGGTATGGTAATACATTTTGATGTCAGCAGGGAGCGTTCGGTGAAAGCCATTGAGCAGGCCATGCTGAAGGAACAGAGAATCTTTCTGGTGACCCAGAAGGATGTCCAGGTGGAAAAGCCGGGACTGGAGGATCTTTACCGAATCGGCACCATTGCTTCGGTAAAGCAGGTGATCAAGCTGCCCCACAATGTGGTGCGGGTGCTGGCAGAGGGCCTGGAAAAGGCAGAGCTGTCCCATTTCGAACAGGATGGCGAGTTCATGGAGGCAGAGGTGATTCGGTTTGAGGAGGAAGAAGGAATCGAAAACCCCGAACCGGAATACCGGGAAGCCATGACGCGGAACCTTTCTGAGATTTTCCATCTGTACTGCAGGGAGAGCGGCAAAATCGGCAAGGATCTGGAACGCCAGATTACAGAGCCGGCGGATCTGGAAAAGCTGATGAGCCAGATTATGGTAAATCTGCCTCTCTATTATGAAGAAAAACAGAAGCTTCTGGAGGCGGTAACTCTGTCTGAGCGGTATGAGCTGCTCTGCGCCCAGATGAATAAAGAGATTGAAGTGATGCGCTTCAAGCGGGAACTTCAGGAAAAGGTCAAAGCCCGTGTGGACAAAAATCAGCGGGAGTATCTGCTGAGGGAGCAGCTGAAGGTGATCCGGGAGGAGCTGGGAGAGGATAACGCAGGCTCTGACGCGGACCATTACCAGGAGGAGCTGAAAAAGCTGAAGGCTTCCAAAGAGGTTAAAGAAAAAATCCAAAAGGAGATCAACCGGTTTCGAAATATTGGAAACAACTCTTCCGAAAGCGCGGTGGTCCGGGGATATATTGAGACACTTCTGGAGCTGCCCTGGGATAAGGCCTCCAGGGACAGCACCGATCTGAAGAGAGCAGAAGAGATTCTGAATGAAGATCATTACGGAATGGAAAAGGTAAAGCAGAGAGTGCTGGAATTCCTGGCTGTCCGGATTCTGACGAAAAAGGGCAGAAGCCCGATTATCTGCCTGGTGGGACCGCCCGGAACGGGCAAGACCTCCATTGCCCGCTCTATTGCCAGAGCGCTGAATAAGAAATATATCCGGATTTCTCTGGGAGGCATCCGGGACGAGGCGGAGATCCGGGGACACCGCCGCACCTATGTGGGCGCTATGCCCGGCCGCATTGCGGCCGGAATGCGCCAGGCCGGCGTGAAAAACCCGCTGATGCTGCTGGATGAGATTGACAAGGTCAGCAGCGATTATAAAGGGGATACGGCTTCGGCCCTTTTGGAGGTGCTGGATTCCGAGCAGAATAACCGGTTCCACGACCATTATGTGGAGATTCCGCTGGATCTGTCAGAGGTGCTTTTTATCGCCACGGCAAATGACGTACAGACGATTCCGCGGCCTCTGCTGGACCGCATGGAGCTGATCGAGGTCAGCAGCTATACGGAAAACGAAAAGGTACATATTGCCAGGGAACATCTGATTGCAAAGCAGATGGACAAAAACGGCCTGAAGGAGGGGCAGCTTTCCATCAGCCAGAAAGCGCTGGAACAGCTTATACACGGATATACGAGAGAGGCCGGCGTGCGCCAGCTGGAGCGGAAACTGGGAGAGGTCTGCCGGAAGGCTGCCAGAGAGATTCTCGAGAACGACAAAAAATCCGTAAAACTTACGGAGAATAATCTGGAGAAATATCTGGGTAAGGTTCGTTATATCTATGACATGGCAAATGAAACGGATGAGGTAGGAATCGTCCGCGGTCTGGCCTGGACCAGCGTGGGCGGTGATACCCTTCAGATTGAAGTCAATATTATGCCCGGGCGGGGAGAGATTTCTCTGACAGGACAGCTGGGCGATGTGATGAAGGAGTCAGCCCGGACAGGCTTAAGCTATATCCGTTCCGTCAGTGAAAGTTACGGCATCGGAAAGAAGTTCTTCCGGGAGCATGATATTCATATTCATATACCGGAGGGGGCTGTCCCCAAGGACGGGCCGTCGGCCGGAATCACCATGGCTACAGCCATGCTGTCGGCCATCACGGGAATACCGGTCTATGCTTCGGTGGCCATGACAGGAGAGATAACGCTGCGGGGACGCGTGCTTCCCATCGGCGGGCTCAAAGAGAAGCTTCTGGCCGCGAAAAATGCCGGGATTAAGACGGTGATCGTGCCTGCCCGCAATAAGCGGGATGTGGAGGATATTTCTTCGGAAATCAAAAAGGGACTGCATATCGTATATGCGGAGCAGATGAAAGATGTATTAGAGGTAGCCTTTCATGAACATTAAAAACGTAAGTCTGGAGACGGTCTGCGGCATTACCAGCCGTCTCCCGGAAAATACTCTGCCGGAGATTGCCTTTGCGGGAAAGTCAAACGTGGGAAAATCTTCCCTGATCAACGCGTTGATGAACCGGAAGGCTCTGGCCAGGACCTCGGCTCAGCCGGGAAAGACCCAGACCATCAATTTTTATAATATTAATGACGCCATGTATCTGGTGGATCTGCCGGGATACGGCTATGCAAAAGTATCCCAGGAGATTCGGGAAAAATGGGGAAAGCTCATTGAGCGCTATCTCCATGGCTCAAAGCAGCTGCGGGCAGTCTTCCTTCTGATTGACATCCGTCATGAGCCATCGGAAAATGACCGGCGCATGTACGAATGGATTGTCTGGAACGGATACGATCCGATTATCATTGCCACAAAGCTTGACAAGATCAAGCGCAGCCAGATACAAAAGCAGATCAAAATTCTGCGTACCGGTCTCGGAGTAAAGCCGGGGACGAAGATCCTCCCCTTCTCGGCGCTGACAAAGCAGGGAAGGGACGAAATCTGGGCTGTAATGGATGAGATTTTGGAAGAACGGGAGCCTGGAGAACAGGCCGCCGGGGGAGAAGTCCCCCCAGAGGAGTAACCGAAAGAAAAGCCTATAGGGAAGACAGGGTGGTAGCATGAACAGCAAGTATATGAAGAGCTTCGTAAACATTTTATTGTTTCTGGCAGCAGTGATTCTGGTCTGTCTGCTGCTCCCGAGACTTCTGGTGTTTTTTATGCCTCTGGTTGTCGGGTGGATCATCGCCATGATTGCGAATCCTCTAGTCCGGTTTATGGAGAAACGGATGAAAATTGTCCGGAAGCACAGTTCCATGCTGATTATTATCGGGGCAGTGGCCCTGGTGGTTCTGGGCGGATATTTTGCGATTTCCAGGATTGTGCGGGAAATTTACGGATTTATCGGGACCATTCCGGAGCTTTACAATTCGCTGCTTCAGGATTTGGCGGAGACAGAGGATAATCTGCAGGGAATCGTATCCCGTTTTCCGCCGGATCTGACCCAGAGCCTTTCGAGGCTGATTGAGTCGCTGACAGATTCCCTTGGAAATGTGGTGAGTACCATCGGCACTCCTGCGGCGGCAGCGGCGGGAAGCATCGCCAGAAATATTCCCAATGCATTGGTAAACATTATTTTTGCTGTGCTTTCCGCGTATTTCTTTATTGCTGAGAGGGAAAAGATTATTCAGTGGGTCAGAGAGCATACGC
>CALWAZ010000173.1 GCA_944375725.1 uncultured Merdimonas sp. | reverse complement strand
AGGCTGGCATTCAGCAGGAGATTCGTAAGAGAGAGCATTACGAGAAGCCCAGCGTAAGACGTAAGAAAAAGTCCGAAGCAGCGAGAAAGCGTAAATACAATTAATTGTGCGTAAAAATTCCCCGGTGGATACCGGGGAATTTTCTATGTATACAGAGAAAATTCACGGTATTTTTTTCGGACCCAAAGAATAAAAAACAAAATTTGGAGACTTAAACCTGCATAAATTGGAAATTTTACATAAATGTAGAGAAAGCACAAAAGAAAAAAATACTTTTTTGTCATTTTTACTATAGCTTTTTGCACAAAAAAGCGCTAGTATAATTGAGATTCAATTTGATACGCAGACAGGAGGAAATCGCATGGAGCAGATGGAGACTGTGCTCAGCCGGCTTTCTGAGATTGAAGATGCGGCTGTCTCGCTGGAACAACAGGCGGCGGAACAGAAAAAAGAGATCGCTGCGGAGTATGAGGCGAAGACAAAGGCCTTTGACACGGAAATTGACGCTCAGACTCAGGAAAAGCTGAAGAATCTGAATGAGAAGCTGAAGGCAGATGCAGAAAATGAACTCTTAAAGATGAAACTTGAGACGGAGCGGGAGCTGACTGCCATGGAGCAGGAATACAGCCAGAATCATGAAAAGCTGGCTGAAGGGATATTTCATAAAATGATAGGAGAGTAGGCATGGGCGATCTGATGAAATACAGTGCCATTGCCACGAAAATACGGGCCATGGAAAGCCGTCTCCTGAAGGATGAAGATTACCGCAGACTGGCGGAGATGGCAGGCATTCCTCAGGCAGTGGCCTATTTGAAAAAGATTCCCGCGTATGGAGCTTTGTTTGAGGGCAGAGATGAAAATCGGCTGCACCGCGGTGAGATAGAAAAGCTTTTGGTCGGAACCCTGTATTATGATTTCTCAAAGATCTACCGCTTCTGCGACAGAAGCCAGAAAAGCGTTCTGAAGCTGTACTTCAGCAAGTTTGAGATTGCTGTTCTGAAGCGGGCTTTCCGGCGTGTTCTGAACCACGGAGACAGAACGGCAGAGGAAAAGGCGCTCCGCAGTACCATACAGCGGTTCACGGAGATTCCGCTGGACAAGCTTGCGGAAGCCGAGACGGTAGAGGAGATTCAGGATACCCTGAAGGAAACGCATTATTATAAGGTGATTCAGAAACTGGATAATGCGGAGCAGGCGGGACTTTTTGATTATGAAATGACGCTGGATCTGTACTATTTTTCAATGATTTGGAAGCAGAAGGATAAGCTTCTGAAAGGAAGAGATCTGGAGCTTCTGACAAAGAGCCTGGGCAGTAAGATAGATCTGCTGAATATGATGTGGATCTACCGGGCAAAAAAATATTACCAGCTCAGCGAGGCTTCTACTTATGCGCTTTTGATTCCGATTAATTACCGGCTGCATGACACCGATATCCGGAGCATGGTAACTGCTGCGGATGAGAGGGAGCTGGAGGAAGCGGCGCGGAAGACTTATTACGGAAAGCGGTTCCTGGAAGTGGATGGACAAAAGCTGGAGATAATGTATAACCAGTTCATCCGGAAAATATATGGAGAAGAGAAACGGAGCAATCCGTATTCCATGGCAGTGATAACCAGCTATCTGTTTGATAAGGAACTGGAGCTGGATCGTCTGACCACTGTGCTGGAAGGCGTCAGATATGGGCTGCCGCCCAGTGAGACGCTGAAGTATGTGGAGCAGACGGGTGGCGGAAGCACACAGTAGAGGAGGTAGCAGCAAAGTGATTGTTAAAATGAAGTTCTTAAGCATCACTGGGCCGAAAAATGATATTGAGCGCATGGCCGGTCAATATCTTTCCAAATATGAAATTCAGCTGGAAAACGCCCTGACAGAGCTTAAGACGGTAAGGGATTTGAGGGCCTACACGGATAAAAATCCTTATGAGGAGACCATCCGCCAGGCCAGAGAGTACTTCCCTGCCGATCTGAAGACGGACAAGGAATTTCCGGATATGACGGTGGAGCAGGCGGAGAAGATACTCGATGAAGCGGAAAGCCATCTGACAGAGCTGCATAATCAGAGGGCAGAGCTTTCCGAAAAGCAGGAAAAATGCAGAAACCTGCTGGAAAATATCGAGCCGTTCCAGGGGCTGGGATTCAATGTGCACAAGCTTCTGGAGTTCCGGTATGTGAAATACCGTTTCGGCCGGATTTCCAAGGAATACTTTGATAAGTTTGAGCGTTATGTCTATGATACGCTGGACACGATTTTCTATATATGCAGCAGTGATGAGGAATATGTATGGGGCGTGTATTTTGTGCCGGATTCCATGGCAGACAAGATAGACGCAGTGTATGCTTCCATGCATTTTGAGCATCTGTTCCTGCCCGATGAGTATGAGGGCACGCCCAGCCAGGCGTATCAGAAGCTTGAGGAGCGGATTGCGGACTATGACAGACAGCTGGCTGAGACAGACAAGAAAATCGCCGGCGTGGTGGCAGACCGGGTGGACGAGCTGGCAGGAGCCCTTCAGTTCCTGGAAAAACGTTCCGCAAGCTTTGATATCCGGAAGTTCGCGGCCCTGACCAAGGAGAAAGACAACGTCTTCTATATCCTCTGCGGCTGGATGCCGGAGGATCAGGCGGATGCCTTCCAGAAAGAGATTGAGGATGACGAGCAGACCTTCGTGGTGGTGGAGGATGACCATGACAATATCTTCAGCACACCGCCCACGAAGCTGAAAAACTTCAAGCTGTTCCGTCCCTTTGAAATGTATGTGAAGATGTACGGACTCCCGGCTTACAATGAGCTGGATCCGACCATGTTTGTGGCCATTACGTACGCTTTCATATTCGGCGTAATGTTCGGAGATGTGGGCCAGGGACTGGTCCTGCTGCTGGGCGGCCTGTTCCTGTATAAGAAAAAGGGAATGGATCTGGCGGCGATTATCGCCAGCGCGGGTGTGTTCTCTACCTTCTTTGGCTTTATGTACGGAAGCTTCTTCGGTTTCGAGGATACGCTGATTAAGCATGTCTGGCTGAAACCCAAGGAGGCCATGACCACACTGCCTGTCGTGGGACAGATGAACACAGTCTTTGTGGTGGCCATTGTCTTCGGTATGTTCCTGATTCTGACAGCGATGATTCTGCATATTATCGTGTGTGTCCGGAATCATGACGCGGAAGGAACCTGGTTTGACACAAACGGAGTCGCGGGCTTCCTGTTCTACGGCTTCCTGGTGGCCTGCCTGATTCTGGTAATGACAGGACATGCTCTTCCGGCAGGAATCATCCTTGTAATCATTCTCGGTGTTCCGCTTCTTGCCATGGCCTTTAAGGAACCCCTTGGCGCGTGGCTGGAAAAGAAGAAGGCGAAGTTTGATGACGGACTGCCCATGTATCTGGTGCAGACCTTCTTTGAAATGTTTGAGGTTCTTCTGAGCTTCTTTTCCAATACTCTGTCTTTCGTCCGTATCGGCGCGTTCGCGGTCAGCCATGCGGCCATGATGGAGGTTGTGCTGATGCTGGCCGGATTTACAAACGGCGGCAGCGGCAACTGGATTGTAATCGTCCTGGGCAACGCCTTTGTGTGTGCCATGGAAGGACTTATCGTAGGTATCCAGGTACTGAGGCTTGAGTATTACGAGCTGTTCAGCCGTTTCTACAAGGGAACGGGACATGCGTTCAAGCCCTATGAGCTGAAAAAATAAAAACAGCAGCAATAAAAATTTAAATAAATATCTAAAGGTATTTAAGGAGGAAAATGAAATGTCTATGATGGTGAGAGTATTACTGGTTGCAGCATTAATTTTAAGTATTATGGTTCCTTTCGGCGCATATTTCCTGGGAGAGAAGAGCCGCAAGAGATATAAGAGATCTCTGGCATGCAACTGCTTCTTCTTCTTTGGAACTCTGGTACTTGCTTCTATTCTGTCCTTTGGCGGAGCAGGCAGCGTACAGGCTGCAGAGGCTGCGGCTGACGCGGCTGCTACCGGCGCGGCAGCAGGCGGACTTGCTTCCGGACTGGGATATATCGCGGCAGCTCTGGCAGTAAGCCTTTCCGGTATCGGTTCCGGTATCGCCGTAGCGTCTTCCGCAAGCGCGGCTCTTGGAGCAATCAGCGAGGATCAGAGCATTTTCGGTAAGTCCATGATTTTCGTAGCTATGGCCGAAGGTATCGCTCTGTACGGACTTATCATCTCCTTCATGATCCTTGGACAGTTATAAGTATTTGCCTGAAAGGAAGGAATTCCTATGAAGATGTATCTGATAAGTGATAATGTGGATACCTGTACGGGCATGCGCCTGGCAGGTATTGAGGGAGCTGTGGTTCACGAGAGGGAAGAACTTAAGAGCGAGCTCGATCGTGTTCTGGCAGATAAAGAGGTTGCAGTGATTATTCTGACGGAAAAATTCGGCCGGGAATTCCCCGACCTGATTAATGATGTCCGTCTGAGCCGCAGTCTGCCGCTTCTCATTGAGATTCCGGACCGTCATGGTACGACCAGGGATGAGAACTTTATCACTTCTTATGTCAATGAGGCAGTGGGAGTTAAACTGTAACAGGAAGAAGGAAGGTGGAACGCGATGACGACAGAAGAAAAACTGCAGCATTTTACCA
>CALWAZ010000172.1 GCA_944375725.1 uncultured Merdimonas sp. | reverse complement strand
CAAAAACAAAGAGTGAACTTTCGTTCACTCTTCGCAGCCACACTATTACATCTTCTACACTATAGCATGTTATTTTGGAAAATGCAAGGGGGTTTTCTGTTATTTCTCTGTAATTTACACGTTAATTTCGGCTTTTTCACCGAGAATTTCTCTGTATTCTTCCAGAATCGGATTCACAACCTGCTTCAGGAAAGCATCCACCTGTTTCGGCGCGCATCCCACATACCGGGAGGGCTCCATGGTCTTTTTCAGATCGTCCAGGGAAAGGCCGAAGGCCGGATCCGCCGCGATCAGCTCCAGAAGGTTGTTGTCTTTTCCGTTCTCTTTCACATTGCGTCCCGCTTCCATAGAAAGCTCACGGATGCGCTCATGCAGCTCCTGCCGGTCTCCGCCGGCCTTCACCGCGTCCATCATGATGTTTTCCGTGGCCATGAAGGGCAGCTCCGCCATCAGATGCTTTTCGATCACCTTCGGATATACCACAAGACCATCCACCACATTCAGGCACAGATCCAGGATGCCGTCGATGGCCAGGAATCCTTCCGGAATGGAAAGGCGCTTGTTCGCGGAATCATCCAGGGTCCTCTCAAACCACTGGGAGGCTGAGGTGATTGCGGGATTCAGCGCGTCCACGATCACATACCGTGACAGGGAGGCGATTCGCTCGCTCCGCATGGGATTGCGCTTGTAGGCCATGGCAGAAGAACCAATCTGAGACTTCTCAAAGGGCTCCTCCACTTCCTTCAGATGCTGAAGCAGACGAATGTCGCCCGCCATCTTATGGGCGCTGGCCGCGATGCCCGCCAGCACATTCAGCACACGGGTATCCACTTTCCGGGAATAGGTCTGTCCGGATACGGGATAGCAGGCGGAAAATCCCATCTTCTCCGCAATCATCGGATCCAGCCGGTCCACCTTCTCCTGATCTCCGTCAAACAGTTCCAGGAAGCTGGCCTGAGTTCCGGTGGTTCCCTTGGAGCCCAGAAGCTTCATGGAAGAAATCACATAATTTAAATCCTCCAGATCCAGGCAGAACTCCTGCATCCACAGGGTGGCCCGTTTTCCCACCGTCGTGGGCTGCGCCGGCTGAAAATGGGTGAAGGCCAGGGTCGGCAGACTCTTATACTTATCTGCGAAGCCTGCCAGCTCGTTCAGCACATTGACAAGCTTTCTGCGCACCAGCTTCAGCGCCTCGGTCATAATAATAATATCCGTATTGTCTCCCACATAGCAGGAAGTAGCTCCCAGATGAATGATGCCCTTGGCTTTCGGGCACTGGCAGCCGTATGCGTATACATGCGACATCACATCATGGCGCACTTCCTTCTCACGCGCCTTCGCCACATCATAATTGATATCATCCTTATGGCTTTTCAGTTCGTCAATCTGTTCCTGGGTAATCGGAAGGCCCAGCTCCTTTTCCGTCTCTGCCAGCGCAATCCAGAGTCTTCTCCAGGTCCGGAACTTCTTGTCCGGAGAAAAGATATACTGCATCTCTCTGCTGGCATAACGTTCCGACAGGGGGCTTACATATCTGTCTGTACTCATATTCTCTCCCTCCTTATTTTCCGATTATTCCTCAAAGTTTCCCCGGATATCCTCCGTGGGCGGATCCAGGGGGTATTTTCCCGTAAAACAGCCTGTGCAGTGGGGCAGGCCGCCAATCATTTCTCCCAGGCGCTCCAGTCTCAGATACCCGAGAGAGTCTGCTCCAATCACTTCCCGTATCTCTTCCACTGTACGGTTGTAGGCGATCAGCTGCTCTCTTGCGGGCACATCCGTTCCAAAATAGCACGGATACAGAAACGGCGGAGAGCTGACACGCATATGGACCTCTTTTGCTCCCGCGTCCCGCAGCATACGCACGATCCGGTCGCTGGTAGTTCCTCTTACAATCGAATCATCAATCATGATAATCCGTTTTCCGGCCACAGCCTCCCGGAGCACATTCAGCTTCACCCGCACGCTGGATTCCCTGCTGCTCTGTCCCGGCTTGATAAAAGTACGGCCCACATAGCTGTTTTTCACAAAAGCGGTTCCGTAAGGGATCCCCGACTGCAGGGAATAACCCAGAGCCGCGGCGTTTCCCGATTCCGGAACTCCCACCACCAGATCTGCCTCCACCGGTGAATCCATGGCAAGAAACTTTCCGGCGAGGATCCGGGACTGGTAGACGCTCACTCCGTCAAAATGGCTGTCCGGTCTCGCAAAATAGATATACTCAAAAATACACCGGGCCTCCTGCTCCTTTGGCAGGCAGTGGCTCTTATCCGATTTGATGCCGTCCGGCATAATCGTCACGATCTCACCCGGTTCCACATCCCGCACAAACTCGGCGCCGATGGTCTCCAGGGCGCAGGTCTCGGAAGCCAGAATATAGGCATGATCCCGCTTTCCGATGCATAAGGGGCGGAACCCGAAAGGATCTCTTGCTCCTATGAGCTTCCGGGGAGACATGACAATCAGGGAATAGGCTCCCTTAATCTTATCCATGGCCCTTGATACCGCTTCCTCCACAGAGGCCGAGCGGATACGCTCTCTGGCAATGTGATAGGCAATGACCTCTGAGTCAATGGTCGTCTGAAAGATCGCTCCCGTATACTCCAGTTCCCGGCGGAGCTCCGGCGCGTTAATCAGGTTTCCATTGTGTGCCAGTCCCAGTGTTCCTTTTACATAATTCAATACGAGCGGCTGCGCATTTTCCCGTGTGCTGCTGCCCGCGGTGGAATAACGTGTATGACCAAGCCCTATATCTCCCTTTAAGCCTTCCAGCACTTCCGGAGTGAAGACCTCGTTTACAAGCCCCATTC
>CALWAZ010000171.1 GCA_944375725.1 uncultured Merdimonas sp. | reverse complement strand
ATTGAATTCATCATACAGACTCCTTATGTTTTTTCTGGACAATTAAACAATAAGACAAATCTGTATGATTGGGAAGAGGTTTCGATCTCTTCCCTTTATTTTTGCCAATGATAATTATACTCTAAGTTCCTGTATTCTGGACTGCTTCCGGTACTCCCCCGGCGTCATGCCGCAGAGCCTGCGGAATATTTTTCCATAATAGGCCGCGCTGGAAAAGCCTGTCTGGGCCGCGGCTTCCATCACAGACAGTTTCGGATTTTTCAAAAGCTTTTTGCTCATCTCCACCCGGTATTCCAGCAGATACGCAAAGGGAGTCTTCTGCATGCAGCTCTGAAAGCAGCGCAGGCACTCCCGCCGTCCCACATGAGCTGAGGCCGCGATTTCATCCAGGGAAAGCTTTCTCTGATAGTTCTGCCCGATAAAGGCCAGCATGGCCTGAATGCGCTCCTGACGCACAGAATCCACGGCAGGTCGTTCATATTCCAGAGCCGCGATCTCCTCCAGAAGGAGCAGCCAGATTTCCGAAAACAGATTCCGGGTCTGGAATTCCGTATCCTTTTCCTCCTGCAGCCGGGTCACTTCCCGGAGTCTGGCCAGAAGCTTCTGCTGCTCTTTTGTGTCTCCCCGGAGCTCCAGAATCTCCAGACTGCGGTTTTTGAGCACCGGATCCAGATATTTTGTCTCAAAAATGCTTTTGAAATGGCCGCCCAGAAAGGTTTTGTGCAGCAGATGGGAGTCTATCAGGCATTTCTCTTCACCGTCCATGCTGCACAGCACATTGGTATTGATAAAAAAGCCCTCCCCCTTTTGGAATTTCCAGGTCTTCCCGGCTGTCTGAAGGCGCATGTTTCCCTCCCGGACATAGATAAACTCCACCTCTTCATGCCAGTGCCAGGGTATCTTTACCACGCTCAGATCTACCCGGTGGAGCACATAGGGGTATTCTACAGTCAGTCCCTCAATATCTTCCAGTCCGCTGCTGTTCAGTCTGATTTCCAAGGCCGTCTCCTTTCCCATGATTTTTCTTATAGATTAATTCCATTTTTGTCATTATAGTAATATTATTTGTCCATAATCATATTTTATTTAGACTTTTTATTTCCTATAATTATATCATAAAGAAACGGAAAGTAAAGGCAGAGGGGAGGAAGGCTTTTGTATTCCACATGGTTCCATCAAATCAATTCTCTGGCCGGACAGCAGCCGGAAATTCTGGATCTCCTGACGCCTGAGAAACTGGATATCTGTAAAACCGCGGAAAAGGAGGGGTACCATTATGAGTCTGCTGCTTGCGGCCGTGCTGCTGAGTCTGCTGGGCTTAAGCGCCTTTGAAGAAAGAATGAAAACACACTGAGCGCCGGGATACGGCTTGATAAAGCCAAAAAGAAGGGAAAAGCCGGGAAGGAAACGGAATTTTGTTCCTGCAAATCCGTTTCCTTCCCGGCTTTTCCCTCTTTCGGCTATCTGAAAAGTTTTTTCTCTGTATTTCTGTATTCCCTACTCCAGATTTTCTCCATTGCTCTCAAGCACCTTCTGATACCAGTAGAAGGAATCCTTCCGGATGCGCTTCCGTGTCCCGTTCCCCTGGTCATCCTGGTCCACATAGATAAACCCATACCGCTTGCTCATCTCGGAAGTAGATGCGCTGATACAGTCGATGCATCCCCAGTAGGTGTAGCCAAAGACCGGAACGCCGTCCTCCAGAGCCAGAGCCATCTGGCGGATATGCTCCCGCACATAGGAAATACGGTAATCATCATGAACCTTGCCATCCTCCAGCTTATCCAGAGTACCCAGACCGTTTTCAGCCACAAACAGCGGCAGCTTATACCGGCTGTACATCTGGTTCAGGGCATAACGCAGTCCCACCGGGTCGATCTGCCAGCCCCAGGGAGTCTGCTCCAGATAGGGATTTTTCTCTCCAACCAGAAGGTTGGCCGATACCTTCTCCTTTTTTGCTCCCTCCGCGCTGGTTACCAGAGACGCATAGTAGCTGAAGGACACGAAATCTACCGTATTCTCCTTCAGAATCCGGGCATCCTCCGGCTCCTCCTGAATCCGGATCCCCTTTTTCTTCCACAGGCTCCGGATTGCGTAAGAGTATTCTCCAAACACCTGCACATCTGTGTAAAAGGCGTCCAGCTCTGTTTCCCGCAGACACTGCAGACAATCCTCCGGCTTACAGGTGGCCGGATATTTCAGGTTTTTGGTGGTCATGCAGCCAATCCGGAACTCCGGATATTTTTCGCGGGCCAGCCTCGTCACAAGGGCAGAAGCCACCAGCTGATGATGGAGAGCCTGATAGCTGGCCTGCTCCGGATTTTCCGTGTGTTCTTTTACGATCCCCGCTCCTGTCAGCGGAATATGGACCGTGGCGTCAATCTCATTAAAGGTAATCCAGTACCGGATATCCTCATGAAATTCCTTAAACAGAGTTTCCGCAAATTTTACAAAAAAGCCGATGACCCTCCGGTCTGTCCATCCATTGTAAGCCAGTGTCAGATGCAGAGGCATCTCGAAATGGGAAAGGGTCACGATAGGCTCAATGCCATACCGCTTCAGTTCCTTCAGCATGGAACGGTAAAAGGCGATACCCTCCTGGTTTGGCTCCGCCTCATCCCCATTGGGGAAAATTCTGGACCAGGAGATGGAGAACCGCAGCGCCTTAAATCCCATCTCATGGAAAAGGGCAATATCTTCTTTATAATGATGATAAAAGTCTATGCCTCTCCGTTTGGGATACCGGCTGTCATCCGGGTCCTCCGCCGCTTCCAGAATCTGTTCCCAGCTCCTGTCGAAACAGCCGCCCTTTTTCCGATCTCCCAACGGAAAGATGTCGGCGGTGGAGAGGCCTCTGCCTCCCTCTCTTGCTCCGCCTTCCACCTGATTGGCGGCAAACGCGCCGCCCCATAAAAAGTCTTTCGGAAATGCTGCCATTATTTCTGATCCTCCAGCTTCACATCATCAAATTTCACAAAATGAGTTACCACCATGGCCACAAGTACGGAAATTACGATTCCCACCAGATACCAGCCAAACTTCTCACCCAGGAACAGGGCTGCTCCGGCTCCGGGAACAGGACCGATACCTGAGCTGTAAATTCTAAGCGCTGCCATAAACGCGCTTCCTGCCGCGCCGCCTGCTGCCGCGCCGATAAAGGGACGCTTCAGAATACCGAGCACTCCATACAGAGCCGGCTCTGTGGTTCCAATCAGGGCTGTAATACCGGAAGACAGAGACAGTCCCTTGAACTCTTTGTTTTTGGAATCCAGCGCTACCATGAGAGCCGCGCCGCCCACAGCCGCGTTTGCTGCCGCGCAGAGGGCAAGCAGAGGATCGTAGCCAAGCTCTGCCAGACTCTGAAGCTCCACCGGCACCACCGCGTGATGAAGACCGGTAAATACCAGGAAGGGATATACCGCGCCGAATACCGCGCCTCCAAAGGCTCCCGTTACATTATACAGTCCAATTACCGCGTTTCCAATCACATCAGACAGAGCATTTACCACAGGGCCTACTACCACCAGCATCACCGGAGCGGTGATTACGATACAGATGAGCGGTGTAAACAGGCCGGAAAAGCTCTTGGGTATCACCTTGTTGCAGCCTTTTTCAATCAGAGACAGAATGAAGACTCCCACAATAATCGGGAACACGGTGGAGGAATAGCTTACTACCGGCACCGTCAGCCCGAAAATGCTGCCCGCCTCTGTCATGGCCGTATACGTGGGATGAAGCAGAATGCAGGCCAGCACTGCCGCCAGCGTAGGCTTGCAGCCAAACACCTTTGCGGAAGAAAAGGCCAGCAGCACGGGCAGGAAATAAAATACCGCGTCTGAGAACATCATCAGCATGGTATAAGTATTTCCCTCTGGATTTACCACTCCGCCGAAATTCAGGGCAAGCAGGATTCCCTTTAAGAGACCGCTGGCCGCCAGAGCCGGAAATACCGGAATGAAAATGCCTGCGATGCCGTTTAGAATCTTATTGACCAGGGTTTCCTTCTTTCCCTCTTCCCCGGTCTCTCTGTCCTGAGAAGCGTCCAGCTTTGAGGTAAAGACCGGGAACAGATCCTCCACTTCCTTTCCGATGATGACCTGTACCTGGCCGCTGTTTACCACGCAGCCTTTTACTCCTTCTATCTGCTTCATGCCTTCCGTGTCACATTTTTCAAGCTCTGCCACATCCAGACGCAGACGCGTAAAGCAGTGGGACGCTTTCCTGATATTCTCCGGTCCTCCGGCCAGCTTTAAAATCTGGGCCGACATCACCTCATACTGATTCTTTTTCATGATTCCTCTCCTTTTTCTTCTACTGTCTTTTTATTTTCTGATTTTTCATTTTCCAGCCCGAACGTTTCCGATGCAGGCTTCTGCCAGCTCTGATCCCATTCATCCGGATACTTCTCCCAGGTGTCCGGCTCCGGCGGCTGAGGCACCGGGCAGCGCACCCTGTCTTTCTGATAGGCATAACGCCCAAACCCTTTTCTGTCCTGCTCCGGCGTCAGCGGCGGCCTGGTATTTGTGGGGATCATACTGTCTATCCATCCCGCGTGGTACTCATTTTTTGTGGTTCTCTGCCAGACGCCCCAGAGGATTTTCCACTCCCCGTCCTCCTTGACATGTACCCCCGGCACCATACCGATGGACAAAATGGCCATTGGTTTTTCCCGGTGGATGGACAGCCCTTCCAGTCCCAGAGACCACCAGACGCCTCTTGCCTTTGTATTTGTCTCGTCTACCTCTATCACCGGTGTGGTCAGGGGATGAATGAGCATATTTCCTTCCAGGGAATCTACCACCGGTTTTCTCCTGGCCTCCAGCATGCTTTCCGCGTCTACGCCCGGATGTTTCAGCGCGTTCAGTTCCCGTCTCTGCTCCCCGATGTGCTGATCATCGTGAAAAATGGCTGCGTTTCCGCGCAGGTTCTGTATCTCCCACACCGACAGGAGTCTTTCTGTACGCCTTTCCAGTTCCGCAAGCTCTTCCTCATTCAGGAAGTCCAGATCTTCCATGTTCCAGCGCATATCCGCCCTCCTTTCCTTCAGCGTTTATCCCGGTTCAGCTCCCAGTACCGGTCTGCCGCCGTGTAGGTCCTGTAAGGCCGGGGCATACAGGGGATGCCGTCCCGGATGCTTAAGGGTGAGTAGGGATTGTGGTAGGTCGAAGGCAGAGATTTGGGATGCATCGGCGTATTGGGCCGGTTTATCATACTTAAGTCATCTACCCAGCCTTTCTCATAAGCACATTTGATCAGCCGGAAATAATGCAGATGCCAGACCTTCCATTTTTCTTCCCTGTAAATAAAGTCCACAGCAATCTCTCCCCAGAGCCAGACTGCGTGTGCTCCTTCGTTGTCCGTATAAGCTCCTGCGCCCGGACACCACCAGACGCATTTTGCTGTCCTGCCATCCTCCGCCACCTCAATCATCGGCGTCGTCAGCTGCATATCGATCATCTCTCCCGGCTTGGGCGGAGCGCCGAGCAGTTCCTCCAGAACCGCTTTCACTGCCGCCGGCCCTTCAAACCGCCCTTCGTCCGCGTATTCCAGAGACACATCCTCAAGATCCAGAGCAAAATGCTCCAGCACTTTTTCCTTCTGATGAAAGTTGAACGCTGCTGTCAGCCGCCCCATCTCGTTCTGAATCTCATGATAGGCCTCCAGCCGGTTCAGCTTTCCAAGCAGCTTTTCCTGCCTTTTCCTTCTCTCCTGTTCTGTCATAGGTCTCCTTTCAGCGCCATGGCTTTCTCATAAGCCTGCGCAAGCAGTCTGTCTGCCTCTGCTCCCCCATAGAAATAGTAGTGTCCCGGCAGCAGCAGATCAAATTCCACTTCCCGGATTCTTTTCAGCGAAGCCCGGAAATCTGTCAGGCTGAAATCCCGGCTTCCCATGTAGCCCAGTTCCACGTCATCCTGATCCTCCGGGGGCGAGGGCGTCACAAAAAACATATCCCCGGTGCAGAGAGCCCTGCGCCCGTCCACCTCTATCAGAAACGACAGGGAGCCTCTGCTGTGTCCCGGCGTCTCCAGCACTTTCAGCCGCACACCACCCGGAAAAGAAAAACTGTCTCCCTCCTGAATCCTCTGATCGACTCTCCCGCAGATCCAGGAAGCGCCGAAAAGCTCTTCCATCTCAGGATTCCCCTGCTCGACCTTCTCCGCGTCATCCGGGCTGGCCAGCACTTTTGCCCCCAGCCGGTTTACGCGCCAGACGTTGCCTGCGTGATCGAAATGGGAGTGGGTCAGAAAGACATGGGTGACATCCTGCAGCTTCAGGTTCCAGCGGTCCATGCATGCCTTCATTCTCTCCCACTGCCTTTCCTGAAAGCCGCAGTCTATCAGAATAATTCCGTCCCGGTACTGAATGGCATAAATATTGGAATTTGTTTCATATTGCACGCCGCTTACCTGAAACAAATGCTCTGAAAGTTTCATCCGTCTCACCTCTTTCTCTCCTTTTTTCTGGTCTAATCTTATCTCATTCTGTATGCTGTTTCGATTACGTATCCCATGAGAATCACCGCTAAAAAGTTACCTATTCCACTCTTTTTCATCTTTCTATTCTGCTGTTTCGTCTTTTCAACCGTTCATTTTCATGGTATACTGGAAAAAACGATCCAGCAGAAGGTAATGTCATGAAGCTTACGGAAGAGTTTTATCAGATTCCGGTGGCCCCGGAACGCCATCTGAAGATGACCTATGCCCAGTTAAATGCCTGCGGCATGGATTTTGATTTTACCTCTGTCCTCCAGGACGGAAAGGACTTTCATAAAATCACGCAGGATATCTGTGTCTCCTATCAGAAATTTCATGAGGGGCACCTGACCAACCTGTTTTTCTCCCGAAAAACTCCTGTTCTGCTTGATCTGGGGGATGAGGAGCTCATAAGCTATTATTCTGACTACATTGAGCTTCGGTATATCATTTCCGGCTGCCTGGAAGCAGAGATAGAGGGAGAGACCGCCCGCTTCACGGAAAATGAAATCTGCTTCATCAATTCCATGGCCTACCACCGGGAATCCATAAAAAATTCCGAATGTCTTCTGGTCAACATTTCCATTGACCGGGACGTTTTCAACGAGGCCTTTCTCGGCAGTGTAAGCATGACGCCGCTGCAGCAGTTTCTGCGGAAGAACATTATGAAATACAGCGATCTGCAGCACTACCTGAAATTTACGCCCACCGGGAAGGAACGATTGACACTGATTCAGGATTACCTGTTTCATATTGTCTCTGAAATCCGCGGCAGACAGCCCGGCTATATGGATATCAGCAAGGGGTATCTCATCCGGCTGATGGACGAGCTGTCCTCCGGCTATCAATACAACTTTTCCCGGCAGGAAAGCGCCCTGTACGCCGAAAAGCTGTTTGAGTCGGTCACGGAATTTATGAAAAACAATCTTGCTGCAATTCAGATGTCCGCGCTTACAAAGACCTTTCATTTTCAGCCGAACTATTTCAACAACCTGATCAAAAAGCAGACCGGCATGACCTATTCGGAATATCTGGTCTATCTCCGGATCGAACGGGCCAGGCTTCTGCTGGAATCCTCAGATCTGAACATTGAAGAAATCATGTGGATGATCGGCTATCACAATAAGGGATTTTTCTACAGAAAATTTACGGAAAGCACAGGCTTAAGCCCCGCAAAATACCGGGCAAAAGCGGCCGGGCAGAGAAGAGAAAGAGAGGCCGGAAGCCCCTCCGCTCCAAAGAGCAATACGAAATGAAATGGAGATTTATAAATGGAAAACGACCTTCAAAAAACTTTTCTGGAAACCACAAATTTTCCGGATATCCAGACCTATTTTGTCAACCATGTTTTTGAATTTCAGGAGCTTATGATGCGCTACAGCTGCGCTATCCGGGAGGTACGAACCAAGCTGGAGGTTTTAAACGATGAACTGAGCATCCACCACAAACGCAATCCCATCGAATTCATCACCTCCCGCATTAAGAAGCCTGCCAGTATCGTGGAGAAGCTGCGGCGCTACGGAGCGCCCGTCAGCGTGGAATCCATCGAGCAGTCCCTGAACGATGTGGCCGGCGTGCGGGTCATCTGCTCTTTTATCGATGATATTTACGCAGTGGCCGATATGCTGCTCAAGCAGGATGATGTCACCCTTGTCAAGAAAAAGGATTACATCCAGAATCCCAAGGACAACGGCTACCGGAGCCTGCACCTGATCATTGAGATTCCCGTCTTTTTCTCCAACCAGAAAAAGGCCATGCGGGTGGAGGTCCAGATACGGACCATCGCCATGGATTTCTGGGCCAGCGTAGACCACCAGCTCAAATACAAAAAGGATGTGGAAAATCCGGAAGAAGTGTCAAAGGAACTGAAAGACTGCGCAGACATCATCGCGCAGATGGACGCGCGGATGCTGGCTGTCAAGGACAAGATCTATTCCGGCAGCAGTCATACGGAGACGCCGGAAGAAAAACTGCACAAGCTGAACGCTTCTCTTGGAGCAAACCGGGATTATAATTAGAGATGCGGCTGCTCCGGCTTCCGCACAGGTATCGGATCAGAAAGAGGGTACCCCTTTCAGTCATTTCATGACTTTTGGGATACCCTCTGTTTATTTTACGTTTCTATATTTACTGTTTTCCAGCTCTTATTCTTCCGCTTTCAGGACAGCCTCCTGCTCTTTTACAGGTCCGGTCTTCAGAATCTCCACATGCTCCGGCGCGGATACCAGCACAGCTGTCGTCAGATCATAGCCCGCTTCCTTCATGGCATCCATGTCGAATTCCAGCAGCTTCTCGCCCTTCTTCACATGTGCGCCGGCTTCCTTCAGCGCATGGAAATGTTTTCCGCCAAGCTCTACCGTATTGATGCCCACATGAATCAGCACCTCCACACCGGTATCACTTTCCAGGCCGATGGCATGCTTCGTGTCAAAAAACATGGAAATGGTTCCGTCAAAGGGCGCTGCGACCTCTCCTTTTGCGGGGACAATTCCGATTCCCTGGCCCAGCGCTCCGGACGCGAAGGTAGGATCTCCAATCTCCGTATAGGGAACAGCCGTGCCCTCCACAGGCGCATAGACAATGCCCTCCTTCTTCGGAGCTGCCAGCTGCTCTGCCTCTGTTTTTTCTGCCTGCTTTCCTGTCTCTGCCTTCTCTGTCTTTTCTGCCTTCTCCGTGCTCTTTCCAGCCACATCTTCCGGATCCTTGTAGCCAAACAGCCAGGTCAGCACAAAGGCCACGCCTGCGGAAATCAGGAACATGATAATATAATTGAGCGGATCATTCAGGCAGAGCAGAAGTCCGAAAATACCGGTAACACCCGTTCCTGTCGCTCCCAGCCCCACAATCGACGCATACAGGGCTCCGCAGGCGCCGCCCGCCGCTCCGCAGATAAAGGGCTTAAAGTAACGCAGGTTTACACCGAAGATAGCCGGCTCTGTGATACCCATGAAACAGGACATGGCAGAGGGAACCGCCATCGCCTTTGTCTTCTGATTTCTTGTCTTTAAGGCTACCGCCAGAGTCGCCGCGCCCTGTCCGATATTTGCCGCGGAGGCCAGCGGAAGCCAGTAGGTCTTTCCGTAAAGCCCCAGCTGCCCCACATCAATCACCGTATACATATGATGTACGCCTGCCACTACCGTCAGAGAATACAGGCCGCCCATAATGAAGCTTCCGATTCCGAAGGGCAGTGTGATAAGCTGCTGTACGCCGTTGATAATTCCATTCTCAATCGTCACAAAGATGGGTCCGATGATGGTAAAGGTCAGATAGCCTGTTACAAAGACGCTGACCAGCGGAGTTACAAAAAGATCAAACATGGCCGGCACAATCTTGTGAAGCCTCTTCTCGATCCAGCACATAACAAAAACTGCTATGATAACCGGAATTACATGTCCCTGATAGCCTACCAGGTCTACCTTGTAGAGCCCAAACCAGACGGAAAGGGTCCGGTGAACACCCTCGGTGGCTACCGTCCAGGCATTCTGCAGATCCGGATGAATCATCATCATACCAATGACCGCGCCCAGAAACGGATTTCCGCCAAATACCTTTGCCGCGCTGAAGGCTATCAGAATCGGCAGGAATGTATAGGCTGTATTCGCAAACAGATTTGCCAGGGTAAAGAGTGAGCCTGAGGTGTCGATATTCAGGAAACCGTTATTTACCATAAAGTTCAGGGCTTCCATGATTCCCATCAGGAAACCGCTGGCTACAATGGCCGGGATAATCGGCACAAAGATGTCGCCCAGGGTCTTGATGGCCCGCTTGAACAGCGGCTGTTTCTGAGCCGCGGCCTCCTTGGCCTCTTCCTTGCTCATGCCGCTCATGCCGGAGACTGCCAGGAACTCGTCGTACACCTTGTTTACCGTTCCGGTTCCCAGAATGATCTGAAGCTGTCCGGAAGCGCTGAACACACCCTTGACACCGTCAATGTCCTCCACAGCCTTGGCGTCGCATTTTGAATCATCTGCAAGCACCAGCCTGAGACGGGTCGCGCAGTGGGCCACGGAAACAAGATTTTCACGTCTGCCTACTTTTTCGTAGATCTCTTCTGCTGTCTTTCTGTAATCCATTACATTACTCTCCTTTTCTTATATTTTGAACTGCCAAGCTCTTCCCCGTCCTTCTGATGTCTGCCTGCTTCGCAGCCGCGTTCTGTTTTCTGCTCCGCCGGCATCCTGTCCGGAACCGGCAGACCGTTCTTTTTGCTTTCTCCGGTTTCAGTTTCCTCCGGCATTCTCTTTGCCCTGATGAAGCCGGATCCGTCCTCTGCTTCCAGGAGCCTGGATCTCCGCGTGGACGCCTTCTGTCTCCGGATAGAATCTGGTGGAAAATACATCCTTTCCTCCATTCAGGAATACCTCCACACAGGATACGTCCACGATAACACGCAGATCCGTTAGCTTTTCTGTCTGCCTGCCACGTCTGGTACGGCCCGCGCCCAGCTTCTCATCGGTAAACTCCATCCAGAAGATTCCTTCCTCCTTTTTCCAGGAAAGACGAAGCCCCCCTGCCAGCGTAATCCGGACATCTCCCCCAGCCTCCGCGATCTCCAGCTCAAAGCAGTCACCGGGCGTTCCGGAATACGTATTCTCGAAAGGCATGGAAACATTCCACCAGGCATCCAGCTCTCTCACCGGGTTCTGGCAGAGAATCCCGTCTTTCACAGAAAGCTCCCTCGGAAGGGTCAGCGTATGCTGCCAGCCATCCTCTACCGTGCGGTTTGTGTAATATTCATCCACATCCGGCATTCCCATCCAGCCAATCTGAATTCTTCTTCCATCCTCTGCCGCAAAGCTCTGGGGCGCGTAAAAATCAAAGCCTGCGTCCAGCTCCCGGAAGCTTCCGTTTACCTTGGCTGTCCGGAAATCTCCATCCAGAAATACCGTCACACTCTGATATACATTGTTATATTTCAGCCCGTCTGCCTCCACGCCCTGGGGAGAGATACTGAGTACGGTCTGTCCGTCCACCTCGTAAAGATCCGGACACTCCCACATAAAGCCAAATGGCTCTTCTGTCTCCAGACGATTTCTGTATTTCCAGCTCAGGCCGTCCTCCGACTCAAAGACCAGGACCACGCCTTTGTCTTCCTGTGTTCTGGCTCCCTGCACCATATAATACCGGCCGTCCTGCTTCCAGGCCTTCGGATCCCGCACATGGCAGGTCAGGTCCGCCGGATAATCCTGATTGGTCATCAGAAGCTTCTTGTCCCCGAAATGGATTCCGTCCTCACTGGCCACACAGACCGTATTGGATTCCCTGCCCGTCCGGATGTAATCATAGCCGCCTGTCAGTTTCACATTGCCTGTATAATACAGAGTCATCCGTCCGTCCTCCACAAGGGCGGATCCGGAATAGACGCCATGACAGTCAAAGGGCTGATCCGGCACAAGCGCTGTTCCCTCAAAGCTCCAGTGAAGCAGATCACGGCTGGTGCAGTGAGCCCAGAACTTCAGTCCTCCTTTCACATCGAAGGGAGAATACTGATAAAACGCGTGGTACACCCCCTCATACTGGCATAAGCCATTGGGATCATTCAGCCAGCCTGCAAAAGGAGCCGCATGAAGCTTCGGCCTCCAGCGGCCTTCCGCGGTCTTTCGTCCTTTTTCCACCTCCCGGGCGGCCAGCTTCTCCCATGTACGGTAAAGTACGTTCATATGGTTTCTTTCCTTTCTTCCAGTTTTGATTTTTAAATGGTTTTACATTTACCCTGTTTTTCTGCAATAGTCCGGTATCACGCGCCGGCTGAGCTTCCCCGGACAATCAGCCGGGCTTTCATGGGCTCATCCATAATTTCCCGTTCTTCCGGATGCTCTATTTTCCGGAGCAGGCACTGCACAGCCTTCGCGGCCATTTCCTGGTTTGGCTGCGACACACTGGAAAGTCCCGGATACAGAAGCTCACAGGTATACGTGTTATCAAAGCCCACAAGACTGGCCCGTTCCGGCATCCGGATTCCCAGCTCCTGAAGAATTCCGTGAATCTGAATGGCACGTCTGTCATTATAGGCGAAGATCCCGGTTCTTCCCGCATGTTCTTCAAAATGCTGCCGCAGAATCTTTCGAAGCTTCTCCGGATCCTTGGTCTCAATTTTTGTCAGCCGCTCCTCGCAGCCAGTCCCGGCATCCTTCAGGGTTTTCAGAAATCCTTCATACTTCCCATCCCGGGAAGTACCCGCAAATATATAGTCCTCACAGCCCAGCTGCTGAAGATGGCGCGCCACCTGCCCGCCTGCCTCAATATGATCCACATACACGCAGTCCATCCCTTCCGTCTTCCGCGTAAGGGCCACCGCAGGTATATCCAGCTTTTTCATCTCCTGCTGAAATCTCTCGGAATTCTCCTCCACCGGCACCAGAATCAGACCATCCACCCGGTACCGGCGCATCACATCCAGACATTCCTTTTCCCGGTTCCAGTCATAATCCGAGTTAAACAGAATCACGCTGTAGCCGCTCTTTTTCGCTTCCTGCTCCAGGTACTTTTCCAGATCCGCGAAAAAGGAGTTGGAAATATCCGTGAAAACAAGGCCGAACAGCATAGTCCTGCTCCCTGCCAGGCTTCTGGCGATGACATTCGGCTGAAAATTATGTTCCCGCGCGCAGGCCAGCACCCGCTCCCGAATCTCCGGATTCACTGCCTGATTCCCATTCAGCACCCTGGAGACCGTCGGCTGGGACACTCCTGTCAGCCTCGCAATCTCAGTCATCGTAATCACAGCCCTGCCTCCTTTCCGGTCTATTGTCAATTTTCTCACTAAATACGCTGCTTTCCTGCTTCTATTCTTGTGGAAACAGCCTGTGAATACGTATTCACAATTCGGTATTATAGTAGCATTGCCCTATTTATCTGTCAATCCGCATATCGACCAAAGATCCACAGATTTTTTTGTGCAACCCGCTGAATACGGAACGCTCCTTTCTGCTTCCAGGCATATAAAAATGCCGCGGGCGTCTCCGCCCGCGGCTTTCTCTTCTGTACAATGACAGACACTGCATGATATTCTTTGGCTGTCCCAGCCTCCTCAGCTTCCACTGTATTCCTGAAATCTCCTGTTTTGGACCAACGCAGGCTTTCCATTTACAGCTCTGAGAGGAAGGCTTCCGCCATCTCGCCAAGTCCCCGGGCCTGCATGGCGTCTTCCAGACCGGATTTGATCTCCTCCCGGCTGAAATCATGAGCCTCCAGAAACTCGCTGCTTTTTTCGTTCAGATGGGAATAAAAAATCAGGGCCATCTCCAGCTCCTGTCCGCCTCCATCCTCCAGAAGCTCAGAAAGCCTGTTTTCCGCCTCATTGATTTCGCCTCTGTCTATCAGATTCAGAAGCTCCTCCAGAGCGCAGCGTCTCTGGGAATCCTTCAGCATCTCCACAGAAGGCATATCCACATCGGTATGAAAGAGCACCTTCAGAATGGCCCGCACCAACTCTTTGATCAGGCGCATGATATAATCCTGTTCTACCATAGCATTATCCCTGCAGCCCCAGTTCTTTCATTTCCTGATCAATCGAAGCCTCACAGGAACGCATGGCCAGAATCGTCTGCTCAAACAGCTTGTCCAGTTCCCAGCCAAGACGTTCCGCTCCAGTCCGGATCACGTCCCTGGAGCAGCCGGCAGCAAAACGCTTATCCTTAAATTTTTTCTTCAGGCTGGAGACCTCCATATCCATCACGCTTTTGGAAGGGCGCATTTTGGCCGCGGCTCCAATCAGTCCCGTCAGCTCATCCGCAGCGAAAAGCACCTTCTCCATTTCATGAACAGGCTCCACATCCGAACAGAGTCCGTATCCGTGGCTGCATACCGCATGGATCAGCTCTTCCTCAGCTCCGCCTTCCCGCAAAAGCTCCGGCGCCTTCACACAGTGCTCCTCCGGATACTCTTCAAAATCAATGTCGTGCAGAAGGCCGGCGATTCCCCAGAAATCCTCGTCCTCCCCGTATCCCAGCTCTCTGGCATACCAGCGCATAACCCCCTCTACTGTCAGCCCATGCTGAATATGAAAGGGCTCCTTGTTATGCTTCTGAAGAAGCGCAAGAGCTTCTTCTCTTGTCAATTTCGTTTTCATAATTTTTCTCCTCTTTTTGTGATTTTTTCTGCGGATAGAAGGCAGCCGGAAATCCGCTTTTCCTGAAAGCAGACCCTTCCGCTGCCTTCCGGCCGTGTATTTTCATGCTTCATTCCTATACCCGGAAACAGCCGCCTCCGATGAACTCCCGGAGAAGGGAGTTTGCGGGAATCACCGTGCTGTCCACACCCAGGAAATAGTCCAGGAATTTCAGAAGCCGCTTTGCTTCCAGATACTCCGGCGCCTCCCGGTCAATGCCGAACAGGAGCGGCTCCGCGTACTGCTTCAGCACCGACAGCTCATAAATCAGCGCGGAATTGAACATCACATCCGCGTCCTCCTGGAACGGGAAAATATTCTCTTCTTCGCCTCTGCGCACCGACGGCCACATGGCAATGGTCCTGGCCGCGCTGGCTCCCCTTGTCCGGGCATCCCGGACCATACGGCGGATCAGGCGGCCGTCTGTGGTGGGAATCCGGTTGTGCTCATCTACATTCAGCTGGGTCAGCGCGCTTATGTAGATCTTAAATTTACTTTCCTTGGGCAGGCTGTGGGAAAGGGCATCATTCAGGCAGTGGATTCCCTCAATAACCAGAATGTCCTCTCTGCCCAGAGTCAGATAATCGCCGTTGTATTCCTTCTTTCCTGTCTTGAAGTTGAAATTTGGAAGCTCCACAGTCTTCCCTGCCAGCAGATCACACATCTGCCGGTTGAAGAGCTCAATATCGATCGCTCCCAAACACTCAAAATTATAATCTCCGTTCTCATCCCGCGGCGTCATTTCCCGTTCCACAAAATAATTGTCCACAGCGATGGGATGGGGCTTCAGGCCTGCTGCGGACAGCTGAATGGAAAGCCTGTGGGAAAATGTGGTCTTTCCCGATGAAGAGGGCCCTGCAATCATGATAAATTTCTTGCCGGGATCCTCCGCGATCCTGCCCGCGATTTCCGCGATCCTGCGCTCCTGAAGGGCCTCCTGGGTCATGATAAGCTGCTGCATGCCGCCTCTGGAAATGCAGTCGTTGAGGTCTCCCACGGTGGAGATTCCAAGCATATCCCCCCATCTGGTGGCTTCCTTCAATACCTGGAACACCTTATGCTGAGGCTTAAAGGGCGGAACCACCTCCGGCTCTGCCATAGTGGGGAACTGAAGCACAAAGCCTTCATCATACAAAAAGAGGTCAAAATACTTCAGATACCCGGTGTCCGGCACCATATACCCGTAATAATAGTCCTCGAAATCGCCGATGCTGTAGAGGTTTACCCGGGAAGCCCGCCGGTACCGGAACAACTTCTCCTTGTCGTACATCTGATGCTCATGGAAAATACGCAGAGCCTTATCCGTATTGACATTCGTCTTTTTAATCGGCAGCTTTTTTGCCACATACTCCCGCATCTTAGCCTTTACGGCCTCAAGAAATTTCTCGTCCACCGCGACGCTTCCCTCTATGGTGCAGTAGTAGCCGCTGCTGATGGAGTGCTGGACCTGGGCCCGGGTGACAGCTTCATGCCCGGCCACTTTATAGACAGCCTTCATCAAAAGCATGGTAAGGCTCCTGCGGTAAGCCTGACAGCCCGCCGCGTCAGCCGTTGTATAAAAGGACAGCTCACTGTCCCCGCCCAGGCGCTTTTCCAGTTCCCGCAGCCGGCCATTCGCGGAGACCAGCACAATATCATGGGCATAATCCTTCTGCACATCAGCCGCTATGGCCGAAAAAGGAGTTCCGGCCGGATATTCATATTCCTTCCCGTTAATTACAGCCTTTACATTCATCCTGTCATCTCCTTTTGTCTTACTGAATCATATGTCATTCATATAACCTGAAACGGCTGTCTGACAGGCGCCGTACAGATCTTCAGCGAAGGCAGTTCCTTCTCCAGAAATTTCTTCATATCTTCTATATAAATATGCTCGATTCCGTAATGCCCCGCGTCAATCACCGCCATACCGCAGTCTGCCATGTCAATTCCCGTATGATGATCAATATCTCCGCTGATCAGCACATCCATGCCGGCCTCGAGGGCGGGCCGCGCCATACTCTTGCCGGAACCCGGGGAGATGGCGGCTGTCGTTACCATTTTATTCAAATCTCCGAAAATCTTGACATTGGGAAGTGAAAAGCGTTCCTTGACAAACTGTCCGCACTCCTCCAGAGTCATGGTCTTTGGCAGGCGGCCGGTGCGGCCGATTCCCTCGCCGTCCAGTACTTCCTCCAGCACTGCCGTCTCTGTCAGCTCCAGCATGCCCGCCGCCAGATCCGCCATACCCAGCACATCATAATTTGTATGCATAGCATAATAGGAAATGCCGTTTTTTATCAGACGTATCAGCCGCTCTCCCGCGTAATCATCTGTAGTGACGGCTTTCAGGCCGCCGAAAATCATGGGATGATGGGTAAGCAGAAGCCCTGCGCCGGAAGAGACTGCCGCCTCAATCACCTCGTCCGTGGCATCCAGCGCAATGTAAACCGTATCCACTTCCTGCCGCCTGTCTCCTGCCAGCAGCCCCACATTGTCCCAGCTGCAGGCATATTCGCGCGGAAAGCGCTTCTCAATCCGCTCTATAATTTCCTGACATTTCATCTGTTTTCTTCCTTTCTGAGCTCCTGCAGGCTCTCTTCCAGAAGCCGGATTTCCTTCGAGAGCTCTTCTCTTCGTTTCCGGATCCGCGGCTCTTCCTCCCCTTCTGTCTTCCGGGGAAGCCCTGCCTGAATCTTCCGCGCATTTTCCAGCCGGAACTGCAGAAACTCCTCCAGTACCCCCGGCGATTGCTGAAGAGCGCTTTTCCCATATAAGAGTTCCCGCTCCGAATAGTCTTCCGGGCATCCTTTCATAGCCCGGAACATGGGATAATACTTTCCTTCATCCAGCACGATATCCTCCCGGCGGATCACCCAGCCATTCTCTTTCAGCCAGAGGCGCACCTTCCAGATCTCAGACTGGGGCTGCAGAATCAGCTCCCGGACTGTGCCAAGCACCTCTTTTCCCTCTTCCAGGATCCGTTCCGTCAGGGCTCCTCCCATACCGGCGATGAGCACCGTGTCCGCTTCTCCGGCCTTCAGCTCCGAAAGCCCGTCGGAAAGCCTTGTCTCTATGTAATTTTCCAGTCCCGCCTCCCGGATATGTGTTCTGGCCCGTTCCAGGGGACCCTTTCTGATATCCATGGCCACAGCCGAGGGAATCTTCCCCTCTCCGCAAAGACAAAGGGGAACATATCCATGATCTGTTCCCACATCTGCCAGACGGCTTCCCTCCGTGACCATCCCGGCCAGGCGGCTCAGTCGTTTTGATATATTCATTTTTAATCCAGATAATCCTTCAGTTTTCTGCTGCGGCTGGGGTGGCGCAGTTTCCGGAGCGCTTTCGCCTCAATCTGGCGGATACGCTCACGGGTCACGTTGAACTCTTTTCCCACTTCCTCCAGGGTGCGGGCTCGTCCATCATCCAGTCCGAAACGCAGGCGGAGCACCTTCTGCTCCCTGTCGGTCAGCGTGCTCAAAACCTCCACCAGCTGCTCCTTCAAAAGGGTAAAGGCCGCCGCGTCGGAGGGTACCGGAACATTGTCATCCTGAATGAAATCACCCAGATGGCTGTCCTCCTCCTCGCCGATGGGAGTCTCCAGAGACACCGGCTCCTGGGAAATCTTCAGAATTTCCCGCACACGCTCCACCGGAAGCTTCATCTCCTCCGCAATCTCTTCCGGGGTAGGCTCCCGTCCCAGCTCCTGCAGCAGCTGTCTGGATACGCGGATCAGCTTGTTGATGGTCTCCACCATATGAACCGGAATACGGATGGTACGGGCCTGATCCGCGATAGCTCTCGTAATAGCCTGGCGGATCCACCAGGTAGCATAGGTACTGAACTTGTATCCCTTGCGGTAATCAAACTTTTCCACGGCTTTAATGAGACCCAGGTTGCCTTCCTGAATCAGATCCAGAAACAGCATGCCCCTTCCCACGTACCGCTTGGCGATGCTGACCACCAGACGCAGGTTTGCCTCCGCAAGACGCTTCTTGGCATCCTCATCTCCCTGCTCCATCTTCTTTGCCAGCTCAATCTCCTCATCCGCGCTTAAAAGAGGCACCTTTCCTATCTCCTTCAGATACATGCGGACCGGATCCTCAATGCTTACACCGTCAGGTACGGAAAGATCGATTTGCTCAACATCCACGTCATCATCATCTGACAGAAGAAGATCGTCGTCCGGCTCATCGCCGTCTCCGGTGATCCGGAGCACGTCGATATTATTGGCCTCCAGATAGTCCAGAATCTTTTCCATCTGTTCCGGGCTCAGCTCCATATCCGCAAAGAAGTCACTGATTTCCTGATACTCCAGAATATTCTTCTTCTTTTTGGCCATCACCAGGAGCGCTTTCAGTTTTTCCTCAAACTTTGTTACGTTCTCGTCCATGTTGTTCCATCCTTCCATAACTTGTTAGTATTTTATCCTTAATCCAGTGAAATATGCAGTCTCTCCAGATCACGCCTGTCCTT
>CALWAZ010000170.1 GCA_944375725.1 uncultured Merdimonas sp. | reverse complement strand
GCAGGATGTCTTGCAGGCAGACTGGCAGGACGTCTGGCACTCTCCGCAGCCGCCCTTCTTCACGGTATTCTGCAGAATCTGTGTATTCAGTGTCTGAATATGCTTCATAATAACTTCCCTCCTGTCTTTGATCTACGTATCTCTGTTTGAGTATATCATATCACAGACAGATTTAAAAGTATTTTTTTATCAGGTCTCTCATATACTGGTAACAGCTCAGATGCCGGGAGGAAAAGCATTATGGAAAAAGGAAACGTATTTCAGAACGCCATTATCCGAATGATCAAATCGCTGCTTGCAGCCTACGTCATTACAGGAGCCCTGCTGCTCATTCTTGCTCTGCTGCTGTATAAAACGCAGCTCTCCGAATCCGCCGTCAATGTGGGAATCATCGCCATTTACGTGATCGCCTGCTTTCTTGGCGGTTTTCTGGAAGGCAGGATGATGAAGACCCGTAAGTTTCTCTGGGGAGGGGCTTCAGGCCTTCTTTATTTTATGGTGCTGGCAGTCATTTCTCTGGCAGCGGGCCAGGGGCTTTCCGGCGGCACGTCTCATTTCATCACAACTCTGATCCTTTGCGCGGCAGGAGGAACCCTGGGAGGGATGGTCTCCTGATGCCTATTCACATTTACACCGGAATGTGGCGCACTCCGTCTCCCGGCATCCGCAGGCCGCGCCTCCCGCAACACTGATGTGCTTTGCCTGGCAGTGGCAGTTTTCATTGAAAGTGCACTCCACAGCTTTGCATGACACATCTGTATTTTTTGTGGGAATGTCCACGGAACTTCCCACACCTCCCTGCCTCCGTTCCCGAAAGCTGACACAGCAGGTATCCCGGGAATGACGGGCGTGATCGCCCTCCACCTCAATATTATCCTTGCAGCAGCATCTTTCCTTATTGTACAGGCAGCTGGTTACGGTACAGTCCAATCTTGTCATTACGCATTTACCTCCAAATTATAAAATGTTGGATTTAGTATGCGTAATTTCAAAAAGCTTATACGGCACCGCATCCTCCCTGTTTTTACCTTTTTCGAAGAATTCTCCGTCTTTCCCGCGCCCAGCCGGACAGACGTGACAAACCTTCCGCTGCTGCCGGAAGCAGGAGTGAAAAATAGAACATCCCGTATCTTCCTTTGACCTCCCAGGCCATGTGGAAAAGGAAACCTCCCAAAAGAATCAACAACGGCAGACATTCCTCTACTTTTTTCTGTTTCCTGAACCGGAACAGGGCAAAACATGCCACGCCCAGGAATACAAGAGACTGATATCCATTCATCCAGAAGTCCAGCACCGGAGTATCCTGGCTTCCGGCTGAAACCTCGCACCCATAGCTGGCATCATTCCACTGACTCACAAACTTCCGGGCAAAAAAGACAGCTGCCGCTTTGGGATTCTCCCGGAATCCCTGCAGAGACAGGGCAATCGCCGCGTCTCCCAGCTCCTCTGCCTTCTCCGGATCATAGCCAGCCTGCTCCTTATATACCCGATCCGGGAATTCATTCCACCAGCCCGAACTCATGCCTTCTCCCTGAAGCCCCATTGCCACCCAGAGATTTTTTGGCATTCCCTGATCAAGGGGCCAGCCGCTTCTGTATTCATAAAAGACAGTCATCACCGGCTGGGCAAGCAGAAGTACAGCTGCCAGCGGTATCACAAAGAGCGCCAGCTTCTTTCTGCGCTCCGCCACAGCCTTACAGAGCATTACCCCACCCATAGCCACGGCCGCGATCAGACAGTTGTTTTTCATATAAACCGCAAAGATCATCGCCAGGAGCATAAGCAGAAACTGCCATCCTTTTTCCTGTCTCATCCAGAGAAGAAGCATCCAGACAGCAAACGCCACAGCGGCAGCAGCAAGCACTTCCCCGTAAATTACATTGGTATAAATCAGCAGGGGAATACAGCCCGCGCTCAGAAGCAGAAAGTTCACTTTCACGGTATCTTTTTCATACAAAAGCCCCGTAATCTGATACCCGCTGTACACAAACACAAGCACTCCAAGGGTATTCAGCATCCGAAAAGCCAGAAGATTTTCATATCCGAAGACCCTATAAACCAGTTCCAGAAGCAGAGCCTGTCCCGCCTGATGAGGATAGGTGTACAGATAGTCCATGGCGGATGGAGACACATCCCCCAGAGCAAAGCCGCCGGCAATCGCGTGAACGAAAAGCGGATCTGCCTTGAGTTCACTTGCGGCCAGAAGATTCCAGGCTGTACAGAACACCACACAGTGCAGCAGCACCGCGCCCAGAAGCAGATTCAGATTTCTCTTCCTGCAGTTTTCGTTTTTCAAAATTACTCTTCCCGCAAAACACAAAATCAACAGACCTGCCGCCAGAAACAGAAGAATCAACGGCACAGGATCCAGGACCTGGACGGGTATTTCCTGATCATTGCTCTCATACACAGTTGTAAAAATCAGGCTGTACAGGAATAAAAGCGCTGACGGCACACCCGCCCCAATCAGAATCAGTTTTCCGGCAAACGGTTCCAGTCTTTCCCAGTGAATCTGCTTTCTCTGCCTGCCAGACGCGGCTCTCTTTTGTACATATTTTTGCCTCAGTGTCCCCTCCAAGACTTCCATCTTCTGCAGAAGCATGTCCCATCCCATGGCCGCCGCCGGAATCATCATCATAAAGTAAGGGAAGATATACCTGGACTTGGCTTCCCAGAAGATATAGAAAATAAAACCGCCGATGACTACAATCAGGAGTGTCAGATGCTCCACCGGAATCTTCTTCCGTATGAGCAGCAGCAGAAAAATCAGCGCCCCAAAATAAATCAGCGACTGGTAGACATCCATCACCTGCACAAAAGGCTTCCAGAGATCGCCCTTATACAGCCGGTCCATAATGGGCGCTCTGGCGGCCTCCCGGTGGTTGGTCTCTATCTGACTTCCATAAGTAGGTTCAATCCACTGGCTGACAATCTTCCTCAGATAGAAATCCGCCATATAGGAAGGGTTTTCTTTAAACGTCTCTATGGATTCCCGGATTACATCCATTGCCAGCTCTTTGGCTTTTTCCTGATCTTTCCCTGTTTCTTCCACGAAAATATCCCAGGAAAGTTCATTATACCATCCTGCATCTCTCCCATATGTTCCTTCCCGGGTTCCCATAGCTACCCACATAATTGAAGGCATTCCATGTTCCAGATCAAAACCAAAGCGCTGCTCATATACCTTGATCAGTACCAGATGGGACAGAAAAAAACAGACAATACAGGCTGCCAGAGCTGCCAGACGCATCAGTTTTTTATCACTTACAGTCTTCACCACAAGCACACAGCCCATGGCTGCCAGGACAATATAACAGTTGCTCCGCACCAGGCAGGCGGCTGTGATAGCCAGAGCCATATATAAAATATCTCTCTTTTTCTCTCTTCTCAGATAGACAAGAAGCGCCCAGACAGACATGAGAGAAAGGCAGACAGACAAAATCTCTCCATACATAAAGGAAACATAAATAATCATCGGCCAGCAGACCAGCATCAAAAGCAGGAAATATACCCTTGGCTCTTCTCTGCGGGTCGTTTCCTTTATGATTTTGTACCCCGCAAAGACAATTCCCGCAGCTCCCAGTGCGTTCACCGCCTGAAATGCCCGGTAGTTTTCCCAGCCGCAGATCCGGTAAATCTGTTCCGTCAGAGCAATCAGTCCCAGCTGGTGGGGGTAGGTTGTAAGGTAATCGATATCGTGAGCGCTGATATCATTGATGCCATTCGCGAATTGATTCGCGAAAAAAGAGACCATCTGGGCATCCCACATCATATAACAATTGCAGAGCAGCGCCCAGGCAAAGCCGAAAACAGCTACATACACACAGGTAAAAATCAGCAGAATACGCAGATTTCTTTTCCGATTGCTCTCATTTTCAAGCATCCACTTTGCGGCGGCATATAATACCGCAACAGCAAGAGCTATCCACAACAGCATCAGCCACACAGAATCTTTCGTGACTATCAGATGTTCCGCATGATTTTTTTCAAATTCTTCCGTATAAACCAGTCCATACAGAGACAGGAATCCCAAAATCAGGATTCCTATCACTGCCGCTGCCCGGCTGCAAAAATATTCAAACTTTTTTGTATTAAGGTTTTCAAACTTCATGTCTGTTTCGTTTCTCCCTGTCATCCAGTCCCGTCTGTTTTCGCAGGCTGCGGGCAGCCATACGCCGTCTCCGGCAGTTTTACTTAAAATATGCCACGCCGGACTCGAAAATCTTCATATCCTGCTCACCATAGATATTGATAGCCACAGCCTCATCCCGGCGTTCAGAATGTGCCATCTTACCCAGCACTCTTCCATCAGGACTCGTAATTCCTTCAATGGCCGCGTAGGATCCGTTCACATTCCAGTATTCATCCATGCTGGCCTCGCCCTCAGGCGTCACATACTGAGTAGCCACCTGTCCGTTGGCAAAGAGCCTGTCGATCCATTCCTTGTCTGCCACAAAACGGCCTTCGCCGTGGGAAGCCGGATTCACATAGGTCTTGCCCAGTTCCGCAAGCATAAGCCACGGGGATTTGTCTGTCATTACTTTTGTATAAACCATCTTGGACACATGCCGGTTGATGGTATTGAAGGTCAGAGTCGGAGAGCTTTCTGTCTGTCCCACGATCTCACCGTAAGGCACAAGGCCAAGCTTTATCAGAGCCTGGAAGCCATTGCAGATTCCCAGCGCCAGGCCGTCCCGCTCGTTTAAGAGCTTCATAACCGCCTCTTTGATATGAACGTTCTGGAAGGCTGTGGCAAAGAACTTGGCGGATCCGTCCGGCTCGTCACCTGCGGAAAAGCCGCCGGGGAACATAATGATCTGCGCCTGGCTGATAGCCTTTTCAAAGACATCCACCGATTCCCGGATATCAGAAGCTGTCAGATTCCGGAATACTTTCGTCACCACATCCGCGCCTGCGCGTTCAAAGGCTTTCGCGCTGTCATACTCACAGTTTGTTCCCGGAAATACCGGAATAAATACGGTCGGTCTGGCTGTCTTATGACGGCATACATAGACCTTTTCCGTATGATACAGAGGACTCTCCACTTTCTCCGCGCCCGGAACCGCCACAGTGGGGAATACTTTCTCCAGAGGCTCTTCCCAGGCAGTAAGCGCATCCTCTGTCTCAATCCGCATATTGCCGTAGGAGATCCCGCTCTCAGTTACTTCTCCAATCAAAGTGTAAGTGATGGCCAGCTCGCCCACACGCCCGTCCGGAACCTCAGCCACAAGATTGCCGAAGCCCGCGGTAAACAGATCCCTCGGATCCACATTATGCTCAATCTTCACGCCCAGCTTGTTTCCAAAGGACATTTTGCTGACTGCGGCCGCAAGACCGGAACCATCCAGCGCGTAAGCGGACACGATGCGTCCTGCCTTGATATCCTCAAAGAATTTGCCGTACAGGTCTTTGATCTGCTCATAATCCGGCAGATCATAGGCATCACGATCGATTTTCAGCAGCACCAGCTTATTACCGGCTTTCTTCAGCTCCGGCGTGATGATATTCTGGCAGCTTCCGATATCCACAGCAAAGGAAACCAGTGTGGGCGGCACATCAATATCATTGAAGGTGCCGGACATACTGTCCTTTCCTCCGATAGAGGGCAGTCCGAATCCAAGCTGCGCGCTGTAAGCGCCAAGCAGAGCCGCAAAAGGCTGGCTCCAGCGATGGGGATCCTCGGTCATGCGGCGGAAATATTCCTGGAACGTGAAACGGATCTTCCGGTAATCTCCGCCGGAAGCCACGATTCTTGCCACTGACTCAATCACTGCGTAAACTGCTCCGTGATAGGGGCTCCAGCTGGAAAGATACGGATCAAAGCCATAGCTCATCATGGTTACAGTGTCTGTCTTTCCTTTCAGCACCGGCAGCTTGGCCACCATGGATTGGGTCTCAGTCAGCTGATATTTGCCGCCATAGGGCATCAGCACGCTGCCCGCTCCAATGGAGCTGTCGAACATCTCCACCAGTCCCTTCTGTGAGCATACATTCAGATCCTTCAGGGTAGCCATCCATTTTTCACGGACATCCGCCACATCATTTCTCACAAAATATTTCTGACTCTCATCGGGCATATCCACAGCCACTGCAGTTTCCTGATGAGCGCCGTTTGTATCCAGAAATGCTCTGGAAATATTGACAATCTCTTTTCCTCTCCAGAGCAGCACCAGTCTCGGACTTTCGGTCACCTCGGCCACTGTGGTAGCTTCCAGGTTTTCCTCCGCGGCATAGGCAAGGAAGGCGGCTTCGTCTTTCTTATCTACAACAACCGCCATACGCTCCTGGGATTCGGAAATGGCAATCTCCGTTCCATCCAGGCCTGCGTATTTCTTCGGAACCAGATCCAGGTTTACCCGCAGGCCGGCGGCCAGCTCTCCGATGGCTACTGATACGCCGCCTGCTCCGAAGTCATTGCATTTTTTGATAAGTCTTGTCACCTCCGGACGGCGGAACAGTCTCTGGATCTTCCGCTCTGTGGGCGCATTTCCTTTCTGCACCTCCGCGCCGCAGGTCTCGATAGAAGCCTCTGTGTGCACCTTGGAGGAACCGGTGGCTCCACCGCAGCCGTCCCGGCCTGTCCGTCCGCCGAGCAGAATGATCAGGTCGCCAGGATCGGAAGATTCACGAATAACATCCTTTCTGGGCGCCGCTCCCATTACCGCTCCGATCTCCATACGCTTGGCCACATAATCCGGATGGTAAATCTCCTTTACATAGCCTGTAGCCAGGCCGATCTGGTTTCCATAAGAGCTGTAGCCCTGGGCGGCTCCCCGCACCAGCTTCTTCTGGGGCAGTTTCCCTTTCAGGGTTTCTTTTACAGACACCGTAGGATCTGCAGCTCCCGTCACACGCATGGCCTGATATACATAGGTTCTTCCTGACAGTGGATCCCGGATCGCGCCTCCCAGACAGGTGGCCGCGCCTCCGAAAGGTTCGATCTCTGTGGGATGGTTATGAGTCTCATTTTTAAAGTTTACCAGCCACTCCTCGGTCTGTCCGTCTATCTCCACGGGCACCACGATAGAGCAGGCATTGATCTCTTCTGATTCTTCCTGGTCATTCAGCTTTCCTTCCGCTTTCAGCTTGCGCATAGCCATAAGCGCCAGATCCATCAGGCAGACAAACTTGTCCTTCCGATCCCCGTAGATCTCCGCTCTGTCAGCAAGATACTGACGGTAGGTTTCCTCTATCGGTTTCCGGTAATAACCATCCTCAAAGCTGACATCCGTAAGTTCCGTGGAAAATGTCGTATGACGGCAGTGATCGGACCAGTAAGTATCCAGAACGCGGATCTCCGTCATAGACGGATCCCTCTGTTCCTCATTCCGGAAATAATTCTGAATATGCTGAAAATCCCGGAAAGTCATGGCGAGATTCAGGGAATCATACAGGGCTTTAAGGGCCGTCTCATCCATCTCGCAGAAGCCGTCAAAAATTTTTACATCCGCAGGCTCCTCAAAAATCGTTACCAGGGTCTCCGGCTTTTCCTCATCGGACTGTCTGGAATCTACCGGATTAATGCAGAAGTTTTTGATAGACGCAAATTCCTCATCTGAGATGCCTCCCTCAATCACATAGGTAGTCGCTGTACGGATCACAGGCTCCTCATCCTCTCTCAGAAAACGGACGCACTGCACCGCGGAATCCGCCCTCTGGTCGAACTGGCCCGGCAGATATTCCACGCTGAATACCCGGGCATCCGGAGCGGCCTCAAAAGTCTCTCTGTAAAGCACATCCACCGGCGGCTCGGAAAACACGGTCCGGCATGCTCTCTCAAACACCTCATCCGAAATATTCTCCACATCGTAGCGCATCAGCACACGCACACCCGTCACATCTTCGATTCCCAGATAGCTGCGGATCTCCTCTTCAAGTTCCCGCGCTTTCACTGCGAAATCGTTCTTTTTTTCCACATAAATTCTTCTTACCTTGCCCATAACCGACCTCCTGCGTTCTTTGGTTCACGGTGTAATGTCTGACGACATTATACCATAGAATTCATACTGCAACAATTCCTGGCTTTATCATAACATAAAAGTTTTCATAAGTATAATTAATAGATTTAAAGTTATTTATAAATTCACCTAATTATTTAAACAAACCGTTTCCGGATAGTTTTTATCCTCTCCCTGTGGTATAATAAAAAAAATATTTGATTTTTCACAGAAGGAGTATCTGTTTATGAATCTGATTCGTTCCTGCAGAGGCCAGCTTCTGCTGACCCTTTTTCTGTTTCTGGCTGTGCTGGTTATGCCTTTTCAGAGCTACATTGAACGTGATTTCACAACTGATGATATGAATTACCCTGAGGAAAACATCGGTGTCGTGGGCACGGACGGCGGGCTTCTGACCATCCCCGACGGGGCCGGGCACCTGATTCTGAACAGCAATGATTACTATTTTAAAAAGGGCACCTACCAGGTCACCTTTGCCGTAAACTCTTCCGCAGAGGGAAATCATGTGGAGGTCTTCGATCCGCTGTATCTGAATGAAGATAATGAATCCGGCCGTGTCCTTGCCCAGGCTGACGTGCTTCCCGGAGAGACCTCCGTCTCCCTTTCTTTTACCGTGGAAGACTATGTCTCCTGTATCCAGTTCCGCGTAGTCACAGACAGCGCCCTGACCTTCACAGGCATTCATCTGCTCTCCCAGGGAGGGCTTTTCCGCGATCCCTGGATATACGCGGGCCTGATTCTTCTGGGATCGGCTTTGCTGCTTCTTTACCGCAGAAAGCATGAGCTGCGGCCTCAGATCCTGCTGATCCTCGGGCTGGCCGTTCTCTGGTCTTCCCTGCCCCTGAGTTTTCCCTGGCTTCAGAATGGCAATGATCTGTACTTCCATTACGGAAGGCTTTTCAGTCTTTCCCAGGATCTGGCCTCCGGATCCTTTCCGGTCCGGATCCACTCCGGCCTTTACAGGGGCTTCGGGTATATGTGTCCCGTTTTTTATCCGGAGCTTTTCCTGTACCCCTTTGCCCTGCTGATCCGAATCGGCATGTCGCCCATCGGCTGCTACAAGCTGCTGTACCTGTGTATCAACCTGGCCACGGCAGGCGTGTCCTATTATGCCTTCTCGCGGCTGTGCCGCTCCAGAAATCTCGGACTTGCGGCATCCATCCTTTATGTTCTCTCCTCCTACCGGCTGATCAATCTCTATACCCGGGCTGCCACAGGCGAAGTGATGGCGGCGGTTTTCCTGCCCCTGCTGCTTCTTGGTATGTATCAGCTTTTCTACGGAGATTCCAGACGATGGATTACCGCGGTGATCGCTTTTACCGGTCTTTTCCAGTCCCACATGATTTCCACCGAACTGGCGCTGGGCTTTGGAATTCTGTTCGCTCTGGCAGGCATCCGGCAGCTCAGAGACAGAAAACGCCTTCTCCACCTTGTCATTGCCGCAGGTTCCACAATTCTGCTGAACCTGTGGTTTATGCTGCCGATTCTGGATCTGATGCGCTTCCCGCTTCGGCTGAATCAGGATGCCCGGGCTCTGACCGGTTACTCCGTGTACGCCCTGCAGCTTTTTGATCCGACTTACGCAAGTCCCGGGGGAGCCGCTCTGGGCCCCAGCACCATCACCGGAGAAATGCCCTATTCCATCGGCCTTCTTCTCGCTGCCGGAAGCGTGCTGTTCATCCTGCTTTGTTTTCGGAAAAATCAGAAGCTCCCATCCTGGCATAAGACCCTTGGAATCTGGTGCCTGATCCCCGGGCTGTTATCCCTCTACGCGTCCAGCGTATATTTCCCCTGGGACATCATCCAGAGAAACGAACTGCTGAACCGGATAGCCGGCGCCATTCAGTTTGCCTTTCGTTTTCTGCCCTTCGCGTCTCTGTTTCTGTGCGTCACCTCCGCGATTGCCTTCTATGACTTTTTCAGAGACCGTTCCACCAGAAAACTCCTTTTTCTGGTCTGCGCTTTCTTCCTGGTCTGGTCTTCCGGAACCTATTTCGGACGCTTTGCCAGCGAAGCGGAACATTACATCACATGGGACAGCCAGATGGATATGGTAAACGAAACGGATTTTCTGTATCTGGTCACCGATGACGGCGCCTATTTCAGCACCCGCCGCCTGCTTGCGCGGGACACAGCTTTCACAGCTTCCGAAGGAGTGGCGCTTTCAGAGGTGTCACGGGACGGAACAGAAGCTTCCTTTACTTATGAAAAATCAGAAGGGACCGGCGAAGCTTACGTGGAAGTTCCCTTCAACTACTATCCCTATTACTATGCTGTAGACGAAAATGGAAATGAGCTTCCCACAGATATTACCGAGCTCCTGTGTCTGCGCGTAACTCTGCCGGAAGACTCTTCATCCGGCACTGTCACCATCCGGTTTGAGATTCCGGTCCTTTGGCGGGCAGGAGATGTCATTTCTCTCCTTACACTCCTTGGACTCGTATCTCTGGCTGTCCTGTCGTACCGTAAAAGAAAAGAGGCTTAATTTATGGATATCAATTATGAACTTTACAAGGTTTTCTACCATGTGGCCGTTTCCTTAAGCTTTTCAGAGGCCTCCAAGCAGCTTTTTATCTCCCAGTCAGCCGTGAGCCAGTCCATCAAGGTTCTGGAAAAAAAGCTGAATCAGAATCTTTTTATCCGGAGCACAAAAAAGGTGCAGCTGACTCCTGAAGGGGAGATTCTGCTGCGCCACATTGAGCCTGCGATTCATCTGATTCAGCGGGGAGAAAACCAGCTGATGGAAGCTGGTTCTTTAGGCGGAGGCCAGCTTCGCATCGGAGCCAGCGATACCATCTGCCGCTATTTTCTTGTTCCTTACTTAAGCCGTTTTCACAAGGAGTTTCCGGGGATCCATATCAAGGTCACAAATCAGACTTCCATCGGCTGCGTGGATCTGCTGGAAAACGGGCAGGTAGATCTGATTTTTACAAATTATCCCAATTCCCGTCTGGGTAATTCCGGACATCTCCAGAAAGTCCGCAGCTTTCAGGATGTGTTTATCGCCAACCGCCACTACTTCAGCCTGGAAAACCAGAAGCTTACCTTCCAGGAGCTTCTGAATTATCCGATTCTTATGCTGACCCGCCAGAGCACCACCAGCGAGTATCTGCACAACCTTTTCCAGCAGCATCAGCTGGATCTGGTGCCCGAAATCGAACTGAGCAGCAACGATCTTCTCCTGGATCTGGCCTCCATCGGCCTGGGCATTGCCTTTGTGCCTGATTACTGCCTGCCGGGAACCTCTCCGGATCTTTTTCAGATTTCACTGGCGGAAGAACTTCCTCCCCGCCAGCTGATGATTGTGCACAGCGAACAGCTTCCTTTAAGCCCGGCAGCGAAAAAGTTTATGGAATACTTTGAGTAGCCGGCCTCCGGCAGTCTGAGTCTGCCGGCAGAATCTTTTCCTGCTATCTGGCATAATAAAACATATTTCCATTATATTTCTCGTTTAAAGTCTGCAGACTGGAAAATGTACACCGGAATCCCTCCGGATATACTCCAAAACGGTCATACTCTTTTACAATACTGCTGACATGGCGGTCTGCCATCCCGCAGACCCCATCCCGCAGATGCCGTTCTTTCTGTTCCTCCGTCTCAAAAAAGATATGGACGGTATGGAAAAGAATTTCCACTCTGCGGATATCCTGACACCCTTCGAGGCCTTTAATCCGCTCTGCGGCCTGCTCCAGAATTCTTTTCCCCAGCTCATCCTGCAGAGTGTCATAGCAGACGAGAATACCGTCTGTTCTCCCATAATCCTCATGAAGTCCGTATTTTCTGCAGAGCCCGGAGAACTTTTCCGCAGTTTTCTTCTGTTTTCTGAAATCCGGATTTATTCCCTTCATCATCTTTTTTCTGCAGTCTCTGTCCCACAGCACCACCTTCAGGCGAAGCCGGCCGGTATTGGCTGTATCGCAGAAGTAATCGTAAACCTTAAGTCCGAACGCATCCTGAAACCATTCTCCAAATTCCTGCAGAATGGGCTCCTTTTTTACCCGCCCCGCCAAAAGGTCCACCGCATGACAATATTCTTTTTCCGACAACAGCATCAGGATCCCTCCCAGAATTCCTCAATCTTTTTTCCTGCCTCCGAAAGCCTGCAGATCTGGTATCCATTCCATTCCAGAGGAAACAGCCGCCGGTAATCGCTTCCCAGAAAACGGTCATCCAGAAGCAGAATCACGCCCCTGTCCTCATCCGTGCGGATGACACGGCCAGCAGCCTGAAGCACCTTGTTCATTCCCGGATACCGGTAAGCATAGGCGAAACCGTCCATATTTCGTTCTTCATAATAACAGCGCAGGATCTCTCTCTCATGACAGATCTGCGGAAGACCCGTGCCTACTACAGCCGCTCCAATCAGCGCTTCCCGCTTCAGATCGATTCCCTCGGAAAAAATGCCTCCCAGTACACAGAAGCCCAGAAGACTTTTCATCTGTTCCCCCTCCGGCTGTACCGCGAACCGTTCCAGGAAAGCCTCTCTTTCCTCTTCCTTCATTCCGGATCGCTGCACCACACATTCCACTGTTTCTCCATACTGTTCCGAAAAGACATCGTATACATCCAGCATCATCCGGTAAGAAGGAAAGAAGGCCAGATAATTTCCCTTTTTCCCTTCTGACATAACCGCCAGATAGTCCGCGATCCGCCCGTATTCCGTCCGGTTTCTCCGGGTATACCGGCTGCTCACATCCTGTCCCAGCAGAAGCAGCCGCCGCTCCGGGAGAAAAGGAGAACGGGCATATACCGCGTAATCATCCTCATCCCCCAGCAAATGTTTGTAATAGGTAATGGGAAGCAGTGTGGCGGAGAAAAATATGGCTGCGTTTCCCTTGTCCAGACACTCTCTTAAATTTGCCGCCGTTTCCACACAGTACAGCTTCAGCCGGAAGCGTCCGTCTTCTCCCAGTTCACTGTAAATCACATAATTTTCATCCAGCCTGTCAGCTGTATTCAGAAAATCCCGGATCTGAAACCAGAAGTCCAGGATCTCCTTCTGCAGCTCCGGTTCCGCTCCCTCTTCCCGGATCCGGTCAAGCTCCGTGGACAGAGACAGAAGCTGCAGCACAAAGGCTCCCACGTCCTCATGGATCTGGTAAGTCTCACATTCCTTTTTCAGTCCCAGCAGATATTTATTGCAGCGCTCCAGGCAGCGCTCCGCTTTCTTATAGCGCCCCTTCAGCTTCCGTTTCAGCTCCAGGAAATCCTCCTTGCAGAGAGAAGCGCTGAACATCTCACGGCCCCGGTCTGCCAGATTATGGGCCTCATCAATCAGAAACAGATACTCTCCCTTTACGCCCTCCGCGAAAAAACGCTTCAGCCGCACGTTCGGATCAAAGACATAATTGTAATCACAGATTACCGCGTCCGTCCAGGAGGCAGTGTCCAGGCTGAGCTCAAAAGGACAGACCCGGTGCTTATGGGCCTGAGACAGAAGGACCTCCCGGCTCAGCTCGTCAGGTCCTTTTGTCAGCAGCTCAAATACTGCTTCGTTGATCCGGTCAAAATGCCCCTCTGCATAAGGACAGGCCTCCGGATTACACTGGATTTCGTCACAGATACAGAGCTTTTCCTTTGCGGTCAGTGTCACCGTCTTCATGCGCAGCCCGTTTCCTCTTAAGATGCGGAAAGCCTCTTCCGCTACTGTGCGCGTCACGGTCTTGGCTGTCAGATAAAAGATCCGGTCTCCAAGCCCTTCTCCCACAGCCTTTACCGCCGGAAATACTGTGGAAATCGTCTTTCCGACTCCGGTAGGAGCCTGAATAAACAGCCTCTTTTTCCGGGCAATGGTCCGGTACACGCCGGCTGCCAGATCCCGCTGTCCTTCCCGGTAAGGGAAAGGAAATTCCAGAGGCCGGATACTATCCTTCCGTATCCTTTTCCATTCAAACTGAAAAGACGCCCATTTTTCATATTCCTTCATCAGGCCGGTGAACCATTCTTCCAGCTCATCCATAGTTCTGGTCTGCCGGAAATATTTCAGTTCTTCCGTCTCCAGATTTCCATAGGTCAGCTGGATCCCCATTTCCTGCTGATTATTCTGCTTTCCATAGATATACGCATAACACAGAGCCTGAGCCAGATGCACGCCCACGGGCTCCTCTATCAGCTTCAGATCCCGGTATACGCCTTTGATTTCATCGATCCAGGCTGTATCCCTCTCCTGAAAGATACCGTCTGCCCGGCCTTCCACCGAACAGTCGAATTCCCCCATAGGAACCTTGATTTTCAAGGGCACCTCAGCTCTGTAGCCTGCGCCCATCCGTCTCTGTATTTTTCTGTGCAGACGGCCTCCGGCCTGCATAGCCGTCAGATCCGTCTTTCCCGTTGTCCGGTTATCCAGATCACCCTCCCGCAGAATAAATTCCACCAGGGCCCGGACCGAGATCCGTATCTCTGTTCTCGTCTCATCCATAGGCACATTTTAGCACAAAAAAGAGGCCTGGTAAACCAGGCCCCCTTCGCTCTATTTCCGTATTTTCTCTCAGGCTACCGCAAATTTGGAAAGCACCCGGTCAAACTCCTGATCCTCTCCGTGGCATTTTACTGTCAGCTCCCGGTTTAAATCCATGCTCATTACACCCAGAAGAGATTTGGCGTCAATCAGAATCCGGTTATAGCAGATATCTACGTCAAAATCGCACCGACTGGCGCTTCGTACAAATTCTTTCACGTCTTCGGCAGCATTCAGCTTTATCTTCTTTTCCTGCATTTACATTCACTCCTCAAAATTCAAAAATGATATGGTTACAGTGGATGATTTACAGATGGCAGCAGGTGCCTGCCGCCATCGGATGGTATTATGACAGCCCCTCTCCCGTTTGTCAATCTTTTTGCCATTTCCTGTTTTCCTATCCATTTTTTCCTTTTTTATGAAATCTATACAAGATAACTTTGACGGTTCCCGGAAAAATTTTATCCTTTTTCAAAAAAACGGACGGTTTTGTGTTTTCCGCACATTAAAACCGTCCTTAGATTCCACAAAGATTTTTGATTTTTCGACAGATTTCTCTCTAATCCCGGGACTCGATCATTACAAAAATGCCCGCTTTTATCCGTATTTTTCCCTCTTTCTGCACGATCTCGTTGCTGACGCCGAAGCCTGCGCTTCCTGTGCTGGTAAAGGTGTAATTTTCCAGAGGGTACTTAAATCCAATCAAATCCACCCCGGTTACTTCCGTGGTCAGGGGAATCAGAGATACATAGGTTCCATACTGTCTGTCCTTCTCCAGAACCGTCTCTCCGTCAATCAGCTGAATCCGGTTATTTTCATCCAGAATCACGCAGGGCACCCCCTGCTTTTTGGCCAGCATCAGGCTCTGGATATTACCCAGCACATGGTCAAGACGGCTTCCGGTCCCTCCCAGAATCACAATCTCTGTGCTTTGAAGCTCCAGAGCCAGCTCGATGGCGATCTGTGTGTCTGTGGAGTCCTTGACCGGATTGAAGGTACGCATCTCAATCCCATCCTGCTTCCGGTAATAATCCACAAGCTCCGGATCCGCCGTGTCAAAATCTCCCACCACATGGGTGGGCCTGATTCCGTTTTCAAAAAGGAAACGGAGCCCGTTGTCCACACCTATGATCCGGTCAAATTTTTCTTTTTCCAAAAAAGACAGGGCAAAATCGTGTCCGATTCTGCCCCCGCTTACAATCAGTGTCCTCATTTCTCCTCCAGAATCTGAAGGAAATCCGCCACATTTTTCTCTGCATCTCCGGAGAAAACCGCGGATCCCGCCACAATCACATTCGCTCCCGCGTCCAGAACGGTCTTTACATTGCTCAGCTTGATTCCGCCGTCCACTTCGATATCCGTCTCCAGCTTCCGCTCCGTAACCATCTTCCGAAGCTCGCGAATCTTGCGGGTGCTGCTTTCGATATATTTCTGTCCTCCGAATCCCGGATTCACGGTCATCAGAAGCACCATATCCACATCCTCAAGAATATAATCCAAAACTGACAGCGGAGTCGCCGGATTCAGGGCCACGCCTGCCTTTACACCGGCTTCCCGGATAGCCGCGATGGTCCGGTTCAGGTGGGTGCAGGCCTCCGCATGAACTGTGATAATATCGGCTCCCGCGTCCACAAAGGTCTGAATATACCGATCCGGCTCACAGATCATCAGATGCACGTCAAATACCATCACGGAATTTCTGCGTATGGATTCAATCACCGGAATTCCCAGCGACAGACTGGGAACAAATTTCCCATCCATCACATCAATGTGAAGATACTGCGCTCCCGCATTTTCCACCTTTTTCACATCTTCGCCAAGTGCCGCAAAATCTGCCGCAAGAATTGATGGCGCCAGCTTGTTCATATTCAATACCTCCTCCTGTCTTTCAGTTCCCCATATAAAAGTTTGTAGTTTTCATAACGGCTCTGGCTGATCTTTCCCTCTGCCAGCGCATCCTTTATTGCGCAGCCGGGCTCATGAATATGGGCACAGCCCTGAAACCGGCAGCTGCCCTCATATTCCCGGAACTCCGGGAAAAAGCTTCCCAGCTCCTCCTTTTCAATATCCGGCAGATAGATGGAGCTGAATCCCGGCGTGTCGCAGATATAACTGTTCCCATCCAGGGCAAACAGCTCCGAATGACGGGTAGTATGACGGCCCCGTTCAATCTTTCTGCTGATATCGCCGGTCTCCATGCCGGCCTCCGGAGCCAGAAGATTGATCAGAGATGATTTTCCCACGCCGGAAGGACCCGCCACTGTGGTGGTCTTTCCCTGCAGCAGCGCGTGTATCTCCGCAAGCCCCTCCCGGGTCACAGTGCTGGCAAACCGCACCTCATACCCTGCGCTTATGTAGGTATCTCTCAGCAGCTGCCGCTCCTGCTCTGTGACCAGATCCTGCTTGTTGAAGCAAATCACCGTAGGCACCTGCTGATATTCCATCATAATCAGAAAACGATCCAGCAGATTGAAATTCGGCTTTGGCTTCGCCGCCGCAAAAATTACAAGCGCCTGGTCAATATTAGCTACTGCCGGACGAATCAGCTCATTTCTCCGGGGCAGAATTTCCTGAATGCTTCCTTCCCGGTCCCGCTCATCCAGCACAGTCATCTCCACATTGTCGCCCACCAGTGGCTTTATCTTCTGATTACGGAAAATTCCCTTTGCCCTGCATTCATAAGTGCCGGATTCTCCCACATGCACGTAGTAGAATCCGGCAATACCTTTTACAATTTTTCCCTGCATGAATACTCACTCTCAGGTCCCTGAGGTCTGTTCGGAAGTACTGCCGGCGGATCCACCAGTCGGAGAACTTGTTACTGGGGTTGTAAAAGTTGCTCCACATACCGTGCACGTTGTACTAACACCCTCACCTGTTCCGGCTGGAGCTGTATGCGATTTCCCTATATCTGTACAGATGGGCGTGTTAGCATAAGTATATACTTCAATAGTAATCCCAATGTTCTGTGTCCCTGAACGATCCTGCCAATATATCAACCCGTTTTTAGTATAATCTGGAGCTTGCTCTTTTCCAGGTGTTACTTTAAGACTAAAGTTGCTCCCCACTGCATTCCTAGCTTGATCAACAGACATTCCAGAAAGATTCGGTACCTGAGCTGTCGTTACCGGCTCCGGTCCCTGACTCACATACACATTGACCGTGCTGCCGGGCTTCACTGTGCTTCCGTCACCGGGCTGTACGTCGTACACGATTCCTTCCCCATAGCTGTTATTATAATCTCTTATGATATTGACTACCAGGCCCTTGCCCTGCAGATAGCTTGTCACGGAAGACTCGCTGTTTCCAGGTCTGGCGTTGGTGCCGATATAGACCTCAGAGGGGCCGCTGCTGACTACGTAGCTGACACTGCTGCCCTTTTCCACCTGAGTGCCGGCTGCGGGATTCTGGGAAATGATATTTCCTGCCGCTACCGTATCACTGGCTGCCGTAGTCGCGCTACCTGAGCTTAATCCGGCAGAGCTCAGCAGCTGTTTTGCCGTAGCCTCATCACGATTCTGCAGATTCGGAACGGTTACCTTGGCGTCTGCCTCCTTGCCTTTACTGATTTGAACCTGAACCAGGCTGCCCTTTTCCACCTTCTTGCCCGCGGAGGGTGAAGTGGAAATAACTCTTCCCTCTGCCACCTCGTCACTGTAGACTTCCGAAATATCCACGCTCAGTCCCAGAGCGCTCAAAGAGCTCTCTGCCTGTGTCTGGCTCTTTCCTTCCAGATCCGGGATTTCCACCTGGGAGCCGTCGCCGCAGATATCCACCACGATCGTGGTATGGGCCTCTACTTCTGTGCCTGCATCCACACTCTGGCTGATAATCTGTCCGGCCTCATACTCATCGGAGGAACGTGTCTCGCCCACGTCAATGCCAAGTCCCAGGCTGTTCAGCTCTTCCTTCGCCTCGGCATAGCTCTTGCCCAGAAGATTGGGAACCTCCACATTCTCCTCCAGAACATCCTCGATCTGCGTGTCGTTATCCTTGCTGTCATCAGAGCTCTTTCTGCCGCCGAATACCTGAACCAGAATTACAATGACAATAATGACAATAATAACCGCGGCCGCGATACCGCCGATCATCATGATCTTCTCAAGCTTGGGATCGAGGATTCCGCCGTCATCATCGTCATCGTCGTCGTCTTCATCCTCATCTTCTCCGCCGTCATCCTCGTCAGGATCATAGTCTTCATCCTCATAATCCTCATCGTCATCATAATCCTCGTCATCGTAATCTTCATCATCATCCTCATCTTCTTCATTCATATGATCAAGATACGCGTAACGGGACTCTGCGTCATCCTCGTCCTGAGGAATTCTTCCGGTCTCCCTCTTAATCTTGGAAATCTCATCTCTGGTGATCGCCACGGTCTTTGCTCCGTCCGGCACCACTTCCTTGACAAAATTCACATCCGGAGTCAGCAGAGACTGCTTCAGATCCGCGATCAGCTCAGTCACATTCTGATAACGGCGGTCCGGACTCTTCTCCGTACATTTCAGAATAATATGTTCCAGGCTCACCGGCACATCAGACGCATAGACTCTGGGAGACACAATATCCTCCTGCAGATGCTTCACAGCCACCACCACGGTGGTCTCTCCGTCAAAGGGCACCCGGCCTGTCACCATCTCGTACATAACAATACCCAGCGAATAGATATCGCTTCTGGCATCGCTGTAGCCGCCTCTGGCCTGTTCCGGAGATGTATAATGGACAGAGCCCATGGCATCCGCCGTGTTGGTATTCGAAGAAACAGATTTCGCGATTCCGAAGTCTGTCACCTTTACCTTGCCCTCGCGGGAAATGATAATATTCTGGGGCTTAATATCCCGATGCACAATCTGATTGTTGTGCGCGACCTCCAGACCGGAGGCTACCTGAATGGCAATGCTTGTGGCCTCTTTGACTGTCAGCCTGCCCTTCTTCTCAATATAAGTCTTCAGCGTGATGCCTTCCACCAGTTCCATGACGATATAATTGATATTCTGCTCGTCACCCACATCGTAGACATTCACAATGTTCGGATGGGCCAGAGCGGCAGCCGCCTGAGCCTCTTCCTTGAACTTGCGGACAAAATTCTTATCCTCCACAAATTCGTCCTTCAGCACCTTCACCGCCACGAAACGGTTCAGCTTATGGTCTTTTCCCTTAAAGACATCCGCCATCCCGCCGGATCCTATTTTCTCCAGAATCTCGTACCGGTCTCCTAAAAACATTCCGATTCTAACCATCTTATCACCTCATCATCCCTGATCCTGTTCTATGTCCACTGGCAGACACTGGAAGCTCTCCGTTCTGCCGAACCGCCTTATGCCTGTTCAATCAATACCACGGCGATATTGTCTTTTCCGCCGTTCCTGTTTGCTGTCCTGACCAGCTCCTCGGCTCCTGACCGGAGATCGGTTCTCCGTTCCAGAATCTCCCGGATCTGAGCGTCTTCTATCATATTGCTCAGTCCGTCAGAACACAGCAGCAGGCATTCGCCCTTCTCGAGCTTCGTATCGAAATAATCCGGCTCCACAGTCTCAGATACTCCGATTGCTCTTGTGATAATATTCTTTTCGGGATGATTCCGGGCCTCCTCTTTTGAAATCTCTCCCATACGGACCATCTCCTCCACAAGAGAATGATCCTGTGTGATCTGTTCAATTCCTCCGCCGATTTTATACAGGCGGCTGTCCCCCACATTGGCCGCGTAGACCGTTCCGTCCTTAACCGTGACAGCCACCAGTGTGGTTCCCATACCTGTATAGGCAGGAGATTCCTCCGCTTTCTCTATCAGCTTCTGATTTGCGTACTGAAAAGCGCCTTTCAAAATCTGAAACGGAATCGTCTGCATGCTTTTTTCAACTGCTTCACAGACCCGCGAAACCGTATACTCGGAGGCCAGATCGCCTGCCTTATGACCGCCCATTCCATCCGCCACAAGAAACAGATTCGGCAGATTTCCCATGGGCTCTTCTGATACAAAGATATAATCCTGATTGACATTTCTGCAGCGGCCTATATCCTTGATCCCAAAGGCTCTCAGCATGTGTCTCCTCCTTTCCCTGATTTGGCGGGTTTTTCACGCCCTGCAGGTATCTCCCCCAGGGGACCTTCTCTTTGCCGTTCCGGCAAATTCACCTTGCCTGTAAGGGGTTTCCCTGATTTGGCGGGTTTTTCAAATCCTCCGGGCACGCCCGAAGGCTCTTTTGCGTCATCCAGGTATCTTCTGCGCAGCTGGCCGCATGCGCCGTCGATATCCCGTCCCATTTCTCTTCTAATAGTAACATTAATTCCGTATTTTTCAAGTTCCTTTTTGAAATTGCTTATCACTTTTTTATCCGGCTGAACGAATTTCCGTTCCGTCACCGGATTCACCGGAATCAGATTAATGTGACTGTGAACCGGCTTCGCAAGCGCCGCCAGACGCCTGGCGTCTTCCGGATGATCGTTCACGCCTCCCACCAGGCTGTACTCAAAGGTAAGCCTCCGTCCCGTCTTTTCAAAGTAATAGGAACAGGCGTCCAGCACCTCGGGAAGCTCATATTTCCGGGCAATCGGCATCAGCTCCTCCCGTTTCTCCTGGGTGGCCGCGTGAAGGGACAAAGCCAGTGTGATAGACAGATCCTCGTCCGCCAGCTGCCGGATCCGCGGCGCGATGCCGCAGGTGGATACGGTAATATTCCGCTGGCTGATATGCAGTCCATGCTCATCGGAAAGAATCCGGATAAACCGGATCAGATTGTCATAATTATCCAGTGGCTCTCCGGTCCCCATCGCCACCACATTGGACACTCTCTCACCGGTGTCCTTCTGAATCTGATAGATCTGATCCAGCATTTCCGAAGCCTTAAGATTCCTTACAAGACCGCCGATGGTAGAAGCGCAGAACCGGCAGCCCATCCGGCAGCCTGCCTGAGAAGAGATACAGACAGAATTGCCGTGGTGATACCGCATCAGCACGCTTTCGATCACATTGCCGTCCGCCAGGCGGAACAGATACTTACAGGTTCCATCCAGACGGGACCGCTGTACTTCTACGATCTCCAGATTCGTGTAATCATATTCCGCTTCCAGCGCTTCCCGCAAGCCTTTGGAAATATTTGTCATCTCATTGAAGCCTGAAGCCAGCTTCTCATGCATCCAGCTGTAGATCTGGCCTGCGCGGAAAGCCTTTTCCCCTCTTTCAAGAAGGGCTTTCGCAAGCTCTTCTCGCGTGAGAGATTTGATATCTCTGTCTTCCATAACGATTTATTACCTGAGTTTCCTTTACTTGACACGTTTTTTCTGTCATACAGGTATCCCTGTAAGGGATTTCCTTCTGAATTTTGCTATAAAAAAGCCGTCACACCTGTGAACTCCCGGCAGAAGCTGCAGATAACCTTTCTGTATGCTCTCCATGCCCGGCGCGCCCGAATCCTCCAGAAGTTCCTTCGGGAGGCAGTCCTCCAGCGAAACCGCTTCATAGGGAAAATGCTCCAGAAACCACCGGACATTCTCCTCATTTTCCGCCTGGCTGATGGTGCAGGTGCTGTAGATAAGCGTTCCGCCAGGCTTCACATAAGCCTGGACCACGCTCAGAATCTTCTTCTGCAGAACTGCAAGCTCCTCCTGCTGCTCCCGGCTCATCCGGTATTTCAGATCCGTCTTCTTTCCAAGTACTCCAAGGCCTGAACAGGGCAGATCCGCAATCAGCACATCCGCCTTTTCCTCCGATTCCGGATCCGGCACACTGGCGTCCCGGACAGAGACCCGGATATTCTCCATCTGCATGCGTCTTACATTTTCCCGGATATATTCCGCCTTATATTCAGTCAAATCTCTGGCGTCTACCACCCCGGTCTTCCCCGTCTTTTCTGCCAGATACAGACTCTTTCCGCCTGGAGCCGCGCACACATCCATGCAGTAGTCTCCCGGCTTTACGCCTGCCGCTTCCACAGCCAGCATGGAGCTCACATCCTGCACCTGAAACAGGCCTTCCCGGAATTCCGGCAGAGCCCCGAGATAGTCATACCCTTCGATCTGAAGAGCGCAGTCCAGATAAGGAGCCGGGCTTACCCGCACCCCTCCCGCTTCCAGTCTGTCCTTAAGTTCTTCCGGAGAAATCCGGCTCTGGCTGACCCGGATGGTTACCGGACGCTCCTCATAAAAGGCTGCCAGTATCCGCTCTGCGTCCGTCCTTCCATACCTTTCCAGCCATTCCTCCACAATCCATTCCGGCATGGAATAGCGGACTGAAAGGTATCGAACCGGCTGTTCCGGGGAAGGATACTCCACTTCTTTTAAATGTCTCGCGATATTCCGAAGAACCCCGTTTACAAAGCCCTTCAGCTGCCGGAACCCTTTCTTCTGGGCCAGCTTTACAGCCTCATTGCAGACGGCCGAATCCGGCACGCTGTCCATAAACTGAAGCTGATACACAGACATCCGCAGAATCTCACGAATAACAGGCTTCTGCTTTTTTACTTTCACGCTGGAAAACTGGTCTATCACATAGTCAAGCCAGATCCTCCGCTCCAGTGTTCCTTCCACCAGCCTGGTGAGAAAAGAGCGTTCCTGCTTTTCCAGATACTGATATTTTTCCAGCACATTTCGAAGGGCGACATGGCTGTATTCCATGCCGCCCGATATTTCCAGCAGCACGCCGAGAGCAAGCTCCCGGACATCTGTTCCTTTAGTCACGGTCACGTCCTCCAAAAAGAAGAATCAGACGAAGCAGTGACAGAATGGCTGCCGCCGCCGCTGCCACATAGGTCATGGCCGCCGCGCTTAAAACCTTTCTGGTCTGTCTGACCTCATCTCCATAGAGAATGCCTGTACTGCCCAGCATCTCAAGCGCCCTGTGGGAAGCGTCAAACTCCACAGGCAGAGTCACCAGCTGAAACAGCACTCCCAGAGAGAACAGCAGAATTCCCAGATTTACCAGAAAATGGCTGCTTCCGAAAATCAGTCCCACAATAATAATTGGCCAGGCTGCCATGGTTCCGAAATTTGCCACAGGCACCAGAGAATTGCGAATCCGCAGCGGCGCGTAATCCTTCTGGTCCTGCACCGCGTGGCCGCACTCATGAGCCGCTACGCCCACCGCCGCCACGGAGGCAGAATTGTAAACCGTATCCGACAGGCGGAGCACCCGGTTTTTGGGATCATAATGATCGGTCAGATTTCCGGACACATGCTCGATCCGCACATCGTAGATTCCCGCGTAATTCAAGATACGCTCCGCCGCCTGGGCACCTGTCATGCCCGACATGCTGCGCACCCGGCTGTATTTGGAATAGGTCGTCTTTACCTTTGCCGAAGCCCAGAGGGAAATCAGCACACCGATCAGCACCAGAATATAGGTCGGATCAAAATACCGATAATAATAACCATATGGCATCAACTGTCATCTCCTCACTTTCCGAGTCTGCTGCCTGCTTCCAGGCGGTATCCTCTTAAAAACGCTCCAGTATCCATCCGCTTTTTCCCCTGAAGCTGAAGCTCTGTCACTCTCAGGGCCCCCTCGCCGCAGGCCACCGTAAAAGCGTCCTTTGCTACTTCTGTAATCTCTCCGCAGGCGGCCTTGTCATCTTTTCTGCCGCATACCTCTGCGGCCCAGATTTTCAAAACCTTATCTCCCAGCTTAGTGTAGGCGCTGGGCCAGGGATTCAAGCCCCGGATCAGTCTCTCCAGCTCCGCGGCGCTCTTTGTGAAATCCAGCTCACCCATGTCCTTCGTAAGCATTCTCGCGTACTCGGTAGGGGATTCTCCCTGCTTTTCCGGCTTCAGCTCTCCCTTTTCCAGCTTTTCCAGCGCTTCCACACAGGCGGACGCCCCAAGCTCCGCCAGCTTGTCAAAAAGACTTCCGCTGGTCTCCTTATCCTCCAGAGGTACTGCCTTTTTCAGCAGCATATCGCCCGTATCCAGGCCCTCGTCCATCTGCATGATGGTCACGCCGCTTTCCTTTTCTCCGTCAATAACCGCCCACTGAATGGGAGCGGCGCCCCGGTATTTCGGCAGCAGAGAGCCGTGGACATTGATGCAGCCGTATTTCTTCATATGAAGAACCGCCGCAGGAACGATCTGCCCGAAGGCGATCACCACGATAACATCGGCAGGCGTCTCCTCCAGCACTTTGATTGTCTCCGGATCCCGCAGCTTCTTCGGCTGAAAAACCTTCAGCCCGTGGCGCTGCGCCACAAGCTTCACCGGGGTCGGAGCCAGCTCATGTCCCCGTCCTTTAGGCTTATCCGGCTGGGATACCACCAGCGTGATCTCATGTCCCGCCTGAATCAGCGCCTCCAGGGTCCCCACGGAAAAATCCGGTGTTCCCATAAAAATAATTTTCATTCTATCACTCCTCGTCGTCCTCGGCCGCTCCCACATCGTAGAGCTCGCCTTCCACCTTGTCTACGTACATCACGCCGTCCAGATGATCCAGCTCGTGGCAGATGGCCCGGGCTAAAAGGCCTTCTCCTTCCACCTCATAGCGTTCCATGTTCTCATTCCAGGCCTCCGCCTTAACATAGTTGGGACGGGTCACAATACCGGCTTTTCCAGGCACGCTTAAGCAGCCTTCACTGCCAGTCTGAGTATCCCGGCTTTCCAGAATCCGCGGATTGATCATGGTGTAGGGATGCTCCCCATCCACGTCAATCACCACAATTCTCTTGAGAATTCCCACCTGGGGGGCCGCAAGCCCCACGCCCTGAGCCTCATACATGGTCTCATACATATCCTGAATCAGTTCCCGGATCCGGGGAGTAACCTCTTTCACCTCCCGGCAGTTTTTTCTGAGAATCTCGTCTCCCAGTTCCCTGATATTTCTGATAGCCATTTTCTCTTCCTCCCATGTCAGAATGGATTTACAGGATCCATATCAAATTGTATATTTAAAATCCGAAGCTCTTCCCTGTGGTCAAGCTCCGGCTCTATTCTTTCCTTCCAGGCAAGCAGAGCCGGAAGGCTGCTTCCCTTCAGATACAGCACTCTGCGGTACACATCTCTGAGCTTTGATACGCCGGCCTCCGCCGGACCAATCACCTGTATCTCAGCCTTGGCGTCCCCGGATTTTTCCATTTCCTTCAGAGCCTGCAGAGCAAGTTCTTTGATCACCTGCGCGCCTCTCTCCAGCTCATCCTCCTTTTCGGACATCAGATACAGTCCGAGAAGATGGGCGGCCGGAGGATACTGCATCAGACGCCGGTACTCCATCTCCTGGCGGAAAAAGCTTTCATAATCCTGTGCCGCAGCCGCTTTTACGCTGTAATGGTCCGGGCTGTAGGTCTGTATGACCGCCGTCCCCTTTTCCGCTCCCCGGCCCGCTCTTCCCGCGGCCTGAGTCAGAAGCTGAAAGGTCCGCTCCGAAGCGTGATAGTCTCCCGCGTAAAGAGAGAGATCCGCTGCCAGGATGCCCACCAGCGTCACGCCGGGAAAATCATGTCCCTTCACAATCATCTGAGTCCCCACCAGAATATCCGCCTCATGCCGGGAAAAGGCTTCCAGAATCCTTTCATGGCCGCCCTTCTGCTTTGTCGTGTCAAAGTCCATCCGCAGCACTCTGGCTCCCGGAAATTCCCGGGCCGCAAGCTCTGTCACCTGCTGGGTCCCTGCCCGGAAGGCCCCGATATAAGAGGAGCCGCAGGAAGGACATTTTTTCGGCGCCGCGCTCTGATATCCGCAGTAATGGCAGATCATGCGCCCTCCTGTATGAAGGGACAGAGATACATCACAATGTGGACATTTTATCACATGTCCGCAGGCTCTGCAAGAAACAAAGCCCGCATAGCCTCTGCGGTTCAGAAAGAGCATGATCTGCTGCTTCTTTGCCAGCCTGTCTTCTATCAGCTCTCTCAGCCTGGCGCTGAAAATAGAGCGGTTGCCCATTCTCAGCTCTTCCCGCAGATCCACAATCTCCGTATCCGGAAGAGTCCGTCCGGGCACACGCAGAGGAAGCTCATATAACTGATAATCTCCAATCCGCGCTTTTTCATACGAATCCACAGAGGGCGTGGCCGAGCCCAGAACCACAAACGCGCCGCTCATGCGGGCCCGCTCAATGGCTGTCTCCCGGGCATGATAGCGGGGCACAGTTTCGCTTTTATAGCTTCCTTCATGTTCCTCATCTATCACAATAATTCCAAGCTTGTCAAAAGGTGTAAATAAAGCGGAACGGGGGCCTATCATCACCCGGACTTCTCCCTTTCTGGCCCGCTCAAACTGATCATAGCGCTCTCCGGCCGAAAGCCGGGAATGCATGATCGATACCAGATCTCCAAATCTTTTATAAAAACGGAGTACTGTCTGAAAAGTCAGCGCAATCTCCGGAATCAGCACAACTGCCTGCTTTCCCTCTTCCAGCACAGCGGCAATCAGTTCCATATAGATCTCTGTCTTTCCGCTGCCGGTGACGCCGTGAATCAGTGACGGACGCCTGTCGCCTTCCGCCGCTCTCTTCAGAATACTGTCCACCGTCTCCTGCTGCCGGGGATACAGCTTCACCGGATGCGGCTGCACCTCTGAAGGCTTCACCGGATTCCGGAACACCGTATCCGTCTCCAGACGTACCAGCCCCAGCTCCTCCAAAGCCTTTGTGGTCTGAGCCGTCAGGCCCAGGTCTTTTACAGCCGCGGTATAATCAAGCCTTTCTTCCTTTAAAAGCGCTTCCAGAATCCGCAGCCTGGCCTTCTGATGCTTCTTTTCAAAAAAAGCCAGGTACTTTTCCGCTTCTTCCCAGGAAACCGCCAGCACAAGACTCTTTTTCACCTTTTCCCGGACAGCCTTCCGCACCGGTAGAACAGTCTTCAGGGCCTGGTTCATCGTCGAGCCGTACATCCGGCGCATCCAGGAAGCCAGAGCAATCAGCTGTCCCTCCAGAGGAATGCCCCGCTCCGGGATTCCGATAATATCCTTGACGCGCTCCGGATCCCACTCACATTCGTCCGTCAGCTCCACCACATAGGCGGTCAGCACACGCCTGCCGTTTCCAAAGGGAACCAATACCTGCATGCCTTCCCGAATGGAGGCTTCCAGCTCATCCGGCACCCGGTACTGAAAGGTCCGATCCAGCTTTTCCAGGGAAATGTCCACAATTACATTGGCATATTTCACTTTCTTCCGAGCTCCTCAAGAACCTCCTGAATCAGCACTCTCTCATCCATCGGATACTTGACGCCGCGGATCTCCTGATAATCTTCGTGTCCTTTTCCGGCCAGCACAATCACATCTCCCGGCTGTCCGTGCTCTATCACATAGCGGATCGCTTCCTTGCGGTCAATGATCTCGATATATTTTCCATCCGTCTTCTCGATTCCGGTCCGGATATCATCGATAATCGCCTGAGGCTCCTCAAAACGGGGATTATCTGAGGTAATCACTGTCAGATCCGCAAGGCGGCCAGACACCTCTCCCATCTCAAACCGGCGCATCCGGGAGCGGTTTCCGCCGCAGCCAAACAGACACACCAGACGTTTCGGATGGTATTCCTTCAGGGTAGTCAGAAGGCTTTCCAGACTCATGGCATTGTGCGCATAGTCAATCATCAGTGTAAAGTCATCCGATACCTTCACCTTTTCAATGCGCCCCTTAGTCTGAGCCACCTCCAGAGCTGCCAGAATATCTTCCTTTGAAATGGCAAAATGGCGGCAGACCGCGATGGCTACCAGAGAATTGTAGACGCTGAACCGGCCGGGCATGTCGATCTCCACATCCATATCAAGCAGCCCCGACACATGATAGGCCACTCCCAGAAAACCGGGGCGGCTCACCAGCTTCACATCCGATGCACGCAGATCCGCCTTTTCTGAAAAGCCGTAGGTCTCCACCTCACAGGTATGGCCCTCCAGAATCTGCTCACAGTGCTCATCATCCAGGTTCACAATGCCCACACGGCACTGCCGGAACAGACGGCTCTTGCACTCCAGATACTCCTCAAAGCTTGCATGCTCGTTGGGGCCGATATGATCCGGCGCCAGATTCGTAAAGATGCCGATATCAAACAGAATCCCGGCAGTCCGGTGAAGCTTCAGACCCTGGGAGGACACCTCCATCACTACCACCTGGCAGCCCGCTTCCACCATAGCCGCAAAATAGGACTGAATCGTATAGGATTCCGGGGTCGTATTATTGGCAGGAATATGCCTGTCTCCGATAATCGTCTCGATGGTTCCGATAAGTCCCGTGCGGATCCCTGCATGCTCCAGAATCGAACGGATCATAAAGGTCGTCGTTGTCTTTCCCTTGGTTCCTGTAATTCCGATAACCTTCAGCTTTCTGGCCGGATATCCGAAATAAGCCGCTGAAATCAGCGCCAGCGCATAGCGGGTATCTTTTACCAGCACCACGCAGGTTCCTGCCGGAACCTCCACCGGCCTCTCCGCCACTATCACCACGGCTCCTCTTTCAGCTGCTTCCCCGGCCGCGTCATGGCTGTCAAAGGCGGCGCCCCGGATGCAGACAAACATACACTCCTTTGTAATATTTTTTGTGTTGTAAACCAGTTCATTTACATTTATGTCGATACTTCCGCTTACGACCTGATACTCCAGGTCCTTCAGCAGTTCCCTTGCTGCTCTCATAGCTGTTTATTCTCCAATCAATATTTCATATGCTGTCCGGAAACTTTTTCCCGGCTCCAGGCTCTGCTCGTCAAACTTATCCTTCAGTTCTCCCTGAAAGCCCATATTATCGCACCTGCCAATCCAGGGCTCCAGACAAATAAAAGGCGCTTTTCCTCCCGCCGGGGCCCAGATTCCCACGCTCAGGGCGTCCGGGCATACAAGCGTCACCAGCTTTGTGCCATCGCAGTCTGCCAGCCCCACCTTCTTTACCTGTCCATGGTCAAAAATCAATGCATCTTTATCAAAGGTATGAGCATCCACCGGATATGTTCCGTCCTCCAGCTTCAGCACCTCCGGGTGCTCCGCATCTACAGCCGCGGCGTCCAGGTTGATGGATACCCGCTCCAGACTATCCTGCCCATCGAAAAACAGCCGGCAGCCTTCCTGCCGGGTCACACAGAAGCCCGGATGTCCGCCAATGGAGAAATACAATGTCTTCTTTCCCGGATTCTCCACCTTCCACTCTACTGTTACACAGTTTTTCCGTATTTTATGCGTGATTTCCAAAACAAAGTCAAAGGGATATACCTTTCTGCTCTCTTCATCGGAAACAAGCCTGTGGGTCACAAAATCTGTTCCCTCCTCCACGCACTCAAACTTGCTGTCTCTGGCAAAGCCATGCTGTCCCATGGGATACTGTTTCCCCTCATATGTATAGAAGCCACCGTTTACCTTGCCTACAAACGGAAACAGCACCGGCGCATGACGCGCCCAAACTTTTGGATCCGCCGTCCACAGAGCCTCCCGTTTTCTCTTTTTGTCATACACACTGCAAAGCTCCGCGCCATCATCGCTCACCTGAATTTTCAGTTCCTCATTTTCCAGCAGCCGCGTCTGCGTCATCTTTGTTCCTCCTTTATGCCGGCCGCTTCCCCGCCAGCCGCGCTCTTTATGTATCCTCCCACGGCCCGGCTTGGTATTTTCTGTCCTCTGGACAGCCGGGCCGGCGCCGATATAATGTCTTCCGACATTATGCCATGTCCTCCGGACATGGCACCTCCGGGGGATGCACACGGCCCGGCTTGGCATCTTCTGTCCTCTGGACAGCCGGGCCGGCGCCGATATAATGTCTTCCGACATTATATCATGTCTGTGCTTTTTTTCCAATCCTAAAGGCCGATTTTCGATTCTCTTAAGTCTTTTTTAAGTTTTCCGTGATTTTTTTATGGTTAATTTAGAAAATGGACATACTTTGAACACATTTGGACACTATAATAAAGCACAGATAGTTGATAAGACATCACTATCTCCCCCCTCATAAGAAAAGAAAAACCGTCCGGGCAACCGGACGGTTTTTCTTTTCTCTGTATATTCTGCAGAAGAAATTCGCAGCAGAGCTGTGCAGATGCTTCTCTTTTCACTTGATTTCTCCGGCGGGTGTGCTATAATATTTTCATTGACAAGGCTTCCAGAACGGGCGCCGCACAGGCAGATATAGTTCATCGGTAGAACGCCAGCTTCCCAAGCTGGAGAGGCGGGTTCGATTCCCGTTATCTGCTCTTAAGGAATCCCGCTTTTTTGCGGGTTCCAGCCATTCATAAAATCTTTAGGTATCAGATTGGGTATCAGAATATTTGTTCTGATACCTTTATTTTGCCTTAAATTCCGGATATGTTTTTCCGGCACATCTATGGTAAGCAAAGTAATCGGTGTCCCTTTCTCCCCACAGCCTCTCCCATGCGTTCTCATACGGGGTGTTTCCGTTTGCTTTCCCACTGATACCATGCCCATACCGGATATACAATACCTTCCGGCGGATCTCCTATCCTTTTTATCATTTGCTCTGCCATCCACCGATACAGTTCCCTGAAATTATCAAGGCATGGCGAATGCTGCCCATCTGCCTGAAGAGTCCCTGTCCCCATCATTTTCTTATACGCGTCCCGATGCTGTATCGTCCATAAAATCATCTTGTTTCTCCATTATTGAGCTTCACGATTTCAACAAATACACCCTTAAGGCTATTATATCTGGCCAGTCTCGTTTTCCGTGAATCAATTTTATACGCTGCCACCCGTGCCGCCCCTTTACTTCAAGATCATCCATATGCCGTTTTTATTTGCACCTTCGCGCCGTATAAAACCGTTTGTTTTCAGTTTTCTAATTGCCCGGCGAATGGTAGACTCAGAAATACCTAACTGTGAAACCAGTTGTGCCACGGTTAAATAAGGATTTTGCTGAATGGCTTCTA
>CALWAZ010000169.1 GCA_944375725.1 uncultured Merdimonas sp. | reverse complement strand
CTGTTCCAAACGCGGAATAAGCTTCCCGGTCCAGCCGGCGGGCGTCCGGAAGAAGCCAATGGTTAAAATAATACTGCACGGAATAAATGCTTTCTGACTCATCCGGATTAAGCTCCGACGATCCAGTGAAGGCTCCGGCCAGCACCAGAATGATCGCTGCCACCCCCGCCAGATACAGAAGCGTATCCACGGCCAGGAAAAAATGGTCCTCTCTCTTCCGCCAGATCCTGCGCCGGTAAAACTCCAGAACAAAGACGGCAGCGGCCAGCGCCGGAATCAGATACAGCACACCGGTCCGGGCGTACCGCACCGCCGCGTCTCTGTAAAATTCCTGAAAGACTTCCGTGGGGATCAGCTGAGAATCCTCTCCCTGTATCAGAAGGCCCATGGTCCCGGTGTCCGTCTCATACATCTGCACCTGTTCATTGGGCCGGAATGCCTCCAAAAGATCTTCTCCTTCCAGCTCCCCGGCATAAAACCCGTTGATATGAAGGGTCATGGCCTTCACCCGGATCTCATTGTCTGAATCGTAATCTATGGGATCCATCCGCTTCAGGGTGCGTCCATCCCGGAACCGCAGGTCCCAGAAAAATGCGCTGGCCTTTCCGGGTCTGCTGTAGGTGTCCCGGATGCTGTCCAGTCCTGCGTTTTCCGTAAAGGAAGTCAGCACCTTCCAGTGTCTTCCGGCTCCGTAATCCGCATCCTCGAATTCCACTCTGATTTCCGCCAGCACCGCCGGAGGATACAGTAGAAAGCCTGCCAGAATCAGAAATACGAGCAATATCTTCCAGTGCTTCTTCAGCAAATGTTTCATATTAAGCTACCCTTCTTCCGCCCGTCTCAAGCGCAGCCGGAAGTCCGTTTCTTCTATGATATTTTTTATGATATTTTTATCACGTTTCGGTGATTTTCTCTAGGGTGTGTCGTCCAGCTGGCGCCTCAGATACAGTCCCACCACACTGGAGAAATTCATAATATTACGGATATAAGCGAAATCCCGGCCGAAAATCCGCCGTTCCGCCATCAAATCCTGCTCTTCTCCCGCGAAAACTCCCAGCACCGAGATCCCCTCTGCCCGGACCTTCCGCACCTCGGAAGCCGTATCCCGCACCGCGTAATCCCCGGAATAAGGCGCCGGGTTCCGGCTGTCCGGCCGGTTTACCACAATATCATTGGGCCGGCCGTCGCTTAATACTATCAGCACCTTGTTTTCTTCCGGCCGTTCCCGGAGACTCGCCGCTGCTGCCCGGATGGCCAGACCGTCCCGGTTGTTTGACGAAGCGTGAAACTCAAAAATCTTTTTATTGGCTTCTCTGGGCTCGTCATAATCCCGGTACCGCTGCATGACTGTGTAATCCCAGAAAGTGCAGAACCCCATGACACGGTGGGGAATTCCAACGATGCTTAAGGCCTCGCTGATGATAAATCCCTGAAGGGCCACCAGGCTCTGGCGGCTTCTCTGGGAACCGCTGGCGTCTATCAGCACATGGACCACAAACTCTGAGCTGTCCTTTTTCACTTCCCGGTCAAAGAGCTTTTTATCCTGGCTGCGTCCCAGCTTCCAGAGTCTGGAGGGCACGATTGTCCCGTATTCCGATCGCACAGTCTCCCGCTCGCTCCGCACGGTCAGCGCCCGGCGCAGCGTATCAGAAAGCTGCTCGATATTTCTCCGGGAAACCCGAAGATTATGGCCGTAGACCCGAAGATTATCCGATTTTGCCCGCCTCGCATACTCGGACTGATAATTCCGCTTCACCATATTGGAGAGAATCCCGTCTGTAAAGTACAGTTTACAGTCCGCATGGGCGCCCCGGCACAGGCTTCGGTTCAGCCGTTCCTGTTCTCCGGGTGTCAGATAGGAACGGCCGTAATTGAGCTCAATATAGGAATACATTTTTTCCACGGCTTCCGCGTCCACCAGGACCCGTTTCATCCGTCTTTCCTTCTTCTGCTCCTCCGTCTCCACCTCCGCCGTCTGAGTAACCGCCTGCTCCATCCGGTTCATGACCTGGATCAGATCCTCCTCCATGGCCTCTTCTTCCAGATAATCCTTCCAGCTGAATTCCTTAAGCTCTTCCATGGACACAGAGAGAACCTTTTCCAGATCTCCATGGTTCCGCTCAAAATAGGGGTCTATGAGCCAGTTGTAAAGCTCATCCACCACCCGGATGATGTCCATCACATCCTCGGTATCCTCCAGGCTTTTCAGCATATCCATGGCTTTGCGCATCCGGGACTGCACCGTTACCTCTCCCCGGACGGCTTCCTGCATGACAGCGATTCTGACCTGGCCGATATACATGGCCGCAAGCCTGTGAAAATCATAGTCCAGGACATCGGAAAAGGCCTTCTTCCGGATTTCCAGAACTCCCGGCCGCTCTCTGCTCACTTTCCGGTACACGGCGCTGTCCACAGCCATCTGGGCAATCGTGGTCAGGGGCTGTTCGTCCGCTCCGCAGTAAAGCTTTTTTACCAGATACAGTCCAAAAGCGTCCCGGTCGAAATATTTGGAAAAAGCGCCCTGCTTTACCGCGTCATACAGAGACACATACGGAGACTTTTTGAAGGATATGGTATCCAGCTTCAGATTCAGGCTGTAGTCACCGCTGACAGTCCAGCACAGATTCCGGATCCTGTTTTCTATTTCATACTGATATTCTTCAAAATCTTCCTGCTCTAAATCCTTATCTTCCATCGATCCCGTCTCTTAAAAAATCTGCTCTGATGTCCAGTCTTCCGGAATCCGGGTCATTACAATATCCCCGACAATTTCCTTCTCAAAGACGTCAAAGCTCTTGTTCGTAATACCCATAGTGACTGCCGTCCGGGGCTTCAATCCGCAGCGCACGGTCTTCAGAGCCGCAATCATGCCGCGCAGGTCCAGCGGCTTTGTGGAAATCTCACTGTTGGATGCCTTCAGCTGCAGATCCAGAAACAGACCGGCGAAGGTCTCCAGGCCCTCCTCCTTCGCGTCCGGAAAGCTGGCGCGCAGAATCCTGATCAGCGTGTCATGCTCCAGGGACGGCATATCAATGACCAGAAACCGGGACACAAGAGCCTCGTTCAACTCCCTGGTTCCCGCGTATCCGTAATTCATGGTCCCGATAAAACGTGTGGCCGGATGAAGCTCGATCCGGTCATAACCCGGCACGTCGATAAGTCTCCGGTAATCCAGCGTAGCGTGAAGGACAGACACCGCGTCATTTTTTGCCATATTGATCTCATCAAAGATGCCAAAACCTCCGTTTTCCGCGCACTGATACACAGGCCCCTTACGCAGCTGTACCTCATTATTCACAAAGGTGTCTGTTCCGATCAGGGAACTGCTGTCTGTATTCACATTGAAAGAGATGTTGTAGGAGGGACGGTTGAAAATCCAGGCCAGATTTTCCGCCAGAATATTTTTTCCGGTGGCCTTGGATCCGCTCAGCAGCACGTTTTCTCCCTCCAGAATGGCCGCAATGGCCATCTCCAGGATCTCCTTTCCATAATAAGGAACCGGTGGCTTCGTCACCCTGTTTTTTACCTGCTCCGGAACCGGGTATTCCTTCCGGAAAGCCTCTACCTCCTGAAGCAGCTTCGGATTTACCTGCTGCTCCTCCAAAAACTTCAATTCTTCCATTGTTCTTCTACTCTCCTCATCCTCTATGCCAGAGATTTAATATAGGGTACCAGCTCATCGAAATGGCGGATCTCCTGATACTCTTTTCCTGCCAGATCCACATTCTCCGGAAGCGCCTTCTCTTTCACATTATACCAGACCGCATGCATGCCTGCGTCCAGGGCTCCCAGCACATCCTTTTTGAAGGTGTCTCCCACAAAGACACATTCCTCCGGGGCGCAGCCTGCCTTGCGGACACAGAGGGCCATCACCTCCGGGTGGGGCTTTTCAAAGCCTGCCTCCTGGCTGGTGACAATGTGGCTGATATAGGGAGCAAAGCCCAGATGTTCCAGCTTCTCATACTGCATCCGCGTGGTCATATCCGTGCCAATGCCGATGGAAATGCCCATCTCATAAAGTGCTTTCACTGCTTCCAGGCTTCCGGCTTCCGGTCTGCTGACCTCAAGAAGAGTATCCCAGTAGAGATGATACAGTTTTTTCAGATGAGGGAACAAGGGCTTTCCCCACTGCTCCAGCATATTCTGCATCCGAATGCTCCGGCTGTGAATGGCGGCATTATTGCGGCCCAGCCGTTCCGTAATTTCTTTGTTCAGCTCCTTATAGGTCTGCTCAAATTCCTCCCGGCTGATGCCGAACTGCTCTGTAATATAGTTTCCCATCTCTTTCATGCCAAAGGCATGTCCGTAATCATAATCGTAAAGCGTACCGTCAATGTCGAAAATTACTTCCTTTATCATTCCCTTTTTTCCTCCTGTTTTTCTCGCTTTCTAAAGCTCCCAGAGCTGCGGGGCTCCCGACGCAAAGGAATAGAGCGACAGAAGCGCAGCCGCGCAGATCAGAATCTGAAAGATCCGTTTTTCCGTCAGCCCCCTGCCGCAGGACAATCCCTGTCCCGCCATGACAAACACGGGCAGCAGATAGCGCCCCTGAGGCTGAAAATCCACAAAATAGGCATTGTACAGCACGAGAAGGAAAGAAACGGCAGCTGTCACATGGAGCAGCATCCATTTTCTGCGGCCGCTTTTCCCGCCTTCCTTCCAGACTGAAATGCCTGTCAGCACATATAATACCACATATACAGCTCCCATGGCCAGATAATACCACCGGGGTCCCTGTATCTTCATACCTCCATACACGCCCGCCGCCGAATGCAGAAGGCTTCCCAGAAGTCCGTATTCCGTAAACATCTTCCAGAACGAAACGCCTTTCCTGTACATCTGGAAGGACCAGGCCTGCGCTTCCGGAGAATCCTGGGGACGGAGGCCGTCCACCGCTCTCGCCTCTCTGATCTGCATGATGACAGCGTCTTTTTCAAAACCGTAATGCAGAATATCCACCAGATACCGGGCGCCGAGCACCGCCAGCGCAGCCAGCGCAATCCAGAGACAGGTCACAAAAAGCTGCCGCTTTTTCTCTCTGTTCGCTTCCAGAAAAGGCACCAGCAGCATAAAAAAGGCGTAAATCAAAATCACGTAATAATTGGCTTTCGCCAGCATCACATGGCCGAACAGAAGGCCCAGCAGCAGAAGCCTCCACCAGTCCTTCTTCTGCGCTCCTTTCCGCAGAAGCCTGTTCAGCATACTTTTCTCACAGGCCAGCTGGTAAAGCACAAGTACTGAGACCGCATAGTCCAAAGCATCTGAGGTACAGTAGGAATACAGATACCAGACCTGAGGTGTCAGGAAAAAGACAGCAGTCAGATACCGGTTTTTCCGCAGCTGTGACAGCACAAAGACTGCAAGGCCGACGCCCAGGCACAGGCCGAACAGCCGTTCCACATGTTCTCCGGAAAACAGGGCGGCCAGTTTCCCCGCATAAAAATAATAAGGGGTCTTCTCCGCCAGGCGGGTGGTTCCGTAGGTGCCGATGGTGGATGACACATCCTCATCCCGTACATCCGGCGGCAGCACATGATCCGCCTCTTCATAATAGCGGACCGCGTCCCGGCTTTCCCATTCGTCCGGATTGAGCCTGTGATCTCCATAGACCACCGTGAAAATCATCAAGAGCACAGCGCCGGCTGCCGCCAGGCCCAAAACCACATCTGCCAGATCCAGGCTTCTCTCTTCCTTCCTGCTTTTGCGAATCTTTCCGTACAGAATCCCTGCTCCGTACACAGTCAGAAGGGCCAGAAACAGTATCAGAACACCTAAGCGGGCCCGTGATCCCGCCGCGTCCGCGTACCGCTGCTGAAAATAAACAGTGGGAAAGAGCTGGGAGTCTTCTCCTGTAATCCGCAGAACCAGCTCTTCTCCCCCGTCTTCCAGGATCTCCACCTGCTCATTTCCGGTGAAGGCCTGCCGGAGCTCCTCTCCTTCCAGAGTAAAGCCTCCCAGGCCGTTGAAGGACAGGGAGACGGACTGAATCCGAATCAGCTCCTCATACGCCGAATCAATGGGATCCAGGCGGCGGATATAAGTGCCTTTTTGGTAAATGGGATCCAGAAAATAGATTCTGCTCTCTCCCGTCCTTCCGTATGTAGTCTGAAGACCATTAAGCGGTATCGTCTCATCGCTTCTGGATGTCAGGATCTTCAGATTTTCCGTCTTTTCATAGCCGCTGTCCGAAAAAGCCACCCGAACCTCTGTCACCACCGCCGGCGGAAACACCAGCAGAATCAGAAACAGAGCCAAAAACAGCAGCCTCCATTTATATTTCTTCATCCAGCAGAAACTCTGATAACACATAGTTGCTGACATCTATCCCCCTGTCCGTCAGAAATATCCGGTTTCCTTCCCGGCCGAGAACTCCCTCCTGGGAAAGTTTATTCAGAAGCTCTCCGTATATCTGCTTCATCTGCTCTGTCAAGACCACGCCCTCCATCTTCCGAAGGCCCAGAAACATGGTTTCTTCCAGTATATCCTTTCTGCTCAGAGCAGACACGCTTTCATAAGAAAACTCTCTATCCAGGTACGCAGCCAGATCTGTGCTGTTTTTATACCGCACATTCCGAAGCAGGGACGCAGCCCCGATGCCGAAGCCTTTATAATCTGTTCTTTCCCAGTAAGAGAGGTTGTGGCGGCAGGCAAAACCCGGCCTGGCGTAATTGGAGATCTCGTATCTTTCGTATCCCCTTTCTCCCAGAAACCGTTTTGTGTCCTCATACATCAGCCGGTCCGTATCCTCGTCCGGAAGATCCCGGTATCCGGAAGCTCCTTCCCGGTAGCGCTCATAAAAAGGAGTCCCCTCCTCAATAATCAGACTGTAGGCTGAGATATGCTCCGGTTCCAGCTCCGCCGTCTTTTCCAGCGTCCGAAGCCACCCTTCCCGGGTCTGTCCCGGCAGGGCCGACATCAGATCCACATTCAGATTGCCAAAGCCCTTTTTCCGCGCCAGCTCATAACTTTCCAGGAATTCTTCAAAGGTATGGATTCTCCCAAGCAGGCGCAGCTCCCGGTCATCCGCCGACTGAAGGCCGATGCTTAAACGGTTCACGCCTGCCATCCTGTATGCGTCCAGCTTGTCCTCTGTCAGAGTGCCCGGATTGCATTCCACGGTTATCTCCGCTCCTGCCTCCACGGGCATCACCTGAGACAGTGTCTCCAGAATCTCTGCCAGCTTCTGTCCTTCCAGAAGAGAGGGGGTGCCGCCCCCAAAAAAGAGCGTCGATACCCGGTACCGTTCTGCCAGCTCTTCCGCGCTCCGGATCTCCTGTTTCAGCGCTTCCACATACCGGTCCATGATTTCTCTGGAAGCCGGAGCTGAAAGGAAGTCGCAGTAGGCGCACTTACGCACACAGAACGGAATATGAATATAGACGCCAAGCCTTTCCTTTTCCATGGAAAGGTCCGCCCGTTTCCGCTCTGCGTCCGCAGGCCTGATATCTGTATTGTCCATAAACTCTTCCTTATTTGTCATCCAGCTTCAGCACACTCATAAAGGCCTTCTGGGGAATCTCCACATTGCCGATCTGGCGCATCCGCTTCTTTCCTTCCTTCTGCTTCTCCAGGAGCTTCTTCTTACGGGTAATATCGCCGCCGTAACACTTGGCAAGCACATCCTTGCGGACAGCCTTTACCGTCTCACGGGCAATGATCTTGCCGCCCACAGCCGCCTGAATGGGAATCTCAAACAGATGCCGCGGGATCTCCTCTTTGAGCTTCTCGCACATCTTCCGTCCGCGCTCATAAGCAGTGCTGCTGTGCACGATAAAGGAAAGGGCGTCCACCTCTTCCTTATTGACCAGAATATCCAGCTTCACCAGGTCAGAGGGCACATAACCCTTCAGCTCATAGTCAAAGGACGCGTAGCCGCGGGATCTGGATTTCAGGGCGTCAAAGAAGTCGTAAATGATCTCGTTCAGAGGCAGCTCATACTTCAGAAGGGCTCTGGTCTCCTCCATATATTCCATGCCAAGATAGACCCCGCGTCTCTCCTGGCAGAGCTCCATGATCGGGCCGATGAATTCCGTGGTTACCATAATCTCCGCATTGACCACCGGCTCCTCCATATGCTCGATTTCAGACGGATCCGGAAGATTGGAAGGATTGGTCAGCTCAATCACTTCCCCGTTTGTCTTGTACACCTTGTAGATAACACCCGGAGCTGTGGTCACCAGATCCAGATTGTATTCCCGCTCCAGACGCTCCTGAATGATCTCCAGATGGAGAAGTCCCAGGAAGCCGCAGCGGAAGCCAAAGCCCAGAGCCACCGAGGTCTCCGGCTCAAACTGCAGGGAAGCGTCATTGAGCTGCAGCTTCTCCAGGGCGTCTCTTAAATCCGGATATTTGGCTCCGTCTGCCGGATACATGCCGCAGTACACCATCGGCAGCACCTTCTTGTAGCCGGGAAGGGCCTTGTCGCAGGGCCTGCTTCTGTCCGTGATCGTATCTCCCACATGGGTATCCCGCACATTCTTGATGCTGGCGGTCAGATAACCTACCATGCCCGCAGAAAGCTCCTCGCAGGGAATAAACTGCCCCGCTCCAAAGTATCCCACTTCCACCACGTCAGCCTCCGCACCCGTAGCCATCATGCGGATGGGCGTGCCTTTGCGCACCGTGCCGTCCATAATTCGGAAAAACACAATGACTCCCTTGTAGGAATCGTAAAGGGAATCGAAGATCAGCGCCTTTAAGGGCGCGTCCGGATCTCCCTTGGGCGCTGGAATCTTATGCACAATGGCCTCCAGCACCTGATCCACATTCAGGCCTGTCTTGGCAGAGATCTGAGGCGCGTCCTGGGCCTCCAGCCCGATGACATCCTCGATCTCATCAATGACCCTCTGGGGCTCCGCGCTGGGCAGATCGATTTTATTGATAACCGGAATCACATCCAGATCATGATCCAGGGCCAGATACACGTTTGCCAGGGTCTGGGCTTCAATGCCCTGGGCCGCGTCTACCACAAGCACTGCTCCGTCGCAGGCGGCCAGGCTCCGGGATACCTCGTAATTGAAGTCCACATGTCCCGGTGTGTCTATCATATTGAAAATATATTCCTCCCCGTCCTTTGCCTTATACACAATGCGGACGGCCTGAGCCTTGATCGTAATTCCCCGTTCTCTCTCCAAATCCATATTGTCAAGGACCTGAGCCTGCATCTCACGGCTCGTCAGAAGTCCTGTCATCTCGATGATGCGGTCTGCCAGAGTAGATTTTCCATGGTCGATATGCGCGATAATACAGAAGTTGCGAATTCTGCTCTGTTCTGTCTTTGTCATCCAATATACTCCTCCGTAAAAATTTCTTTCCCTCTATCTTACCGTTAAATCGCCCCATGATCAAGCCCGGCCTGGTATTTTTTCACACACAAAGCAGTTCTCCTTTTTCAAGGACACTTGCAGAAAGCCGCTGGCCTCTTCCTTACAGGATCGGATTCATACTCTTCAGGCTGATGACCAGCGTAGACGCATTGTGAAGGAAAGCCGAGGTGGAAGGCGGAAGAATTCCTGCCACTCCCAGCACAATCAGCCCTGTATTGAAGCCCACAATCGTATGGTAATTCTTCTGAATTCTGCGCATCAGGCCGGCGCTGATTTTTCTTAAGATCAGAAGCTGCCAGAGATCCTCCGCCCCAATGGTCACATCCGCTATTTCCCGGGCCAGCTCTGCTCCGTCGCTGATGGCAATGCCCACATCAGATGCTGACAGGGCGGGCGAATCATTGACACCGTCGCCCACCATCATCACCCTTCTGCCTTTTGCTCTTTCTTCTTCCACAAAGCGTGCCTTATCCTCAGGAAGCACTTCGGAATAATACTCATCCACCCCTGCCTTTTCCGCTGCGGCGCGGGCGGTTCTCTCACTGTCGCCTGTCATCATAACCACCTTGGATATACCGGCCTCTTTCAGAGCGCGCACCACATCCCGGGCTTCCTCCCGCAGCGGATCTTCGATGCAGATCACGCCCGCCAGCATACCTTCCACCGCCAGATAAAGATGAGAATATTCCGGCGGCAGAGCGTCAAATTTCTCCTGCGTGCCTTCCGGAAGCACACACTTTTCATCCTCAAATACAAAATGCCAGCTTCCAATCACTGCTTTCTTCCCTTCTATAGTGGTGGAAATACCGTGGGCCACCAGATATTCTACCTTCGTGTGCCTCTCCTCATGCTGCAGATTTCTTGCTTTAGCCGCATCCACCACAGCCTTCGCCATAGAATGCGGGAAATGCTCCTCCATGCAGGCAGCCAGGCGCAGAAGCTCGTCCGGATCATCGCCGTTGAAGGACACCACCTCTGCCACCACAGGGCAGGCTCTGGTAAGGGTGCCCGTTTTGTCAAACACAATGGTATCGGCCTCCGCCACAGCCTCCAGATACTTTCCTCCCTTAACTGTTATATGAAAGCTGCCCGCTTCCCGGATGGCGGAAAGCACAGAAATCGGAATCGCAAGCTTCAGGGCACAGGAGAAATCCACCATCAGCACTGCCAGCATCTTGGCTGCATTCCTGGTCAAAAGCCAGGTCAGAGCTGAGCCTGCCAGCGTCCAGGGTACCAGCCTGTCTGCCAGATGCTCTGCTTTGCCTTCCACGGAGGATTTCAGCTTCTCGGATTCCTCGATCATGGCCGCGATCCGCTCATACTTGCTGGCGCCGGTTCCCACCCGGACGCGGATAGTCAGCTCTCCTTCCTCCACCACTGTGCCTGCATAGACGGAAGCGCCTCTGCTTCTTGCCACAGGAACGGACTCTCCGGTAAGAGACGCCTGATTTACCATGGCTTCCCCCTCTTCTACAGTTCCATCAAAGGGAATCACACTGCCCATATGCACCACGACCAGATCCTGCTCCCGCACCTTCGCGGAATCTACAAGAACCTCCTGCCCATCGCAGAGCAGCCACACCTTTTCGATATTCAGGGACATGCTGCGGGCCAGATCGCCCACCGACTTCTTATGAGTCCACTCCTCCAGAATCTCTCCGACTCCCAGAAGGAACATGACCGAGCCTGCTGTGTCAAAATCTCCCCGGAACACGGATACGCCTACTGCCACAGCGTCCAGCACCGGCACCTCCATGCGTCCCTTTGCCAGCGTCTTCAGGCCGTGCCGCAGATATTTCAATGAACGGACCGCTGCAGCAGCCGCACGGACCGGATAGGGCAGAAGCAGCTTGCTTCCTGCCCGGAGCACGATTTTCGACACAAGCCTTTCCCAGTACTCCTCGTCCAGCTTTCTTCCCGAACTCTGAAGCACCACGTCAGGCACCTTTACCTCCTGATAATGGAAGCTCCGCAAAAGCCTTAGGATTTCTTCCCGGTCTCCCTGATAGCAGACTACCACGCCCGATGTCCTGCGCTGTACCCTGGCCGATGTCACATTTGCCTGAGCGCTCAGATAATATTGGAGCGTATCCGCCTCCTCAAAGGTCATTTCTCTCTGTATGAGCCGGACGCGGAGCCTTCCCTTTATTTCATGCTTAATTACAAATCTCACGTATTTTCCCACTCCTTCGCAAAAGAAGATGCCCAAAAGTCCTTTTCAGGCTTTCAGACATCCTCATCCTCCCGCTGTTTAAGCTTGGCGGTATTGTGCAAAACACTTACGCCTCTGCTGTCTCCTTTTCATCTTCCACAGGAGCTTCCGCTGCCTCGCGCTCTTCATTGATCTGCTGCGCTTCCGCATAGATATCCTCTGCGTTCTCCTGAATCACAGCTGCCGTCTTCATCACGCACTTTTTCGCCCGCAGCGCCGCAGCTGTACAGTTGGTATATACCTTTTTGGCATCCCTGCTGGACAGTATTTTGATCCCTGCCGTTCCAAACAATACGCCCGCCGCAAAAATTCCGGTCTTCTTCCAGTCAATACACTTCAAACAATTCAACATCCTTGCATTTCCTCCTCTGCTTCGTTCTTTTCCTGTCTTTCTCTGTCTTCCAGGCCTGCTTTATTTGTGCTTGTACCCTGTATAAAATGTCATGAACAGGCATACTGCCATCGCCCACGCCCAGAACCTGTGGTTTTTCACGATGCCGAACCTCCTTCCATCCCTGTCATCGTATATCCGGCACGGCGGATAATCCGCTCAAGCTCCTCTCTGGAAAGCTCCTTTTTCATACGGACTACCGCGGTTCCTTCCTTCAGATCCACCTGAGCCCATACACCTTCCTCTTTATTCAAAGCATTTTCCACCCGCTCCCTGCAGCGGCCGCAGGTCATCCCTTCCACACCTATCTTTACACAGTATGGATAATGATCCCTGTTCTTATCTTTGACACGTACTTTCTTTTCCGCGTCTCCGCCTGTGCCGCAGCAGCCCTGAGTCAGTCTTCTGGCATAGCTTTTGATTCCAAATATACAGATAATAAGGATAATCAGAATGATAACTGCACTTTCCATGGTTTCGCCCCCTTTCTCCTCTGCCGGTGCCTTTTTCAGCACACATTATATCACCATATGGGAGAAAAAGGCGCAAATGATATTGATAATGTTTATCAATAAAAATCTTCAAAAATAAATCTTCTGCAATCCTAACGATCACAGAAGACTTTAGTATAAATATTTACATTTCCAAAAGAAGGCGAGCCGTTGAAGTATCTACAACCAGAACATTAATATACTTTCCCAACATTGCCGCACGAATGGCTTTAGCTTTTTCTGGCAAACCAGCCACACCAATACGTACCGGTATTTTCATATAGTCATCTAATTCCACAGCAATAATACGTTCCCGGCTCATATTCACTACACTCTCGCCATTTTGGTCAAAAATGTGTGTACTTACTTCCCCAGTTAAAATTTGGCCTTCACGAGGTTTAGCACTTTCGTAAATATCTACCCCCATTCGTACATAATGTGGCACAATAGTATTTAACGCGCCTACTCCTACAACTGCTATATTGCAGGCCTGAATAATTTTATAAGTTTCCCGAAAAGCTGGTTCTTCTTGTAATGAACTTTTTAATTCCTTATTGCTGACCAAGATCGGCGCAAACAGCATAACTGCTTTTGCCCCCAACCGGTTTGATATATTATGTACAATCTCGTCTGCTGCTGTATACTGTGGTTCTTGATTTCTACTTCCAAGCATCTGTACTACTGTAATATTTTTTTTATGTACCACAGGCATTTGAGCTGCCATAGCTGCCAACGTTGTTCCCCTGGAAAATCCAACAATATCACCATCTTTCAGGATTGTAGCCAAATACTGTCCTGCCAATTTCCCTAAATCAAAATAAATATCTGATCGATTCACATTGTCAACAACTCTGACATCCAACAGATTATATTTTTCTTTCAATTGGCTTTCCAACTCTAGCAACTTTTCTTTTGTATTTGTGTTTATTGTAATCTGAACAATTCCGTACTCCAAACAAGCAGCTAAAATCCGATTTACTCTTTGCCTGGACATATTCATCCGCTTTGCTATCTGCTCTTGTGTGTTGCCTTCTTTATAATAATAATACGCTACCCGCGTATATTCTGCAATCTGATCATCTGTCAGCTGATTAATTCCCATATGCACCGTCTCCTGGAACTCTGTCTCATATTTACATTTTAAACAAAAATCCAGAAATTGCAAGCTTTTCTCGAACTCTTCAAAGCACACAGGAGCAGCTTTTGTCTAAAGCAAAACACTCACTCGAAATTTTCCAGGTGTAGCCGCTTCTGCAAATGCTTCTTGAATGTTATCAAGTGTATATCTCTTTTTTTCAATTAATTTAGACACATTTACCACCCTTTGGTTCAGCATATCCGCTGCTACACAAAAATCTTTTAAATCCGCACCATAAGTTCCTATCAGTTCCAATCTTCGATAATGAATCACATTGGAATCTATCTGTATCTGCGGTGCAGGGTATGCTGCCCCAAAATATAAGATTCTCCCATCTAATGCCTTGACCAGCTCCAAAGCTTGATTATTAACATATGTAGAAGCCACTGCAAGGACTGCTGCATCTGCTCCTTTTCCACCTGTTAACTTTTTGATTTCTTCAACGGGATTTACCTTATTACCATTAATAACCTGAAAACCCATAGCACGTGCTACCTCAATTTTATTATCCATAAGCTCTGATACAATTACATGGCATCCTAAGGCTCGCAATGCCTGAGCATTTAATAAGCCCATTGTTCCTGCACCTACTACAACTACTGTTTCTAACGGTTGTACTTTCAGTTTTGACAATCCTTTAACTACCGCTGCCAGTGGTTCCATAAATGCTGCCTCACTCGGATCTAAATCTTGGCGCATTTTTATCAATGCCCTCGCTGGACGTACAGCATAATCTGCAAAAGCAAACATTCCCCTATATCCATCTGGACTCATTTTTTTTGGCCCAATTGCATTATTATCACAGCCAGTTCCTCTTTTACAGCTATCACAAATTCCGCAAGTCACATACGCCAATGAAACCCTGTCTCCCGGTTTTAAATCTTGTACCTTTTCTCCTACTTCCACCACAGTACCAGAACTCTCATGTCCACTAGCCATAGGATATCCCCGGCCTTCTCGCTGCCCAAGCCATTGCTGATAATCGGTAGTACAGATATTACAAGCATCCTGTTTTACCAGAACCTCTTCAGGCCCCATATCAGGTAATGGACGCTCACGAACTTCTGCATGTCCTTTCTCAGTCAACACGCCAAAACGCATTTTTTGTACTTTCATTTTTATCCCCCTTTTATGCACTTGCTTTAAGAATTTTAAATACATCTTCTTTATATAATTTTTGAAGATTACCTACTGGTCCATCCTCCGTTACAATCGTTGCAATTTCTTTCATCTGTCCCTCTGACAATTCTACTCCTGCTTCGCTAAGCGTCATCGGAACCCCTAATTCTTTCCAAAAATTTCTCAAACATCTTATTCCCGCCAGAGCTGTTTCTTCTTTATCCGATGGATTATATTCTTCATTCCATACCCGCACCGCAAATTGCGCAAATTTTTCTATATTAGAACGATATACATAATCCATCCAATGTGGTGTGAGGATAGAAAGTGTTGCACCATGTGATAGATTAGTAAATCCTCCAAGGATGTGAGAAATAAAGTGGCAGGCCCAATCTGGCACGCGTCCACAATCTAAAAGGCCGTTATGCGCTAAATTACCTGCAAATACAATTTCTGATCTGGCCGCATAATCCATAGGATTTTTTAAGGTTCTAGGCAGATTATGGATTATTGTGCGCAAAGTTGCCTCACAAAGCCGATCTGTAAGTTCCACACATGTTTCGTTAGTAAAATATCTCTCCATAACATGGCTCATCATATCCACTCCACCTACTGCCATGGAAAAATAAGGAACTGTATATGTAATTTCTGGATTCATAATTGCAAAGACTGGACGACTGTGACCATTAGAGCCTAATAATTTTATATGATTTTTCTCATTGGTTATTACAGACCCCGCACTAGATTCACTTCCAGTAGCCGGTATTGTTAAAACTACTCCTACAGGCAGAGATGTTTGAATCACATGTTTTTTAGTATAATGATCCCACACATCGCCATCATAAGTAGCACCTAATCCGATTGCTTTTGCTGAATCAATTACGCTTCCGCCCCCCAAAGCAAGAATAAAATCTATTTTTTCTTTCTTACATATTTCTATTCCCTCTTTTACTTTACTTAAAACAGGATTTGGCTGTACACCCGTCAACTCAAATATTTCAAGATTCACATTTTTCATAGACTCCTGTACAGTTCGATATATCTTAGAATTAAGAATAAATTCATCTCCATAATGATGAAATAATACTTTCTTCCCATATGGAAGAATTTCTTCCCCCACACACTTTTCCATGCCACGCCCAAAAATAATTTTAGTGGCATTTTGAAATTTATAATTTTTCATAGCCTTATCCTCTTACGCCTTTCCTGAAGAACCAAATAACTGAATATAATGTTCCAGTTTTCTTCTGTATACCTCTGCCCCAACCATAGGTGCCACATAGAAGTTCCTCTTTTTACCCTGAAACATTTCTAAAGCAGCTGCTATATCTGGATCTTTGCTACTCTCTCCACGCATATACAAAGCCATAGCTTCCCCAGCCGGATTCGCCATATCAGTAAATAAATTAATTTTCTGAATGCCACAAGAAATACACTTTTTTAAGTTTTCATCTCCTGTACCAGAACCTCCATGCAAAACCAAAGGAACATTCACCAAAGCGGCTATCTCTCTTAACAGTGTAAATTCCAATCGAGGAGTACCTTTATATACACCATGTGAAGTTCCCACCGCTACTGCCAACGCGTCTACTTCTGTTTCTTCAACAAACTGTCTAGCCTCATCCTTATGAGTCAATCCGCTATCCCGAGTCTTTTCATACTCTATTCCTGTTCCCACATGTCCAAGTTCTGCTTCTACTGAGACTCCCATAGCATGAGCTACACGTACGACCTCTTTTACTTCCTTCACATTTTCTTCGAAAGGCAGCTTAGAGCGATCGATCATAACTGAACTATATCCATTGCGCAAAGCTGTCATGATTTCTTCATACGCCCCTCCATGATCTAGATGAAGGGCCACTACGGCTTCCGGATATTTTTTAGCATAAAACCGGGTTATATCGGCAGTTTCTTCCATATTAGTTGTTCCCAAACACGAAATAATCAAAGGTGCCTTTTGATTCACAGCTGCTTGAAAGCAAGCCATAACCGAAGTACTACTGTAGGCATCTGGGGCCGCTATTCCATAGCGGCCATTTTTTGCTTTTTTTAATATTTTATCCATTGTAACTATCATACTATCTTCCTCATCCCTTCGCTGCATCAATAAATCTTTTTGCTCGTTCAGGATCTACTTCGTTCCAAAGTATACCATCCTTTTTTACATAAGTTCCTACAACCATACCATCGGAAATTCTTAATGCCTCCTTCAGATTATCCGGAGTCACTCCACTAGCAATCATAATAGGTTTATCCGCAAACCTTTTTTTAATCTGTTCCACTTCTGAAAAATCAGGGGCTAATCCAGCATGCTGTCCAGGAACTAAAACACCTGCCGGGTCTAATACACTAAAAGCTGTATCCGCCATATCAGATTGGCTCCTGGTATCCAAGGAGGTCCCACCATGTGCATCACAATAACAATAAATATTTACTTTTTCTGCACCTATATTTCTTTTAAATCTCATCAAGTCACCTGGATGATAAACTGTCAAACCACACATATCTGCATACACACCGCTAATATAAGCACGAATAAAGCTTGCATCTATAGCTTTTGCGATGGATATCGCCGCATAAGGATCTACCAATACTCCACACCCATAAGGAATCTCCACTACATCTAAAGCTTGAGATACAATTCTCGTGTAAGCCGCAATAATCTCAGGACCTACTTTACTTAAATAAGGTCTATCTCCCTCATTAGCAAAAACAATCGCATCAAACCCCGCCTGCTGCAATGCTACGATTTCTCTTCTTGCTCTTTTCACCTGTTCTTTAAAGCTGACAGACGGATCATAATGTGGTGTTCCAGGTAAAGCAGTTAAATGTACACACCCAATAATTGGTTTATCTGTTTTAAAAATTTTTTTATGGTTTTCCATTAAATTCATAATAAATCCTCCCATTTCTTATTTTGACTTCTATCCAAGAAAATTCAGGAATGTAAAAACAAACCCAATTACAAACAATGTAATCAAAATAAACACCGATGACTTTCTTTTCTTTTTCAATAGCCAAATAACTAAAATTAGCACCGCTAAAGGAAGTAAACAAGGACAGATGCTATTCAGCACATCCTGTAGCACAACCTCAGATCCTCCAAAATTTCCCTGGACAATTGTATTTGCTTTGATATTACCAGCTGCCATAGCTCCAATCACTATCATACTGATAATTTTCAATGCATCAGTCACACTTTTGGCAGAATTTGATGATAGAAGCTTTGTTACTGCACTTCGTCCCATTCGATATCCCGAAAAAAATGTAAGGTTGCTTACTACCAATGTATATACTGTAAAACCAACTACATAAAAAATAGGACCAAGTAAATTTCCTTGCGATGCAAGCTCAATGGAAATACCCAGAAGAATAACTTTTACAATAGACTGAGTAATAGAATCTCCAATTCCCGCCAGCGGTCCCATTAATGCACTTTTCATGTTATCAATTACATCTGTCGATACAGGATGACCAGTAGCGCGTTCCTCCTCCATTGCAATTGTCGCCCCAAGAATCATAGCTCCCCAATTGTTCTCGGTATTATAAAAACGCATATGTCTTGTCAAAGCATTTTTTCTTTCTTCTTTATCAGAGAATAACTTTTCTATTACTGAACTGATTGCCTGGCAAAATCCCAGACCCATAAGCCGCTCATATTGATAACAGCGTTGTGCCCAACAAATCCATCTCCACCAAGCTACCAGTAAATCTTTCTTAGTTAAAATTCTATTTTCCTGTTCTGTAGCAACGGTCGTCTTCTCATTATTCATATACTACTACCCCTCCTCCTTTTTACTGTTCGCAAATACATACAGAACAGCAATACATCCACCTAAAATT
>CALWAZ010000168.1 GCA_944375725.1 uncultured Merdimonas sp. | reverse complement strand
AAGAGATGGAGGCATGTTGTATGAAACGAATCGGAATGCTGACCAGCGGCGGAGACTGCCAGGCACTGAACGCGACGATGCGGGGCATCGTAAAAGGAGTGTGCAACGCACTGGATGAGGTGGAGCTCTATGGATTTGAGGAGGGCTATAAAGGCCTGATCTACGGAAATTACCGGATGCTGACGGCCAGAGATTTTTCAGGAATCCTGACAAAGGGCGGCACGATTCTGGGAAGCTCCCGGCAGCCTTTCAAACTGATGAGAGTGCCGGATGAGAACGGACTGGACAAGGTGGAAGCCATGAAGCAGACCTACCACAAGCTGCGCCTGGACTGCCTGGTGATTCTGGGAGGAAACGGAACCCAGAAGACGGCGAACCTTCTGCGGGAAGAGGGACTGAATATCCTTCATATGCCCAAGACCATTGACAATGATATCTGGGGAACGGATATGACCTTCGGATTTCAGAGTGCGGTGGATATTGCCACTCAGGCCATTGACTGCATCCATACGACGGCAGCGTCCCATGGACGTGTATTTATTGTAGAGGTTATGGGCCATAAGGTAGGCCAGCTTACGCTTCATGCGGGAATCGCCGGAGGAGCGGACATCATCCTGATTCCCGAGATCCCTTACAGCATCGACAGCATCTGCCGGGCGATTGAAGCCCGCAATAAGCAGAAAAAGGGCTTTACGATTCTTGCGGTGGCCGAGGGGGCCATTCCCAAGGAGAGAGCTGAGATGAGCAAGAAGGAACTGAAAAAGTTTATGGAAACCTATCAGTATCCTACCGTATCCTATGAGATTGCGGCGCAGCTTACAGAACGTCTGGGCACAGAGGTCCGCGTGACCGTGCCGGGCCATACCCAGAGAGGCGGCAGCCCCTGTCCCTATGACCGCGTGCTTTCCACAAGACTGGGAGCGGCTGCGGCGCAGGCGATTGTGGATGAGGCCTATGGCTATATGATTGGTATTGTAAACGGTGAGTGTACAAGGATTCCGCTGGAAGAGTCCGCGGGCAAGCTGAAATTTGTGGACCCGAATTCTTCCATCATTTCCGAGGCGAAAATGATCGGAATCAGTTTTGGAGATTAAATGACAGCAAAAGGGAAGACTGCCGCGGAACCTGTTCCGCGGCGGCTTCCGGATAAGGGGATTTGACCGATGTCGTATATGGCCCTTTACCGAAAGTTCCGGCCTTCTGAATTCAGTGAGGTCAGAGGACAGGATCATATTGTAACTACATTGAAAAATCAAATAAAAGCAGACAGAATCGGCCATGCCTATCTGTTCTGCGGCACCAGAGGAACCGGAAAGACCACGGTGGCCAAGATTTTTGCGAAGGCAGTGAACTGTGAGCATCCGGTGGATGGAAACCCCTGTGGAACCTGCGCGGCCTGCCGCTCTATCGCGGCAGGCACTTCCATGAATGTGATAGAAATCGACGCGGCCTCCAATAACGGCGTGGACAATATCCGCGAAATCCGGGAGGAAGTGGCTTATTCTCCCACGGAAGGGAAGTACAAGGTATACATCATAGATGAGGTGCATATGCTTTCCATCGGGGCTTTCAACGCGCTTCTGAAGACCCTGGAGGAGCCTCCTTCCTATGTGATTTTCATACTGGCTACCACAGAGGTCCACAAGATTCCGGTGACGATTCTGTCCCGGTGCCAGCGCTATGATTTCCGGCGCATCACGGCGGATGTGATTGCGGACCGGCTGCGGGAGCTGACGGACAGAGAGGGCGTAAAGACAGAGGAGAAGGCTCTGCGCTATATCGCAAAAGCGGCGGACGGTTCCATGCGTGACGCCTTAAGTCTTCTGGATCAGTGCATTGCCTTTTATCTGAACCAGGAGCTGACCTATGAGCATGTGCTGGATGTGCTGGGCGCTGTGGACACAGAAGTTTACAGCAGTCTTCTGCGGCTGACGCTGGCGCAGGATCTGCCCGGTGTCATGAAGCAGATTGAAGAGCTGGTGGTACAGGGAAGGGAGCTTTCCCAGTTTGTGGCGGATTTCACCTGGTATCTGCGGAATCTTCTGCTTTTGAAGACCACAGACCGGCCGGAAGAGGCGGAGGATGTGCTGGATGTCTCTGCGGAGAATCTGAAGAGGCTTCAGGAAGAGGCGAAAATGCTGGAGACGGATACTCTGATACGCTATATCCGCATCTTTTCCGAGCTGGGAGGACAGCTGCGCTACGCGTCCCAGAAACGGGTGCTGGTGGAGGTGGCCTTTATCAAGCTCTGCCGGCCTGCCATGGAGACAAATACCGATGTGATTCTGGACAGAATCCGGATCCTGGAGCAGCAGTTTGAGGAGAGTCTGGCGGAGATCGCCGCCGGCGGGGGAGCGTATCTGCAGCAGAATACCCAGGGCCAGGCTCAGACCCAGCCGGCCCGGCAGGGGCCAAAGCCAGGAGAGGCGCCGCCGCCGGCTCCGGAAGCGCTTCCGGAAGACGTGCGGACGGTGGTTCAGAACTGGCCGGCCATCACAGCCCGGCTGCATCCGCTTCTCCGTACTTATCTGAAGGACGCGGGCCTGAAAGCCCTTGGGGGCGGAAAACTTGGAATCATCGCGGCCACACCCACAGGGGAAGCGTTTTTGAAGGAAGAGGCGCACCTGCGTGAGATCCGGAATGTGATCTGCCAGGACACCGGAAAAGAGATGGAGATTCTGGTGGCCTGCGTCCAGAACGATCCCCACGGGGATGTGGGCGCTATTGATATTGAGCAGCTCATTCACACAGAGATTGAATACGAAGACGAATAGGAGGATTTTGAAATGGCAAAAAGAGGCGGTTTTCCGGGAGGCATGGGAATGCCCGGAAATATGAATAATCTGATGAAGCAGGCGCAGAAAATGCAGCGCCAGATGGAGGAAAGCCAGAAGGAGCTGGAGCAGAAGGAGTATACGGCGGCAGCCGGCGGCGGGGCGGTAGAGGTGACCGTATCCGGCAAGAAAGAGCTTACGAAGGTAAAAATCGACCCGGAGGCGGTGGATCCCGATGATGTGGAGATGCTGGAGGATATGATTATGGCCGCGGTTAATCAGGCTCTGCGGCAGCAGGAGGAAGACTCCGCGGCTGTAATGTCGAAGCTGACCGGCGGCTTGGGCGGAGGCCTGCCGTTCTGATGGATTACTACGGAAGCCAGCTTAGCAGGCTGATTGAACAGCTTTCCTCCCTGCCGGGAATCGGAAGCAAAACGGCCCAGCGCCTGGCCTTTCACATTGTCAATATGCCGGTGGAAAAGGTTCAGGCTCTGTCTGAATCCATCATAGACGCGAAGAAGAACGTCCGGTACTGCAAAGGATGCTTTACCATGACAGATCAGGAGCTCTGCCCTATCTGCAGCAATCCCAAGCGCAACCATAAGATGATTATGGTGGTGGAAAACACCCGGGATCTGGCGGCTTATGAGAAGACCGGAAAATATGACGGCGTCTATCATGTGCTCCATGGAGCCATTTCCCCCATGCTGGGTATAGGGCCTGGAGATATCCGGCTGAAGGAACTCATGACACGTCTCCAGGGGGATGTGGAGGAGGTTATCATTGCCACCAATTCCAGCCTGGAGGGCGAGACTACGGCCATGTACATCAGCAAGCTGATAAAGCCCACAGGTATTAAGGTGAGCCGGATCGCCAGCGGTGTGCCGGTGGGAGGAGACCTGGAATATATTGACGAGGTGACTCTTCTCCGGGCGCTGGAGGGGCGTGTGGAACTGTAAGAATCAGCAGCCGCGGGATGCGGCGGCGCGGTACCGGCTGAAGGCCGGATTCTGGAGAAATTCGGGCAAGAACAGCTTGACCAGCCTGATTTCTCCCGGTATACTATAGAAAGAAGCATCCTTCTGATAACAAGAGGTGTGTGTTCTTGAAATCGAGGGCTTAAAATAATAATAAAAGGTGGGACAAACATGACGAATTTAGAACTTCAAAAGATTGCTAACGAAGTCCGTAAAGACATCGTTACCGAGGTTCACAGTGCCAAGTCCGGTCATCCGGGCGGATCCCTGTCGGCGGCAGATGTGTTTACATATCTGTATTTTGAGGAATTGAATATCGATCCGAAGGATCCGAAGAAGCCGGACCGCGATCGTTTCGTGCTTTCCAAGGGACATACGGCTCCGGGCCTGTATGCGGCTCTTGCTGAGCGCGGATTCTTCCCCAAGGAAGATCTGACCACACTGCGCCAGATCGGATCGCATCTTCAGGGACATCCCTGTATGCAGCATACGCCGGGACTTGACATGTCCAGCGGCTCTCTGGGACAGGGAATCTCAGCGGCCGTGGGAATGGCGCTTTCCGCAAAGGTATTCGGCGACAGCTACCGTGTATACACCCTGCTGGGCGACGGCGAGCTTCAGGAAGGCGAGGTATGGGAGGCTTCCATGTTCGCCAGCGCAAAGAAGCTGGACAATCTGTGCGTGATTGTGGACAACAATAACCTTCAGATCGACGGAACCATCGAAGAGGTAAACTCTCCGTACCCGATTGACGAAAAATTCAAGGCCTTCGGTTTCCACGTAATCAATGTGAACGGCCATGATTTTGATCAGCTGCGCGCGGCATTCGCGGAAGCTAAGACAGTAAAGGGACAGCCCACAGTGATTATCATGAAGACGATCAAGGGCAAAGGAGTGTCCTTTATGGAGAATAACGTCGCATGGCATGGCTCTGCTCCCAACGATGAGCAGTACGCTGTGGCGATGGCAGATTTGGAGAAGGTAGGTGAAGCATTATGTCAGAAGTAAAGAAGATCGCAACGAGAGAGAGCTACGGCAATGCTTTGAAAGAGCTTGGCGCGGAGAATCCCAATGTAATAGTGCTGGATGCCGACCTGGCAGGAGCCACAAAGACCGGCGTATTCAAGAAGGCGTTTCCGGGTCGTTTCTTTGACTGCGGTATCGCGGAGTCCAATATGATGGCTATCGCGGCTGGTATCGCCACCACCGGAAAGATTCCGTTCTGCAGCACCTTCGCCATGTTTGCCGCAGGCCGTGCTTATGAGCAGGTGCGCAACGCGGTAGGATATCCCCATCTGAATGTAAAGATCGGAGCTACCCACGCAGGAATCTCTGTAGGTGAGGACGGAGCTACCCATCAGTGCAACGAGGATATTGCTCTGATGCGTACAATCCCGGGAATGGTTGTTATCTGCCCCGCGGATGACGTTGAGGCAAGAGCTGCTGTAAAGGCTGCCGCAGAGTATGAAGGCCCCGTATATCTCCGGTTTGGAAGACTGGCTGTGCCGGTGATCAATGATGAGGCTACTTATAAATTTGAGATTGGAAAGGGAATCACCCTGAGAGAAGGCACAGATCTGACTATCGTAGCTACAGGTCTCTGTGTAAACAGCGCTCTGGAAGCAGCTGAGAAGCTGGCAGCAGAAGGCGTATCCGCAGAGGTGATCAATATCCATACCATCAAGCCGCTGGATGAGGAGCTGGTTCTGGCTTCCGCAAAAAAGACCGGCAAGGTCGTAACTGTGGAAGAGCATTCCGTCATCGGAGGCCTGGGCAGCGCAGTCTGCGATGTGCTGAGCGAGAAGCTCCCCACACCTGTAAAGAAGATTGGCGTGTACGACACCTACTGCGAGTCCGGTCCGGCTGTAAAACTGCTTGAGAAGTATAAGCTGGACGGAAACGGCGTATACGAGCAGATCAAGGACTGGATGAAATAAAAAAGAAAATTAATCTGAACTGATAAAAGCTCCCGGGCGGAGGTCTTCAAGGACTCCGCCCGGGAGCTTTTTTACTGGAAATATATGCGGAAAGCTGCTCCGCAACAGCCGGTTGAAGAAAGCAAGCGGAAGGCCCATATGGCCTGCCCTCTAAAAGGCTCAGGCGGGAAAGGCCTGGCTGCGCAGTCTTTCCTGAAACAGATAATTGAACAGGGCGATGACCCGGCCCACGCCAATCATGGCGATCAGGGTGCCCAGGCCTACTCCAACCAGGCTTCCGGCCGCGGCAAAGCCAATGATTGTAGCGATAATAACGCAGGTAATATCCACAAAGTTTTTTGCGGTCCCCAGATCCTTATGAATACACATGGCTACAGACTGCACAAAACCATCGCCCGGATTTGCCACAAGACTCATATTTACAGTCAGAGCCGCGCCCACACCGGTGCAGATGATGGCTGCCGCAAGGACTGCGAGCCGCACACCAAGACTGGAATCCGTGAAGTCAAACCACTGTGTAAACAGGTTCAGAAAACGGGTAAAAATGATACTCAGCGGAATCTGCAGAATATCCGTCCAGCGTCTGTCTTTTCCTTTCAGGATAAATTCCAGAATGACAAAGAGAATATAGATGCCCAGCGTCAGATTCGCAAAGCTGACAGGACAGAGAAAGGAAAGGGTGTAGGGAATGGAAATAATCGGGGAGCTGCCCAGATTGGACTCGGCGTTCAGCGTCAGTCCCAAAGCCAGTATCAGCATTCCGGCGATGTAATAGCACCATCGAATGATGTATTTTCGATTAAAATTTAAATGCAAGGGAATTCCTTCTTTCTGATATAGATGTATAAGATGCGGCGGAACACGCCAATATTCATTTTAACACTGAAGAAGAAAAATGTACAGAGCGGGTATTGGCTTGTATAACAATCCCGCTCTGATCTAATTATGATTTATGGAGAAGTAACGATTACTTTAATATGGCGGGTATCGCGCATTTCATAAAGTGTAAGCATATTGATCTTATTGTCTGTAATGAATACAGATATTTTATCCAGACTTGCTACAAAGAAAGGAGCAGACTGGCTCAATTTATTACTGGTGGATACGAGAATAACCTCTCCGGTGCAGCTTTCGATCATCTGTTGAGTCAGGGCAGCTTCTGAAAAGTCATTGGCGCTCAGTCCGCATCTTTTCTGCCCCATGTCTTTCAAGGATGCACTGACAGGGTTGAAGGAGGAACTGAAGCTGATACCTCTTCAGAATGTATTGTCAGAAGATGAAATCATAGAGAAGTGTAAGGAACAAAAAATATTCTAAACTTATCCGATAGAGTGCGGCCATGGGCAGAAATGTTCATGGCCGTTTCCCTGTGGGGAAACCCTGTCGAAAAAAACTCCATTTCCTTCGACAGAATACGATAAATCATGCAGAATGTCTGTGCTATGATTCAGGTAATCAGCCGGGGCATGTCCAAATCAGTCCCGGAAAATAAGCAGGGACAGATGAGGTGAGAGTATGATTGAATTCGTTTATAAGGAAAACGCAAAGGAAACCGGTCCGGAGCTTCAGCTGGATCTGCCGAAGAATGTCCGGCAGATCGGGGAGCCGGAAGAAAACCGGAAAATATATATTGAGGATTATGTGATTACATACTTGAAGCGTTTTGCCAAGGAGGAGGCGCTGAGCAGCCGGATTGCGGTGCTGCTGGGAAACTCGGAGCGAATGGGTGGAATTCCGTATCTGTTTATCCGGAGCGCCGTGGCTTTGAAGGATTTGGAGTACGGCGAGGGAGGGATTCCATTTACCGATGAGGTGTGGGCGCAGGTCTACAGCGCGATCAAAGAATATTTTCCGGCGCAGGATATTCTGGGCTGGTTTCTTTCTGTGCCCGGATATCCCATGGAGCTGGATCCGGATCTGGCAACAATTCATGTGAATTATTTCGGCGGTGTGGACAAGGTGCTGATGGTGGCGGAACCCACGGACTGGGACGAGGACTTTTTCGCCTATGAGAACGGGCGGCTGACGCGGCAGAAGGGATACTATATCTTTTATGAACGCAATGAGGCCATGCAGCGTTATATGATAGATACCGGGGACGGCGAAAGTATTGATGAAAAAGAGCATTTTGAGGATCGGGCCATCAAAAGCTTCCGGACGATTGTGCAGGAAAAGAAGGACTTATCCGGGCAGAAACGGGTAATGACGTTTTTGTACACGGCCAGCACGTTTCTCGTGATGGTAGTGCTGGTCATCGGGATCACGTTGATTAATAATTATGAAAAGATGGAAGGGCTGGAGATGGCCCTCAGTGATATTTCCAGAACGTTGGAGAGCCAGGACGGGGAGACGGGGGAAACAGTCTCTGCGGCGGCGGACGCTTCCGGGCCGGCGGATTCTTCGGAGGAATCCGGAGAGGAGCAGGCGGACGCGGAGGAGACCCCGGAGCCGGACGGAGGTTCCGGGACAGAAGAAAATGCGGGCGCGGAAAATCCGGATGAAACTGCTGCCGCGGAAAGCGCGGCAGAAACGGAAAATGAACAGACGCCTGCCGCGGAGACGCAGGACCAGGGCGGTGGCCAGGATGCGGAAGTGGAGGGAACCGATGCCCAGGAAGGCGGCGCTCAGACTGATTCTTCCGCGGCCGATATCCAGCAGGCAGTGAGCCAGAATACAGTGCCGGAAACCTACGTGGTGCAGCAGGGGGACACTCTTTTGAAGATCAGCCGTAAAATCTATGGAAATGATGATCAGATAGACGCCATCTGCAGTCTGAATGGAATCGATGACAGCGACCATATTCTGGCGGGACAAAAACTTTTGCTTCCGTAATTGATTTATGCTATCATATAGGAAAAAATCAAAGGATAAAAGGCGAATGGCAAATATTACGCAGCTTTACAGGACGCCGCCCCATGGCGGGGATGATATGGATGAATATAAGAAAAAGCTGTTTCGGCACCGGGCCGGTCTGGGTGCCAAAGGCCTGATTGGACTGGCCGTGGTGCTGGTGATTGTGCTCGCTGTCTGGTTCTGGTTTCGGAATAAGACCTACACGGATTATGAAGTGGTGTCTTCCACAGAGCACAGCAGTACGGTAAACACACAGTATGCGGAATATCAGGGCGGACATCTTCTCAGATACAGCCGTGACGGAATTTCCTGTATTGACTCAAAAAATAACGCGGTCTGGAGCCAGACCTACAATATGCAGTATCCTATCCTGGACATCTGCGGCAGCGCGGTAGTGGCCGCTGACCAGCAGGGAAATGAGGCGTATGTATTCAATTCCAAAGGACTGCTGACTCAGATTACCACGCTGCTTCCCATACAGCAGGTCAGCATTTCCTCCCAGGGCGTGACGGCTCTGCTACTGAATGACGGCGATGTTTCCTGGATTTATCTGTATGACACGGAAGGAAATGTTCTGGCAGAATCCAGATGCAGTCTGGATGAGACAGGGCAGCCTCTGTCCATCAGCATCTCTCCGGATGGGACAAAGCTGGCGGTGTCTTATCTGCAGATCCAGGAGGGCACGGCCTGCAGCTGTATTGTATTCTACAATTTCGGATCGGTAGGCGCCAATTTTGTGGACAAAATCGTATCCTCCAAGGTTTATGCGGATACGCTGATCCCCAGGGTGGAATATCTGAGCAGCTCCGTATGCGCGGCTGTTTCGGATCAGGGCATTATCTATTATGAAGGAGATGAGATTCCCGAGGAAACTCTGGCAGTGGAGATTCATGCGGAGATTTTAAGCGTCTTCTTCGGCACGGACCGAGTGGGAATCATTACAGAGGATCCCCAGAATCCTGAAGAGACGGATGCGGAAGAGACGGGACAGAAAGCGGACTCCGGACAGACGGAGGAAACGGCGGCGGAAGAGTCCGGGGCATCAGGCGGCGCTGCAGATGATGCCGGGGCGTCAGACGGAGCCGCGGATGATAACGGGGCGGCAGATTCGTCCGATGAGACAGCAGCGGAAAATGGTGAGGCAGCGGCAGAAGATTCGAAAGACGCAGAGAGCCAGGCGGCGGAAGAGCCTGAGAAGACAGACGACGCAGAGAAGAGCGGCCGTAAGGAAGAAACAGAAGAAGAGACGGGGCGGTATCAGGTGAATATCTATGATACCAAGGGAAGAGTTCTGCTGTCAGAAAGAACCGATCTGCTTTATACGCAGGCAAAGCTTTCAAAAAACATGCTGATCCTGTATAATGATACGGAATGTGAGATTTACAGTGAACAGGGAATTCTGAAATATGCAGGGACCTTTGACACGGCCATCTCAGATATTTATAAGGGTTCAGGCTTCCGCCGGTATATTGTGGTATTTTCCGACCGGACAGATACGATTAAGCTGAAATAAGAGGAGAAAAACATATGAACTGGTTATTGCCTGCGGTGGCGGTGTTTCTGATTCTGGCCGCCTGGGATGGACACAGAAAAGGGTTTATCAAGAAAATGGTGGGGATCGTCAGCCTGGCGCTGACTCTGGTGCTTACATCGGTGGTGTCTCCACTTGTGGCGGAATTTCTGAAGAACAGCACCGGCCTTTATTCCACGCTGCAAAACAGCATTCTTTCCAGCGATGCCGAATTGCTGGAGACACTTGGAGCGCTGGGACTTGGGGACGCGGTCAGCGGTTATCTGACCGAGCAGATTCTGCATGCGGTGGCGTTCCTGATCACCCTTCTGCTGGCGGGAGTACTGGTGCAGGGAATCGCTCTGTCACTGGGACTTGCGGCGAGACTTCCTGTGCTTCACGGCATCAACAAGCTGGCTGGCCTTATCTTCGGCTTCGCCGAGGGAGTGTTTGCCGTATGGATTTTCTTTTTCATCATCACAGTCTTTTCCACTACCGAATGGGGCGGAAAGCTGCTTGGCATGGTATCGGACAGTGGGATCCTCTCCTGGCTGTACCGGGAAAACATCCTGTTTGAGCTGTTATAAGAGAAATGCCGGCGTTACAGAAAGAACATATTACAGAACTGCAGAAGAATTACAACAGGGAAAGGACATCAGAAAAATGTTTGTTTATAAGAGAAGAGCACAGTATCATGAAACAGATCAGATGAGTATCATCCATCATTCTAATTATGTGAAATGGATGGAAGAAGCACGGGTGCGCTTTATGGATGCCATGGGATTCGGCTACCGGGAAATGGAGGAACACGGCATTCAGTCCCCGGTAGTAAATATTTCCGTAAATTATAAAAAGAGCTTTCTCTTTGACGATGAAGCGGATATTTACGTGCGTGTGGCAAAATACACCGGAGCCGCCCTGGAGCTGGCTTATGAGTTTCGGAACGCTGCCACAGGGGAGGTGTGCACCACAGCCTTTTCCCGCCACGGTTTTATCAGAGACGGCAGGCTGGTCTCCCTTAAGAAAGCGCTGCCGGAGCTGGACCGCAAGACCAGAGAGTATGTGGACAAACAAGAATAGGATTCCTGCTTGACAAAAGCAGGGAAACCGTTTATCATTAACCGCAGAGTGTTACTGTTAAATCAGGCATGACCGGAAAATATGCGCAGGCATATATTTTGGTTGTGCCTTTTTTGTCGTGATTCGAAAAAGGCAGAGCTTTTACAGAATGTCGAGAAGCAGGCGGCGGCAGGCCGCCCGGGAAGCACGAGAGGGAGAAGATATGACAGTGACATGGAGAGAAATTCTGTTTTTTCTGATTTTGTTTGGAGCGAATCTGATTCAGGCTATTACCGGGTTCGCGGGGACGCTTCTGGCCATGCCGCCCAGTATGCAGCTGCTGGGAGTGGACGAGGCGAAATCGATCCTGGCGGTTCTTGACCAGCTTTCCTGCCTCCTGATTGTTCTGACCGGTTTCCGGCATATTAACTGGAAAGAGTTCGGGAAGATGGCAGTTCTCATGGTAGTGGGAATGTTTGTGGGGATGAGGATTTTTGAGGCGTTTCCGATTCAGCAGCTGCTGACTCTGTATGGTGCCATGATTCTCTGCATTGCCCTGTGGAAGCTGTTCGGGCAGAATCTGGTGAACAAAACCGGCCTGTTCCGGGAAAAGAAAGCTCCGCAGACTGAAAGGATTCCGCAGACAGGAAAGAAATGTTCTCTCCGCCAGGCAGGAATGCTGTGCGTGATCCTGGCGGCGGGAGTGATTCACGGCATGTTCGTGTCCGGCGGGGCGCTGCTTGTCATCTATGCTTCCTCTGCGCTGAAGGAAAAAGAGGAATTCCGGGCCACCATGGCCATGCTCTGGGTGACCATCGGCTGCTATATCACGGGAAACCAGATTCAGTCCGGTTATTTCAATTCCCGGGTGCTCCTTTTGTGCCTGGTGGGAGCGGTTCCGCTGTTTGCCGGGATCTGGGCCGGGACCAGGCTGGTGAAGCGGATTAAGCAGGAGACGTTCCTGAAGCTGACCTATGTACTGCTGATTGTTTCCGGCGTACTTGCGATTGTATAAGGAAAATTGCACAAAAATAAAGTGATAAAATTGTTAAAATCTGACAAAAATGAGAATAAAGCAAAATTGACTTGACATTTATCGCTGTAATCACTATAATGATAACAAAATTTGAGATGCGTGTTACTGTTAAATCAGGCATGAGTTCTCTTCTCTACGGAGGAGGATTCATGCCTTTTTTATTTCTGCAGTTTACTGCGGGGAAGCTGACCTGGCGGTTTCGGCCGGACTGACAGGGAGAAGAAGGCGCGCAGACAAAAGGGAGGATGAGAATGTTTCAGTTTTTTAAGAAGAAGCCGGAACTGGAAAAAGCAGGCCTGGAGCTTGCAGCCATGACGGACGGACGCTGTATTCCCCTGGAGGAGGTAA
>CALWAZ010000167.1 GCA_944375725.1 uncultured Merdimonas sp. | reverse complement strand
ACGCGCCCACTGAGCGGGGCGTAAAACATATCCGGGAACTGATGCGCTGTCTGGACGCCGGATATGAGGCCTATATCCTTTTCGTGATTCAGATGAAAGGCGTCCATTCGTTCGAGCCCAATGACCGGACCCATCCGGCCTTTGGAGAGGCGCTTCGGGAAGCCGCCGGAAAGGGTGTGCGGATTCTGGCTTATGACTGTCTGGTAAAGCCGGATGAAATGACGATAGATCAGAGAATCGAGGTTCACTTATAATTTGGAGGAAGCAGTGTGGCGGAAAAGAAACTGTTTGGGGAAAGCAGCAATGTGGAATTCAAAAGAGAAATACCGGCAAAGCATGAGAAACTGCTGAAGGATATCATTGCCTTTTCCAACTGTTCCGGTGGAAAAGTGATTATCGGGATCGAGGATGAGACTAATTTTGTATATGGAATTGGAGATCAGAATCCCTTCAGGCTTTCAGATAATATTTCCAATATGATTTCAGATGCCTGCGAACCGCAGATAGATCCATCTATCTCTGTACAGACGCTGGAAGATAAGACAATTTTGGTGATTGATGTAGCCCCGGGAAGATACCGTCCTTATTATCTGAAGTCAGAAGGAAAGGAACGGTCTTCCTATATCAGAATTAATGGGACCAGCAGACCAGCGGACAGGAGAAAGATACAGGAAATGGAACTGGAGGGCCAGAGAATATCTTATGATACTCTGGTGTGTATTGGGGAGGAGTTTGATCAGACAGAAGCAGATAACTTGTGCAAAACCATGCAGGATTACGCGCTGAGAAGCTGCCGGACAAAGGAAGAAAAAGAGCAGATAAAGGTGTTGTCACTGGAAAAACTGGAAGATTTTGGGCTGCTTGTCAGGCGGGAGAGAAAGCTGTGTCCGACAAACGGATATCAACTGCTTTTGGGAAAAGGCCCGTATTATGCGCGAATTCAGTGTGCATTGTTTAAGGGGCTGGAAAGAGATATTTTTATTGATAAGAAGGAGTTTTACGGCCCTCTATATGAGCAGATTGAGGATGCGTATCAGTTTGTGCTTAAGCACCTGAATCTGGGAGCCGAGATTTCCGGTTTACAGAGGAAAGATCTCTATGAAGTGCCGGCAGCAGCAATCAGGGAAGCGATTGTAAATGCAGTTATGCATAGAAGTTACCTTGATGAATCCAGTATACAGATATCGGTCTTTGACGATCGGCTTGAGATACTGTCTCCGGGCATGCTTTATGACGGGCTGGATTGGGAGACAGCAAAATCGGGAAGATCAAAGTGCAGAAATGCGGCGATAGCGGAAGCTTTCCAGTATATGCATATTGTAGAGCGCTGGGGAACCGGAATTCCACGAATTATAAAGCAGTGCAGAGAATACGGACTGGAGACTCCGGTATTTGAGGAAATCGGAGATGGAGTCAGGGTTATTTTATTCAGAAAGAATACAGAATCCGGATTCCGGCAGATAGAGCTGGACCATGAAAATCCAAAATCCAATCATGAAAGTCCAAAATTCAATTATGAAAATCCAAATTTGGACGCAAAATCAGGTTATCAGGACTTTGAAGAGGTGTATTTTACACCGGGAAATAAATCGGAAAGAAATATTCAAAGATTGTATGAGGTGATTGGGACAAGCCGCAGCTTTGGAAGAAATGAAATCATGGGAATTATAAACTGCTCCAAGTCGACAGCGGCAAACCTCCTGAATGAAATGAAAAATAAGAATTTTATTAGAAAAGTAAAAGGAAGAGGGAAGTATGTATTTGATAAACAGCTTCATATTTTACAGTAGAATCGAGGTTCACTTATAAATGGAACAGCTGCAGGAGTTACAGGAAATCACTGCTCCCCTTCTGGCCTGGTATGACGGCCACGCCAGGGTCCTGCCCTGGAGAGAACATCCGTCCCCTTACCGGGTATGGGTCTCGGAGATCATGCTGCAGCAGACCCGGGTGGAAGCCGTAAAGCCCTATTTTGAGCGCTTTATCGGCGAACTGCCATCGATCCGGGCTCTGGCGGAGGCTCCGGAGGACAGGCTTCTGAAGCTCTGGGAGGGACTTGGATATTACAACCGGGTACGGAATATGCAGAAGGCTGCCCGGATTCTGACAGAGGAGTACGGCGGAGAGATGCCTGCCGATTACGATGTGATTCTTTCTCTGCCCGGAATCGGAAGCTATACGGCAGGGGCCATCGCTTCTATCGCCTTCGGCATGAGAAGGCCCGCAGTGGACGGCAATGTCCTCAGAGTTCTCTCCAGGCTGGAAAAAAGCTATGAGGATATTCTGAAGCAGTCTGTCCGCCGGAAGTTTGAAAAAGAGGTTCAGGAGATTATCCCGGAGGGAAGAGCCGGGGATTTCAACCAGTCTCTGATTGAGCTGGGAGCCATCGTCTGTGTGCCGAACGGAGCGCCCAAATGCGGGGAATGTCCCCTGGAAAAGCTCTGCAGGGCCCATGCGGAGGGAGTGGAACTGGAGCTTCCGAAAAAAACTCCGCCGGCGAAGCGGAAGCTTGAAGACAGAACGGTACTGGTTCTCGTTTCAGATAACAAAGCCGCTCTGCATAAGCGGCCGGAAAAGGGGCTGCTGGCAGGACTTTACGAACTGCCGAACCTGGAAGGCCGTCTGGGGCGGGAAGAGGTTCTGGAGTATGTGAAAAAGCAGGGGCTTTCTCCCATACGGATTCAGGAGCTGCCTGAAGCCAAGCATATTTTCAGCCATATCGAATGGCATATGGCCGGGTATATGGTGAAGGTGGAAGAACCGGATTCAAAGCGGAACGGACCGGAGGATTTCTTCTTTGTGGAAAAGAAGCAGATGGAAGAGACCTACTCGATCCCGGCTGCTTTTTCGGCATATACAGGATATTTTAAAGAACGGTATTAGCGCTGGCAGATATAGGACGAATCCCTTCCTGTCCGCCGGCGTAAAATATAGATACAAAAGACAGTCATACAGAGGCTGAAAATGAACGGTATGAGGAGGAAATCATGAAGCTGTTATCTGTTACAATTCCATGCTATAACTCAGAGGCTTATATGCGCAACTGTATCCATTCGCTGCTCGTAGGAGGAGAAGAAGTGGAAATCATCATTGTAGATGACGGATCGAAGGATGGAACAGGAGCCATAGCGGATGAATATGCCCAGAAATATCCGACTATCGTCAAGGCGGTTCATCAGGAAAACGGCGGCCATGGTGAAGCTGTCAATACAGGACTTAAGAATGCCACAGGTCTTTATTTCAAAGTTGTGGACAGCGACGACTGGGTGTCTATTTCCGCCTATAAGGAAATTTTGAAGACACTGAACCAGCTGGCAGGGGCCAGACCTACTGTCGATATGCTGATCAGCAATTTCGTATATGAAAAGGAAGGCTCCAAGCATAAAAAGGTCATGAGCTACCGCTCAGCATTTCCCCAGAACCGGGTGTTTACCTGGGATGACGTAAAATTCCTGCACAAGGGACAGTATATTCTCATGCATTCTGTCATCTACCGCACGAAGCTTCTGCGGGAATGCGGGCTGGAGCTGCCAAAACATACCTTTTATGTAGATAACATTTTTGTATATCACCCCCTTCCCTATGTAAAATATCTGTACTATCTGGATGTGAATTTTTACCGGTATTACATTGGCCGCCAGGATCAGTCGGTCAATGAGAAGGTGATGATAGGCCGTATCGACCAGCAGATCAAGGTCAATAAGATGATGATCGATGATTACAAGCTCAGCGATCCCCGGCAGATTCCCAATAAGAAACTGCGCCATTATATGAAAAACTATCTGGAGATCATCATGGTGGTATCCTCTATCATAGCCATCCGTTCCGGCACGGAGGAGAATCTGCAGAAGAAGTATGAGCTCTGGAAGTACTTAAAGAAGAAAGACAGAAAGGTTTATTACGAACTGAAATGGGGCATTCTGGGACGGACCATGAACCTTCCCGGAAAGAGCGGAAGAAAGATTTCAGAAGTAGCCTATAAGATCGCAAACCGGTTTGTGGGATTCAATTAAGACAGAAAAGAGAAAGCCTCCGGCACCGTGATTACGGAAAGCCGGAGGCTTTTATTTAAAAGATGCAGATTCAATTTGGCATGAGCCCTGAAAGACAGCTGTCAGGCCGCCTTCTCCGGTCCGCGTTTTCTTCCCAGACTGACCCGGACGGCTGAGTAGTCAGTGCGGTATACCAGCTGCTCCATCAAAAGGCCCAGCAGAATGCCCGCGATCACGTCCAGTACGGAATGCTGCTTCAGGAACATGGTGGCCAGTATGATGGAGACCATGAGCACGAAGGAGGCTCCGTGAATCAGACGGTTCTTTCCAAGGGCCGGATTATTGGCCACAGCCCGGTGGGCAGCGATGGAATTGAACACATGCAGACTCGGGAAAATGTTCGTGGCTGTGTCGATTTGATACAGCATCTGGACAGCCAGAGTAAAAATATTATTCCGCTCAAAGGTATTCGGACGCAGCAGATGGCCGTTTGGATATATGGTGGAGACAATCAGAAACAGCGTCATTCCGGTAAACAAAAAGATGCAGTACTGATGGAACTCCTTACGGCTTTTGAAAAACAGATAAACAAAAACAGCAGCCACGTAGACAAACCAGAGCAGGTAAGGGACAATAAAGTATTCCACAAAGGGAATCATATCATCCAGTCTGACATGGATTACATGGTAGGGCATGTTTGCCCGGCTTTCCAGCCACATAAACCAGGGCATGTAGATCAGTCCGTAAAGCAATACCAGGGCATGCCTGTATTTCTGAAAAAATGCCTTCATATGCTTATCCTCTTTTCTCGTATATAATGTGGGAAACTTTATTCTGTTCTCATTATATGAAACGGAGTATAGCACAATAATTCTTCAGATTCAATGAAGTTTATTTTATCTTAAGAAAAATTTCAGAAGTAATTTCTTCCTGTCAGGACTGCCGGGGTCCGGCAATGATGGAGAGCAGGCCCGGACTGCAGCTCAGCTGCAGTTTTCCCTTCAGAAAATAGGGCTCCCCGTCCGTGTGGACCGGAAGACGGGCGGAGCTTTGAAATTCCACGGTCCGGGCCCGGAACATATGGACGCCGGGCAGAATTCTGTGGATGCCGGCAAGGGAGAGGAGAAACAGCGGAAGGATCAGAAGCCGGCTGGGGCCTTCGGCCACGCAGACATCCAGCAGGCCGTCGTCAGGCCGGGCAGAGGGACAGAATTTGACTCCGCCGCCCTCAAAACGGCAGTTCATGGCCACGGCAAAATAGGTCCTCCGGTATCGGAGGGTCTTTCGTCCGTCCAGAATGAGCGTCATAGGCGCGGGACGGCACAGGATCAGCTGTTTGATGCCGGTGGCGATATAGGTCAGCTTCCCCAGATGAAGGCGGTTCAGCAGATTTTTCAGAGGAGAGGAAAAGGCGGCATGGCAGATGGCGGCGTCGTATCCGCAGCCGCAGCTGACAGCGAATTTCCAGGGCCTGTTCTCCAGCTGAGCCGTTCCCAGGTCAATGCGCCGGAAATAGGATGGATGCAGGATATTCTGCACCGCGGCGGCAGTGTCTGAAGGAAGGCCCAGGGCGCGGGCGAAATCGTTGCTGGAGCCGGTGGGGATATAGGCAAAGGTGATCTTTGAGAAATCCTCAATGCCGTTTAAGATTTCATTTACGGTTCCGTCGCCGCCTACAGCCACCAGAGTGATGCGGCTGTCCCGGCCCGAGGCTGTGATTTCCCGGGCGAGTCTGGCGGCGTGGTAACGGCAGGATGTGAAAAATACCCGGTATTCCACGTCCTCGCTGTCCAGTATTTCTTCAACTTTCTTCCATACAAGTTTTCCACTGCCGGAGCGGGATCCGGGGTTTACGATAAAATAGTACATGCTGTGTCCTCCTGCCGATGATTCGATGATTCATTTCTGCAAGTAGTATATCATCTGAAATGACGCGGTTCAAGCAGGCAGGATCAAATTGGTATGTGAATCGGAAAAAGGAGCATACTGAGAACAGAGCGTCTGCCGGGTCCGGCTTGGAAACTGCGGAACGTGTATCCGGCGGAAGAAGAAATTGACTGGGCGGCACAGATCGTGTACAATGTAAAAAGCATCACCCGCGCCGTCTGGCGCCGGCGGGAATACATAAGTAGAAAACGAAGGAGCTTCAGATGAAGAAAGCAGTGATTATAGGCGCTGGCCCGGCGGGCGTGACGGCGGCATATGAATTATTGAAGAAATCGAATGATTATGAGGTGCTTGTGCTGGAGGAGAGCCAGGAGATCGGCGGAATCTCCCGTACGGTACGGTATCATGGCAACCGCATGGATATAGGAGGACACCGTTTCTTTTCCAAGGATGACCGGGTGACAGCATGGTGGGATCAGATTATGCCCCTGCAGGGACAGCCCTCCTATGATGATAAAAAGCTGGGACGCAGCGTTCCGCTGAAGGAAGGCGGTCCGGATCCGGAGAAGGAAGACCGGGTCATGCTGACCAGGAACCGGGTATCCCGTATCTACTATAATAAAAAATTCTTTGATTATCCGGTAAAAATGAATGCCCGGACAATTAAGAATATGGGCTTTGCCACCACCATGGCGGCCGGTTTCAGTTATCTGAAGACCGTGTTTGTAAAAAAGCCGGTGGACTCTCTGGAGAACTTTTATATCAATTCTTTTGGGCGCAAGCTTTATTCCATGTTTTTTGAGGGCTATACGGAAAAGCTCTGGGGACGCCATCCCCGGGAGATAGCTCCGGACTGGGGAGCACAGAGAACCAAAGGATTGTCCATTATGGGAATTCTGAAGGATAATCTGCAGAAGCTTTCCCCGAAAAAGCAGGATAAGCATCAGGTGCAGACCTCTTTGATTGAGGAATTCAATTATCCGAAATATGGTCCCGGACAGCTCTGGGAGACGGCTGCCGCCGAGGTGGAAGCCATGGGCGGAGAGATCCGCAAAGGCTGCCGCGTGACCGGAATCCATACGGCGGATGGACGGGTGCAGAGTCTGACCTATGAGAAGGACGGACAGGAATATACAGAGGAAGCAGATGTGTTTATCTCTTCCATGCCCATCAAGGATCTGGTGGCAGGCATGAACGATGTGCCGGAGAAGATGGCGGAGATCGCTGCCGGTCTGCCCTACCGGGATTTTGTGACGGTAGGTCTTCTGGTGGACAGGCTGAATCTGAAAAATGAGACGGATCTGAAGACCCTGGGCAATATCGTTCCCGACTGCTGGATTTATGTGCAGGATGTAGGAGTGAAGCTGGGGCGTATTCAGATTTTCAATAACTGGTCTCCGTATCTGGTAAAGGATCCGGACCATACGGTCTGGATTGGTCTGGAATACTTCTGTACCGAAGGAGATTCCTACTGGAATATGAGCGAGGAAGAATGGGTGAAATTCGGAATCGCCGAGCTGATCCAGATGGGCGTGATTACCAGCGAGCGGGATGTGCTGGATTCTCACCGGGAGCGGGTAAAGAAGGCTTATCCGGCTTATTTCGATACTTATGATCATATGGATGAGCTGACCGCTTATCTGGATACCTTTGAGAATCTTTACTGTGTGGGCCGGAATGGCCAGCACCGCTACAATAATATGGATCATTCCATGGCCACTTCCTTTGAGGCCGTGGGAAATATCCTGAGCGGCCGTAAGGATAAGAAGAATATCTGGAGCGTCAATACAGAAAAAGAGTATCACGAAGAGAAAAAGGAAGAAAAATAATAGGGTTCGGAACACAGTAGGCACGAAGCGGGCACTTCCGGAAAACCGGAGGTGTCCGGTTTTTTTGCGCTTTTTCAGGATAAAGGAGAGAAATGGTAATTCTGCACAGGAAAGTTCCGAAAAGTATACAAAAGGATAAAAGACATACCGATAAATGGAAGAAAGAAAAAGAGAATATGAGTATTATAGACGAAAAGAGGTCGCAGATGGAAAAGATAGAAGAAAGAATTGCACAGATGCTGATGGAGCATTCTCTGGAGCTGGAGATTCGAAATGCGGGAGTTTTCCGGTATCTGAAGAGCTACCGCTTTGAGCGGCACAATCACAGGGAAACAGAAATTGTATACATAAAATCCGGCCACTGCATTATGGGAGTGGGCGAGGAATTTGTGCCGCTGAAGGAACGTGACTGTATCATTTTGTACAAAGGAGTTCCACACTGGTTCCTGGTGGACCGGGAAGAGGGCTGTCAGATTGCGCAGCTGGAATTCTACGTAAATGTGCCACAGGAACTGAAAGACTGCCTGGCGGTGTTCCGGCCTGCCCGGTATCACAAGCTGCCGGACAGTGAAGGAATCAAGGATGTAATCGAGGGAATCGGCAGGCTCCACCGGGTCGGGGGAGATGAAGAACTGCAGCCGACTGCCATGAAAATGCTGTTTCTGCTTTTGTTTCTGGAGCTGTCCATCCGGATAGAGAAGAATGGAAAACGGCAGAGCGGAAAGATGGAAAAGATGCTGAGCTATATCAATGAGAACTATGAGTATGACATCAGCATCGAGGGACTGGCTGAAAAATTCGGCGTCAGCTCCCGGTATCTCCGCAAATGCTTTAAGGAAGAGACAGGCATCAGCTGCAGTCAGTATATTGCTTCCCTGCGGATTGAAAAGGCCAAGGAAATGCTGTGGACCGGTTCCGAGACGGTGACCGAGATTGCGGCCCGCACGGGCTTCAACAGCTCCCAGTATTTCTGCAGAGTATTCCAGCAGTACACAGGCATGACGCCGCTGGAGTACCGGAATATGTGGAAAGGTACCAGAGCGGAAGAGCGCTGCACCATGATAGAAGAGAAAGAAGAGGAGAGTTAAGATGACGAACAGAGAAAATTTTTTGTCACTGCTGCGCCGGCAGGGGTATGAAAGGGTTCCGGTAGAGTTTGTACTCTGCCCCCATCTGCAGGAGGTCTGCAGAAAAGAACTGGGAGCAGAGGATTATGAGGAATATTTCGGGATGCCCTGGCGGAGAGTGGACGATCTGCGTCTGAAGGATCAGGATGTGGAGAAATTCAGAAAGTTTTATGCGAAGAAGCCGCTGGCAGAAGGGGCTGATATTGATATCTGGGGCGTGGGACATGAGAAATCGCCTAACAGCATGCACATGACCTACATGCGCCATCCCATGGAGAATATGGACACCCTGGAGGAGATAGAGAGCTATCCGTTCCCGGATTTCGCTTCCGCTGACGGTTCTCATCAGCCGGAGCAGGTAAAGAAAATCAAGGAGAGAGATTTGATTGCTCTGGGCGATATGCAGATGACCATCTGGGAATGCGCCTGGTATATGAGAAGCATGGAAGAGCTTTTCTGCGACATGATGATGGAGGACGAAAAAGCGGAGTTCCTGCTTGACAAGGTAACCGAGCTGTCCATGATCCGGGCCCTCTCCTATGCGAAGGCAGGGGTGGATGTGCTGTTTCTGGGTGATGACATCGGCATGCAGCACACGATCATGATGAGCGAGGAGCTGTATACGGACTGGATTCAGCCCAGACTGAAAAAGATCATCGACGCGGTGAAGGCTGTGAATCCGGATATTCTGATTTTCTATCACTCCTGTGGATTTATCGAGCCGCTGATTCCGCACCTGATCGAGGCGGGAATTGATGTGCTGAATCCGATTCAGAGCGAGTGTATGGATTTTGAGGAAATTTATAAAAAGTATGGAGATCAGATTTCTTTCCATGGGACCATCGGAACCCAGACCGTGATGCCCAAGGGAACGCCCCAGGAAGTGAAGGAAGCTGTCTGGAGAAACCTGGATATCGCAGGTGAGAAGGGCGGACTGTTTGTGGCGCCCACCCATATGCTGGAGCCTGAGGTGCCGCTGGAGAATATCCTGGCTTACGTGGACGCCTGCCGGACCTACAGAAAATAGGCGGACAGAATAAAAAGACAAGGAGATCAGAAAATGAAATATAACATGAATGAGTGGCTGGCAGACCAGTTGAACAGTCCGGTGAAAAAACCTCTTCCGGTTCTGTCCTTCCCGGGGACACAGCTGATTGGGAAAAACGTGGAAGAACTGGTAAATGACGGACATCTGCAGGCTTTATGCATGAAAGCCATTGCGGATAGATTTGACACAGCGGCGTCTGTAAGCCTGATGGATCTTTCTGTAGAGGCAGAGGCCTTTGGCGCGAAGGTTCTGTACAGCCCTGATGAGGTTCCCACTGTACAGGGAGCTCTGATTGAGGATGAGGAACAGGCAGATGCGTTAAAGATTCCTGAGGTGGGTGCCGGTCGTACCGGCGAGTGCGTCAAGGGTATCCGGGAAGCCAGTGAGCTGATTACGGACCGGCCGGTCCGTAATCAGCTCACTGGCTTCCCGGATACCCTTGACGCACTCGCCGGTACGACCGGCACCCACCTCAGGAATCTTTAACGCATCTGCCTGTTCCTCATCCTCAATCAGAGCTCCCTGTACAGTGGGAACCTCATCAGGGCTGTACAGAACCTTCGCGCCAAAGGCCTCTGCCTCTACAGAAAGATCCATCAGGCTTACAGACGCCGCTGTGTCAAATCTATCCGCAATGGCTTTCATGCATAAAGCCTGCAGATGTCCGTCATTTACCAGTTCTTCCACGTTTTTCCCAATCAGCTGTGTCCCCGGGAAGGACAGAACCGGAAGAGGTTTTTTCACCGGACTGTTCAACTGGTCTGCCAGCCACTCATTCATGTTATATTTCATTTTCTGATCTCCTTGTCTTTTTATTCTGTCCGCCTATTTTCTGTAGGTCCGGCAGGCGTCCACGTAAGCCAGGATATTCTCCAGCGGCACCTCAGGCTCCAGCATATGGGTGGGCGCCACAAACAGTCCGCCCTTCTCACCTGCGATATCCAGGTTTCTCCAGACAGCTTCCTTCACTTCCTGGGGCGTTCCCTTGGGCATCACGGTCTGGGTTCCGATGGTCCCATGGAAAGAAATCTGATCTCCATACTTTTTATAAATTTCCTCAAAATCCATACACTCGCTCTGAATCGGATTCAGCACATCAATTCCCGCCTCGATCAGGTGCGGAATCAGCGGCTCGATAAATCCACAGGAGTGATAGAAAATCAGAATATCCGGATTCACAGCCTTCACCGCGTCGATGATCTTTTTCAGTCTGGGCTGAATCCAGTCCGTATACAGCTCCTCGCTCATCATGATCGTGTGCTGCATGCCGATGTCATCACCCAGAAACAGCACATCCACCCCTGCCTTCGCATAGGAGAGGGCCCGGATCATGGACAGCTCGGTTACCTTGTCAAGCAGGAACTCCGCTTTTTCGTCCTCCATCATCATGTCGCAGAAAAGCTCTTCCATGCTTCTCATATACCAGGCGCATTCCCAGATGGTCATCTGCATATCGCCCAGAGCAATCAAATCTCTCTCCTTGATTTTCTTTACCTGCTCCGGCTGATGAGAACCGTCAGCGGAAGCGAAATCCGGGAACGGATAGCTCTCTATCTCCTCCAGGGTGTCCATATTCTCCATGGGATGGCGCATGTAGGTCATGTGCATGCTGTTAGGCGATTTCTCATGTCCCACGCCCCAGATATCAATATCAGCCCCTTCTGCCAGCGGCTTCTTCGCATAAAACTTTCTGAATTTCTCCACATCCTGATCCTTCAGACGCAGATCGTCCACTCTCCGCCAGGGCATCCCGAAATATTCCTCATAATCCTCTGCTCCCAGTTCTTTTCTGCAGACCTCCTGCAGATGGGGGCAGAGTACAAACTCTACCGGAACCCTTTCATACCCCTGCCGGCGCAGCAGTGACAAAAAATTTTCTCTGTTCGTCATCTTAACTCTCCTCTTCTTTCTCTTCTATCATGGTGCAGCGCTCTTCCGCTCTGGTACCTTTCCACATATTCCGGTACTCCAGCGGCGTCATGCCTGTGTACTGCTGGAATACTCTGCAGAAATACTGGGAGCTGTTGAAGCCCGTGCGGGCCGCAATCTCGGTCACCGTCTCGGAACCGGTCCACAGCATTTCCTTGGCCTTTTCAATCCGCAGGGAAGCAATATACTGACTGCAGCTGATGCCTGTCTCTTCCTTAAAGCATTTGCGGAGATACCGGGAGCTGACGCCGAATTTTTCAGCCAGTCCCTCGATGCTGATGTCATACTCATAGTTCTCATTGATATAGCTCAGCATCTTTTCCATCTTTCCGCTCTGCCGTTTTCCATTCTTCTCTATCCGGATGGACAGCTCCAGAAACAAAAGCAGAAACAGCATTTTCATGGCAGTCGGCTGCAGTTCTTCATCTCCCCCGACCCGGTGGAGCCTGCCGATTCCCTCGATTACATCCTTGATTCCTTCACTGTCCGGCAGCTTGTGATACCGGGCAGGCCGGAACACCGCCAGGCAGTCTTTCAGTTCCTGTGGCACATTTACGTAGAATTCCAGCTGCGCAATCTGACAGCCCTCTTCCCGGTCCACCAGGAACCAGTGTGGAACTCCTTTGTACAAAATGATACAGTCACGTTCCTTCAGCGGCACAAATTCCTCGCCCACTCCCATAATGCAGTGGCCGGATTTTATGTATACAATTTCTGTTTCCCTGTGATTGTGCCGCTCAAAGCGGTAGCTCTTCAGATACCGGAAAACTCCCGCATTTCGAATCTCCAGCTCCAGAGAATGCTCCATCAGCATCTGTGCAATTCTTTCTTCTATCTTTTCCATCTGCGACCTCTTTTCGTCTATAATACTCATATTCTCTTTTTCTTTCTTCCATTTATCGGTATGTCTTTTATCCTTTTGTATACTTTTCGGAACTTTCCTGTGCAGAATTACCATTTCTCTCCTTTATCCTGAAAAAGCGCAAAAAAACCGGACACCTCCGGTTTTCCGGAAGTGCCCGCTTCGTGCCTACTGTGTTCCGAACCCTATTATTTTTCTTCCTTTTTCTCTTCGTGATACTCTTTTTCTGTATTGACGCTCCAGATATTCTTCTTATCCTTACGGCCGCTCAGGATATTTCCCACGGCCTCAAAGGAAGTGGCCATGGAATGATCCATATTATTGTAGCGGTGCTGGCCATTCCGGCCCACACAGTAAAGATTCTCAAAGGTATCCAGATAAGCGGTCAGCTCATCCATATGATCATAAGTATCGAAATAAGCCGGATAAGCCTTCTTTACCCGCTCCCGGTGAGAATCCAGCACATCCCGCTCGCTGGTAATCACGCCCATCTGGATCAGCTCGGCGATTCCGAATTTCACCCATTCTTCCTCGCTCATATTCCAGTAGGAATCTCCTTCGGTACAGAAGTATTCCAGACCAATCCAGACCGTATGGTCCGGATCCTTTACCAGATACGGAGACCAGTTATTGAAAATCTGAATACGCCCCAGCTTCACTCCTACATCCTGCACATAAATCCAGCAGTCGGGAACGATATTGCCCAGGGTCTTCAGATCCGTCTCATTTTTCAGATTCAGCCTGTCCACCAGAAGACCTACCGTCACAAAATCCCGGTAGGGCAGACCGGCAGCGATCTCCGCCATCTTCTCCGGCACATCGTTCATGCCTGCCACCAGATCCTTGATGGGCATGGAAGAGATAAACACATCTGCTTCCTCTGTATATTCCTGTCCGTCCTTCTCATAGGTCAGACTCTGCACCCGTCCATCCGCCGTATGGATTCCGGTCACGCGGCAGCCTTTGCGGATCTCTCCGCCCATGGCTTCCACCTCGGCGGCAGCCGTCTCCCAGAGCTGTCCGGGACCATATTTCGGATAATTGAATTCCTCAATCAAAGAGGTCTGCACCTGATGCTTATCCTGCTTTTTCGGGGAAAGCTTCTGCAGATTATCCTTCAGAATTCCCATAATGGACAATCCTTTGGTTCTCTGTGCTCCCCAGTCCGGAGCTATCTCCCGGGGATGGCGTCCCCAGAGCTTTTCCGTATAGCCCTCAAAAAACATGGAATAAAGCTTGCGCCCAAAAGAATTGATATAAAAGTTCTCCAGAGAGTCCACCGGCTTTTTTACAAACACGGTCTTCAGATAACTGAAACCGGCCGCCATGGTGGTGGCAAAGCCCATATTCTTAATTGTCCGGGCATTCATTTTTACCGGATAATCAAAGAATTTTTTATTATAGTAGATACGGGATACCCGGTTCCTGGTCAGCATGACCCGGTCTTCCTTCTCCGGATCCGGACCGCCTTCCTTCAGCGGAACGCTGCGTCCCAGCTTTTTATCATCATAGGAGGGCTGTCCCTGCAGGGGCATAATCTGATCCCACCATGCTGTCACCCGGTCATCCTTGGAAAAGAAACGGTGTCCTCCTATATCCATGCGGTTGCCATGATACCGTACCGTACGGGAGATTCCGCCGATCTCCTGGCTCTCCTCCAGCACAAGCACCTCATAATCATTCGATTTCTTCAATAATTCATATGCCGCCGTCACGCCCGCCGGGCCAGCGCCTATAATCACTGCTTTCTTCATCTGAAGCTCCTTCGTTTTCTACTTATGTATTCCCGCCGGCGCCAGACGGCGCGGGTGATGCTTTTTACATTGTACACGATCTGTGCCGCCCAGTCAATTTCTTCTTCCGCCGGATACACGTTCCGCAGTTTCCAAGCCGGACCCGGCAGACGCTCTGTTCTCAGTATGCTCCTTTTTCCGATTCACATACCAATTTGATCCTGCCTGCTTGAACCGCGTCATTTCAGATGATATACTACTTGCAGAAATGAATCATCGAATCATCGGCAGGAGGACACAGCATGTACTATTTTATCGTAAACCCCGGATCCCGCTCCGGCAGTGGAAAACTTGTATGGAAGAAAGTTGAAGAAATACTGGACAGCGAGGACGTGGAATACCGGGTATTTTTCACATCCTGCCGTTACCACGCCGCCAGACTCGCCCGGGAAATCACAGCCTCGGGCCGGGACAGCCGCATCACTCTGGTGGCTGTAGGCGGCGACGGAACCGTAAATGAAATCTTAAACGGCATTGAGGATTTCTCAAAGATCACCTTTGCCTATATCCCCACCGGCTCCAGCAACGATTTCGCCCGCGCCCTGGGCCTTCCTTCAGACACTGCCGCCGCGGTGCAGAATATCCTGCATCCATCCTATTTCCGGCGCATTGACCTGGGAACGGCTCAGCTGGAGAACAGGCCCTGGAAATTCGCTGTCAGCTGCGGCTGCGGATACGACGCCGCCATCTGCCATGCCGCCTTTTCCTCTCCTCTGAAAAATCTGCTGAACCGCCTTCATCTGGGGAAGCTGACCTATATCGCCACCGGCATCAAACAGCTGATCCTGTGCCGTCCCGCGCCTATGACGCTCATTCTGGACGGACGAAAGACCCTCCGATACCGGAGGACCTATTTTGCCGTGGCCATGAACTGCCGTTTTGAGGGCGGCGGAGTCAAATTCTGTCCCTCTGCCCGGCCTGACGACGGCCTGCTGGATGTCTGCGTGGCCGAAGGCCCCAGCCGGCTTCTGATCCTTCCGCTGTTTCTCCTCTCCCTTGCCGGCATCCACAGAATTCTGCCCGGCGTCCATATGTTCCGGGCCCGGACCGTGGAATTTCAAAGCTCCGCCCGTCTTCCGGTCCACACGGACGGGGAGCCCTATTTTCTGAAGGGAAAACTGCAGCTGAGCTGCAGTCCGGGCCTGCTCTCCATCATTGCCGGACCCCGGCAGTCCTGACAGGAAGAAATTACTTCTGAAATTTTTCTTAAGATAAAATAAACTTCATTGAATCTGAAGAATTATTGTGCTATACTCCGTTTCATATAATGAGAACAGAATAAAGTTTCCCACATTATATACGAGAAAAGAGGATAAGCATATGAAGGCATTTTTTCAGAAATACAGGCATGCCCTGGTATTGCTTTACGGACTGATCTACATGCCCTGGTTTATGTGGCTGGAAAGCCGGGCAAACATGCCCTACCATGTAATCCATGTCAGACTGGATGATATGATTCCCTTTGTGGAATACTTTATTGTCCCTTACCTGCTCTGGTTTGTCTACGTGGCTGCTGTTTTTGTTTATCTGTTTTTCAAAAGCCGTAAGGAGTTCCATCAGTACTGCATCTTTTTGTTTACCGGAATGACGCTGTTTCTGATTGTCTCCACCATATATCCAAACGGCCATCTGCTGCGTCCGAATACCTTTGAGCGGAATAATATTTTTACTCTGGCTGTCCAGATGCTGTATCAAATCGACACAGCCACGAACATTTTCCCGAGTCTGCATGTGTTCAATTCCATCGCTGCCCACCGGGCTGTGGCCAATAATCCGGCCCTTGGAAAGAACCGTCTGATTCACGGAGCCTCCTTCGTGCTCATGGTCTCCATCATACTGGCCACCATGTTCCTGAAGCAGCATTCCGTACTGGACGTGATCGCGGGCATTCTGCTGGGCCTTTTGATGGAGCAGCTGGTATACCGCACTGACTACTCAGCCGTCCGGGTCAGTCTGGGAAGAAAACGCGGACCGGAGAAGGCGGCCTGACAGCTGTCTTTCAGGGCTCATGCCAAATTGAATCTGCATCTTTTAAATAAAAGCCTCCGGCTTTCCGTAATCACGGTGCCGGAGGCTTTCTCTTTTCTGTCTTAATTGAATCCCACAAACCGGTTTGCGATCTTATAGGCTACTTCTGAAATCTTTCTTCCGCTCTTTCCGGGAAGGTTCATGGTCCGTCCCAGAATGCCCCATTTCAGTTCGTAATAAACCTTTCTGTCTTTCTTCTTTAAGTACTTCCAGAGCTCATACTTCTTCTGCAGATTCTCCTCCGTGCCGGAACGGATGGCTATGATAGAGGATACCACCATGATGATCTCCAGATAGTTTTTCATATAATGGCGCAGTTTCTTATTGGGAATCTGCCGGGGATCGCTGAGCTTGTAATCATCGATCATCATCTTATTGACCTTGATCTGCTGGTCGATACGGCCTATCATCACCTTCTCATTGACCGACTGATCCTGGCGGCCAATGTAATACCGGTAAAAATTCACATCCAGATAGTACAGATATTTTACATAGGGAAGGGGGTGATATACAAAAATGTTATCTACATAAAAGGTATGTTTTGGCAGCTCCAGCCCGCATTCCCGCAGAAGCTTCGTGCGGTAGATGACAGAATGCATGAGAATATACTGTCCCTTGTGCAGGAATTTTACGTCATCCCAGGTAAACACCCGGTTCTGGGGAAATGCTGAGCGGTAGCTCATGACCTTTTTATGCTTGGAGCCTTCCTTTTCATATACGAAATTGCTGATCAGCATATCGACAGTAGGTCTGGCCCCTGCCAGCTGGTTCAGTGTCTTCAAAATTTCCTTATAGGCGGAAATAGACACCCAGTCGTCGCTGTCCACAACTTTGAAATAAAGACCTGTGGCATTCTTAAGTCCTGTATTGACAGCTTCACCATGGCCGCCGTTTTCCTGATGAACCGCCTTGACGATAGTCGGATATTTCTGGGCATATTCATCCGCTATGGCTCCTGTTCCATCCTTCGATCCGTCATCTACAATGATGATTTCCACTTCTTCTCCTCCTACGAGCAGCGAATGGATACAGTTGCGCATATAAGCCTCTGAGTTATAGCATGGAATTGTAACAGATAACAGCTTCATGATTTCCTCCTCATACCGTTCATTTTCAGCCTCTGTATGACTGTCTTTTGTATCTATATTTTACGCCGGCGGACAGGAAGGGATTCGTCCTATATCTGCCAGCGCTAATACCGTTCTTTAAAATATCCTGTATATGCCGAAAAAGCAGCCGGGATCGAGTAGGTCTCTTCCATCTGCTTCTTTTCCACAAAGAAGAAATCCTCCGGTCCGTTCCGCTTTGAATCCGGTTCTTCCACCTTCACCATATACCCGGCCATATGCCATTCGATATGGCTGAAAATATGCTTGGCTTCAGGCAGCTCCTGAATCCGTATGGGAGAAAGCCCCTGCTTTTTCACATACTCCAGAACCTCTTCCCGCCCCAGACGGCCTTCCAGGTTCGGCAGTTCGTAAAGTCCTGCCAGCAGCCCCTTTTCCGGCCGCTTATGCAGAGCGGCTTTGTTATCTGAAACGAGAACCAGTACCGTTCTGTCTTCAAGCTTCCGCTTCGCCGGCGGAGTTTTTTTCGGAAGCTCCAGTTCCACTCCCTCCGCATGGGCCCTGCAGAGCTTTTCCAGGGGACATTCCCCGCATTTGGGCGCTCCGTTCGGCACACAGACGATGGCTCCCAGCTCAATCAGAGACTGGTTGAAATCCCCGGCTCTTCCCTCCGGGATAATCTCCTGAACCTCTTTTTCAAACTTCCGGCGGACAGACTGCTTCAGAATATCCTCATAGCTTTTTTCCAGCCTGGAGAGAACTCTGAGGACATTGCCGTCCACTGCGGGCCTTCTCATGCCGAAGGCGATAGAAGCGATGGCCCCTGCCGTATAGCTTCCGATTCCGGGCAGAGAAAGAATCACATCGTAATCGGCAGGCATCTCTCCGCCGTACTCCTCTGTCAGAATCCGGGCAGCCTTCTGCATATTCCGTACCCGGTTGTAATATCCAAGTCCCTCCCAGAGCTTCAGAAGCCTGTCCTCCGGAGCCTCCGCCAGAGCCCGGATCGATGGCAGTTCGCCGATAAAGCGCTCAAAATAGGGCTTTACGGCTTCCACCCGGGTCTGCTGCAGCATGATCTCCGAGACCCATACCCGGTAAGGGGACGGATGTTCTCTCCAGGGCAGGACCCTGGCGTGGCCGTCATACCAGGCCAGAAGGGGAGCAGTGATTTCCTGTAACTCCTGCAGCTGTTCCATTTATAAGTGAACCTCGATTCTACTGTAAAATATGAAGCTGTTTATCAAATACATACTTCCCTCTTCCTTTTACTTTTCTAATAAAATTCTTATTTTTCATTTCATTCAGGAGGTTTGCCGCTGTCGACTTGGAGCAGTTTATAATTCCCATGATTTCATTTCTTCCAAAGCTGCGGCTTGTCCCAATCACCTCATACAATCTTTGAATATTTCTTTCCGATTTATTTCCCGGTGTAAAATACACCTCTTCAAAGTCCTGATAACCTGATTTTGCGTCCAAATTTGGATTTTCATAATTGAATTTTGGACTTTCATGATTGGATTTTGGATTTTCATGGTCCAGCTCTATCTGCCGGAATCCGGATTCTGTATTCTTTCTGAATAAAATAACCCTGACTCCATCTCCGATTTCCTCAAATACCGGAGTCTCCAGTCCGTATTCTCTGCACTGCTTTATAATTCGTGGAATTCCGGTTCCCCAGCGCTCTACAATATGCATATACTGGAAAGCTTCCGCTATCGCCGCATTTCTGCACTTTGATCTTCCCGATTTTGCTGTCTCCCAATCCAGCCCGTCATAAAGCATGCCCGGAGACAGTATCTCAAGCCGATCGTCAAAGACCGATATCTGTATACTGGATTCATCAAGGTAACTTCTATGCATAACTGCATTTACAATCGCTTCCCTGATTGCTGCTGCCGGCACTTCATAGAGATCTTTCCTCTGTAAACCGGAAATCTCGGCTCCCAGATTCAGGTGCTTAAGCACAAACTGATACGCATCCTCAATCTGCTCATATAGAGGGCCGTAAAACTCCTTCTTATCAATAAAAATATCTCTTTCCAGCCCCTTAAACAATGCACACTGAATTCGCGCATAATACGGGCCTTTTCCCAAAAGCAGTTGATATCCGTTTGTCGGACACAGCTTTCTCTCCCGCCTGACAAGCAGCCCAAAATCTTCCAGTTTTTCCAGTGACAACACCTTTATCTGCTCTTTTTCTTCCTTTGTCCGGCAGCTTCTCAGCGCGTAATCCTGCATGGTTTTGCACAAGTTATCTGCTTCTGTCTGATCAAACTCCTCCCCAATACACACCAGAGTATCATAAGATATTCTCTGGCCCTCCAGTTCCATTTCCTGTATCTTTCTCCTGTCCGCTGGTCTGCTGGTCCCATTAATTCTGATATAGGAAGACCGTTCCTTTCCTTCTGACTTCAGATAATAAGGACGGTATCTTCCCGGGGCTACATCAATCACCAAAATTGTCTTATCTTCCAGCGTCTGTACAGAGATAGATGGATCTATCTGCGGTTCGCAGGCATCTGAAATCATATTGGAAATATTATCTGAAAGCCTGAAGGGATTCTGATCTCCAATTCCATATACAAAATTAGTCTCATCCTCGATCCCGATAATCACTTTTCCACCGGAACAGTTGGAAAAGGCAATGATATCCTTCAGCAGTTTCTCATGCTTTGCCGGTATTTCTCTTTTGAATTCCACATTGCTGCTTTCCCCAAACAGTTTCTTTTCCGCCACACTGCTTCCTCCAAATTATAAGTGAACCTCGATTCTCTGATCTATCGTCATTTCATCCGGCTTTACCAGACAGTCATAAGCCAGAATCCGCACACCCTTTCCGGCGGCTTCCCGAAGCGCCTCTCCAAAGGCCGGATGGGTCCGGTCATTGGGCTCGAACGAATGGACGCCTTTCATCTGAATCACGAAAAGGATATAGGCCTCATATCCGGCGTCCAGACAGCGCATCAGTTCCCGGATATGTTTTACGCCCCGCTCAGTGGGCGCGT
>CALWAZ010000166.1 GCA_944375725.1 uncultured Merdimonas sp. | reverse complement strand
AACACCTGCGGCTTCCGCACGCGGCCCTTTTGTCCGTACGAAGGCCTATGAGTGTGATTTTACTGCATCCGCCTTATATTTTCAATACGTTTCTCCACAACTTTTACATTCCCTTCACCAAAGCTTTCCTCAAGCTTTACAATCAGATCCCGGCCCGCGTCCACGGTCTGTCCTGCCGGAAGCCGCTTGACGGATTTCTCCGCGGCCGCGTACAGCACCACCCGGTCACGCCCGTCGCTGTCAGCCAGAAGCCGAAGAAGCTCCGGCTCCCTTCTTAAGCATTCCTGCTGGTCCGGAAACTGAATCCACAGCTCTCTTCTTCCCGCCTCAAAGGGAATGATCCGGTCACAGATCAGCTTGCTGGCTTTGTCATCCTCCGCGCTCACATGTCCGCTCACGAAGATCTTGGCCTCCTCTGACAGCGCCGCCGAATTCTTTTCGTACACATTGGGAAATACCACCACTTCCACGGAGCCCAGCAGATCCTCCAGCTGCAGAAACGCCATGACCCGGTTGTTCTTCGTGTATTTCACAGTCTTTCCCGTGATCATGCCGCCCACCACCACCTGCTCTCCGTCGTGGACCTTGGTGCGGTTCGTCTCCTCATCCAGCTGGAAATCGGTAGTCACCGCCGTGATGTTCTTTCTCCAGCGCTCCTCGTATTCCTCCAGAGGATGACCGCTGACATAGATGCCCAGCACCTCCTTCTCAAAGGAAAGCAGCAGCTCCTTGGGGTATTCTCCCACGTCAGGAAGCTTGGCCTGGAAGCTGGCCTTCTGGTCATCGTCCACCAGATCAAACAGGCTCATCTGGCCTGTCATCATGGTCTTCTGGCTCTGGGCCACGCTGTCCATGATGCCCGCGTATGCCAGAATGTACTGCTGCCTGGTGCCGCCCAGGCTGTCCAGAGCTCCCGCCTTAATGAGATTTTCCACTACCCGCTTGTTGACCTCCTTACCGGTCATCCGCTCCAGAAAATCCGTCAGGCTCTTGAATTTTCCTCCGAGGCGGCGTTCCTCCGCGATAGCGTCCACCACTGGCCGGCCGATGCTCTTGATCGCCGACAGGGCATAGCGGATAGAACCGTTCGACACGGAAAACCTCGCCTCACCCTCGTTGATATCCGGAGGCAGAATGGAAATGCCCATCTGGCGGCAGGTAAGAATGTATTCAGACACCTTGCCCGGATTGTCGATAACAGAGGTCATCAGGGCCGCCATAAACTCCACCGGATAATAGTACTTCAGCCAGGCTGTCTGATAGGCCACCACCGCGTAAGCCGCCGCGTGGGACTTATTGAAGGCGTATTTGGCGAAATCTATCATCTCATCGTAAATCTTCTGGGCCGTGGCCTCCGGAATACCGTTTGCGATACAGCCGGGCACTCCCTCCTCCTTATTTCCGTAGACGAAATTCTGGCGCTCCTTTTCCATGACTGCCGCCTTTTTCTTCGACATGGCGCGGCGCACCAGGTCGCTCCGCCCCAGGGTATAGCCTGCCAGCTTCTGCACGATCTGCATGACCTGCTCCTGATAGACGATACAGCCATAGGTAGGCTCCAGGATTTCTTCCAGCTGGGGGCAGTCATAGGTGATGGACTCCGGGTGGTTCTTTCCCCGGATATACTGGGGAATAAAATCCATGGGACCGGGACGGTAGAGGGAAATTCCCGCAATGACATCCTCCAGGTTTTTGGGCTGCAGCTCCTTCATGAAGTTCTTCATGCCGCTGCTTTCCAGCTGGAACACGCCCTCCGTCTTTCCGGTGCCGATGGAGGCATACACTGCCGCGTCATCGTAATCGATGCTGTCCATATCGATGGTTCTGCCCTCACGCTCCGAAGCCATCCGGGCCGCGTCCTGGATTACCGTCAGGGTCCGGAGACCCAGGAAATCCATCTTCAGAAGGCCCAGCTCCTCCAGAGTGGTCATGGTAAACTGAGTCGTAATCGTTCCGTCAGAAGCCCTGGAAAGGGGAACATACTCGTCCACCTCTTTCTGGCTGATCACTACGCCCGCCGCGTGCATGGAGGTATGCCGGGGCAGACCTTCCAGGCGCATGGACATGTCAATCAGCTCATGGACCTGAGGATCGTTCTCATAGCTCTTCCTGAGCTCAGGATTCATCTTAAGGGCCTTTTCCAGAGTAATATTCAACTCCTGAGGCACCATCTTGGCGATGGAATCCACAAAATTGTAGGGAAGATCCATGACACGGCCCACATCCCGCAGCACGCCTCTGGCCGCCATGGTACCGAAGGTCACAATCTGGACCACCCGGTCCTTGCCGTACTTGCGCACTACATAATCAATCACTTCCTGGCGCCGCTCGAAACAGAAATCTATATCAATATCCGGCATGGACACACGCTCCGGATTCAGGAAACGCTCAAAGAGCAGCTGATACCGGATAGGATCGATATTGGTGATGCCCATGGTATAGGCCACGATGCTTCCGGCCGCGGAACCGCGGCCGGGTCCCACAGCGATGCCGTGGTCCCTGGCGTATTTGATGAAATCCCAGACAATCAGGAAATAATCCACATAGCCCATGTTTTTGATGACACCCAGCTCATATTCCAGCCGTTCCTTTAAAGTGCCGTCATCGTCGGGATAACGCTTTGCCAGGCCCTCAAAACAGATCTTATTCAGATATTCCCAGGAGGTATAGCCCTCGGGCACATCGTATTTAGGCAGCTTTGTGACACCGAACTCGATCTCCACATTACAGCGGTCCGCGATCTTCGCGGTGTTTTCGATAGCCTCCGGCGCATAGGGGAAGAGCGCTGCCATTTCCTCCGGGGATTTCACGTAATACTGGCCGCCCTCATAGCGCATCCGGTCCTCGTCAGCCAGCTTCTTTCCGGTCTGAATGCAGAGCAGGATATCATGGGGCTTCACGTCCTGGGCATAGGTGTAATGAATATCATTGGTGGCCACAAGGGGAATATCCAGCTCCTGGCTCATGCGCATCAGAGCCTGGTTTACGATTTTCTGATCCGGCAGGCCGTGATCCTGAAGCTCCAGAAAATAATTTCCTTTTCCAAAAACCTTTTCATATTTCAGGGCCGACTTTTTGGCCTCGTCATACAGCCCTTTCACAATATAGCGCTGGACCTCTCCTGCCAGGCAGGCGCTCAGGGCGATAATGCCCTCGTGGAACTGCTCCAGCACTTCCATGTCTACTCTGGGGCGGTAATAAAAGCCCTCCACATAACCCCGGGACACGATCTTCATCAGGTTGGCGTAGCCCTGATTGTTTTCTGCCAGAAGCACCAGATGGTAGTACCGGTCCTCGCCGCCTGTCACTTCTTTGTCAAACCGGGAATTGGGCGCCACATAGACCTCACACCCCAGGATGGGCTTAATACCTTCAGCTCTGGCCTCCTTGTAAAAGTCAATGACGCCGAACATGGCTCCGTGGTCGGTGATGGCCGCCGCTGTCATGCCCAGCTCCTTGACTATTGCCACATATTCCTTGATTTTATTGGAGCCGTCCAGAAGACTGTACTCCGTATGTGTATGCAGATGTGTAAACGGCATTTAAATCTCCTTTATGATGTCGAGAATCCGGTGGGCCGTCTCCTCCTTGGTCAGAAGCTCCAGCCCGATCTCTTTCTCCTTTGTAAGCACTGTCACACGGTTCGTATCCGTGCCGAAGCCGGCTCCCTCGGCCCGGAGGCTGTTGGCGCAGATCAGATCGCAGTTCTTTTCCATAAGCTTCTTTCTGGCGTTCGCCAGCAAATCCTCGGTCTCCATGGCAAAACCGCAGAGAACCTGTCCTTCCTTCTTGTGCTCTCCCAGATACTTCAGAATGTCTTTCGTCCGCTTCAGGGTCAGCGTCAGCTCCCCGTCCGCTTTTTTAATCTTGTTTTCCGCGGTCTGTACCGGCATATAATCAGCCACGGCAGCCGCCTTGATGATGATATCCTGCTCCGGCGCCCGTTCCGCCACAGCCTGGAACATCTCTTCCGCCGAGGACACCCGCACCACCTCTGTAAACAGAGGCGGTTCCACCTCCGTATGGGCCGCCACCAGGGTCACCTCCGCTCCCCGGAGCATGGCTGCCCGGGCCAGGGCAAAGCCCATCTTTCCCGAGGAATGATTGGTAATAAACCGCACCGGATCAATGGCCTCCTGAGTGGCTCCCGCTGTCACAAGCACCCGCTTTCCGGCCAGATCCTTTTCGCAGGCAATTTCTCTTAACACATATTCCAGAAGCACGCTCTCCTCCGGCATGCGGCCGTCGCCGCTGTCCCCGTTTGCCAGCATTCCATGAGCCGGGGGAATGATTTCATAGCCGAACCGGGCCAGCTTCTGAAGATTGTCCTGGACAATGGGATTGTGATACATATTATGGTTCATGGCCGGCGAGATAATCTTTTTGCAGGGGCAGGCCATAATCGTCGTAGTCACCATATCGTCGGCAATGCCGTTCGCAATTTTCCCGATGACATTTCCGGAGGCAGGAGCCACAAGAACCACATCCGCCAGCTTGGCCAGGGCCACATGCTCCACATTATACTGAAAATTCCGGTCAAAAGTGTCCACCAGGCATTTATTTCCCGTCAGTTCCTCAAAGGTGATGGGCGTGATGAATTCCGTAGCGTTCCGGGTCATCAGCACCTGTACATTGCAGCCCAGCTTTTTCAGCATCCGGGCCAGATTCACGATTTTATATGCGGCGATGCTTCCTGTCACAGCGAGCACCGCGGTTTTCCCTTTCAGCAGCATAGTTTTGTTTCCTTTCTGTCCAAACCAGTATTTCAGAATTATCCGCCGCCCCAGACGGGCCGCGGACAGTAACATACAGAATTAGTATAACACAAAAAGACAAAAGTTTTTATATCTTTTTTCCTGCTTCTGTGGTATAAAGAAGAGGTATTGTATCTTCCAAAGGGTTACTATTCACAGCCGATTCAGACATGGGAACAGATGTGTCGTGCTGGCACGTAAGCATCTGTTTCCATGTCTGAATCAGGACTGTGAATAGTAACTCCAAGAGAAGAATAATAACAAGGAGGAAAACAACATGAAAAAACACTTCAACACACGGCAGCTAACCATGCTTGGCCTGCTGACCGGAATCCTGCTTCTTATGGCCTATACGCCTCTGGGATACCTGAATATCGGCCCTCTGGCCATCTCATTCAATGTCATCCCCGTAGCGCTGGCAGCCATCACCCTCGGACCTGCAGGCGGAGCCGCCGCGGGAGCCGTATTCGGACTGACCAGCTTTCTGCAGTGCATCGGCGTAGGCGGCCTGAGCGCCATGGGAGCTGTACTTTTTGACATCAATCCCGTTCTGGCATTTATCCAGCGGTTCATTCCCCGCCTTCTGGACGGTTTTCTGCTGGGATATATTTTCCGTTTTCTTCACAGGAAGGCAGGCGCGCGCCTGGGCTGCCTGATTACAGGCTTCCTCTCCGCGTTCCTGAATACCCTGTTCTTTATGTCCGCCCTGATTCTGCTTTACGGAAACACCGAGTATGTGCAGGGACTTATCGGCGGACGGAATATTCTGCTTTTTATCTGCTCCTTTGTGGGAATCAACGCAGTCTGCGAAATGGCCGCGTCCACCATACTCACCGGAGCCATCGGCTACGCCCTTTACCGTTCCAGGCTTTTTGCCCCGCAGAAATAAGCGGCAGGGCCCGGAACTGAAATTTATCCCCGGAGGAACAGCAAATGATTCTTACCATAGACATCGGAAACACCAATATCGTCATCGGCTGCTTTGAAAAGGACCGCCTCCTTTTCCTGGAGCGCTTTTCCACCGATCAGGAGGCCACCAGCCTGGAGTACGCCACTATTTTCAAGGAAACCCTGGATCTCCATGAGATTCCGCCCGGACAGATTCAGGGCGGAATTCTCTCCTCTGTGGTGCCCTCCGTGACCGGCACTGTAAAGGAGGCCGCGGAAAAATATACCGGCGCCCGGATCCTGGTGGTGGGCCCCGGCATCAAAACCGGCATCCGGCTGAATGTGGATGATCCGGCCGCCCAGGGCAGCGATCTGGTGGTCGGAGCTGCGGCGGGAGTCCACTGTTATCCTGTTCCGCAGATTATCATCGATATGGGAACGGCCACTACGGTCTCTGTCATCGACCGCACAGGAGCCTATATCGGCAAAATGATCCTCCCGGGACTGGCCATCTCTCTGGACGCTCTGGCCGGACGGACAGCCCAGCTGCCCCGGATCTCCCTGGACCCGCCGAAAAAGCTTATCGGCAGCAATACCGTGGATTCCATGAAGAGCGGGATCCTCTACGGAAACGCCGGCGCCCTGGACGGCCTCATCGACCGGATCAACGAGGAGCTCGGTGAACACTGCACTGTGGTGGCTACGGGCGGCCTGGCCCGCACGGTTATCCCTCTATGCCGCCACAAGATTATCCTGGAGGAGGACCTGCTTCTGAAGGGTCTGCTGATTTTGTATCACAAAAACGCCAGGGAATAAAAGAAACAGATATACGGAAGAATCAAAAACCGGCGCCGGCAGGCGGAAGCTTTCACAGCTTCCGCGCGCCGGCGCCGGAATCATGCTCAGGGTTCTGCCCCGCCCGGGGACCGCGGCACCGCGGGCAGTTCCCGGGAACACACCGCGGTCAGGCCCTTTCACAGGGACAGCATACGAAAAACGAGGCAACCGCTCCTGCCCGGAGCCATCACCTCGTTTTACTTAACCATTGATCATAAAAGATACTAATTTATCGATGTCTTCTTTTTCATATGCGATAATCTCAAGCTCCGGAATCTCTCCGTTTGAGAAAATGTTCGCCATGG
>CALWAZ010000165.1 GCA_944375725.1 uncultured Merdimonas sp. | reverse complement strand
CGCCGAAGGTCAAGGACGGCATGTATCAGGTGCCGAAGACGGTAGAGTAGGAGGCGGCAGTATGGAATGGATGGAAATGACAGCTGCAGAGCTGGGAAAGAAGATTCGGGCAGGAGAGCTTACAGCGGTGGACGCCGCAAAGGCAGCCCTTGAAAAGATAAAGGAAAAGGATGAGGAGCTGAACTGCTTTGTGACGGTGGATGAGGAGGATGCGCTTGCAAGAGCCGCCAGGGTTCAGGAGAAGATTGAGAGCGGAGAGCTGACCGGTCCGCTGGCAGGCGTGCCGGTGGCGGTGAAAGACAATATCTGCACGGAAGGCGTGCTGACCACCTGCTCTTCGAAGATTCTGTACAACTTTAAGCCCACCTATTCGGCGGAAGCAGCCCTGCGGCTGGAACAGGCAGGCATGGTCATGATTGGAAAGACTAATATGGACGAATTTGCCATGGGAAGCACTACGGAGACCTCCTTTATCGGTCCCACTCGCCATCCCTGGAATACAGAGCATGTGCCGGGCGGTTCCTCCGGCGGTTCCTGCGCAGCGGTGGCTGCGGGCGAGTGCAGCTGCGCATTGGGTTCCGATACGGGCGGTTCCATCCGCCAGCCCAGTTCCTTCTGCGGCGTGACGGGACTGAAGCCCACCTATGGAACCGTATCCCGGTATGGACTGATTGCCTATGGTTCCTCTCTCGATCAGATTGGACCCATTGCCAGAGATGTGACGGACTGCGCTCTGCTGCTGGAGGCTATTGCTTCCCATGATAAAAAAGACAGCACATCCATTGCCCGGGACAGCTATGACTTTACTTCAGCGCTGAAGGATAATGTGAAGGGGATGCGTATCGGTATTCCCCGTGACTATTTCGGGGACGGACTGGATCCGGAAGTGGCGGCGGCTGTCCGCGGCGCGGCAGAGGTACTCAAGGACCGGGGAGCAGTCGTGGAGGAATTTGATTTAAGTCTGGTAGATTACGCGATTCCGGCCTACTATGTCATCGCTTCGGCGGAGGCCAGCTCGAACCTGGCCCGCTTTGACGGAGTAAAATACGGATACCGGGCGGAGGAATATGAGGGACTTCACAACATGTACAAGAAATCCCGTTCCGAGGGCTTCGGTGAGGAAGTGAAGCGACGGATTATGCTGGGCTCCTTTGTGTTAAGCTCCGGATATTACGACGCCTATTATCTGAAGGCGCTTCGGACCAAGGCGCTGATCCGCCAGGCCTTTGACCGGGCCTTTGAGAAATACGATGTGATTCTGGGACCCGCGGCTCCCACCACAGCGCCAAAGCTTGGAGAGTCCTTGAGCGATCCGCTGAAAATGTACCTGGGTGATATTTATACGATTTCCGCAAACCTGGCGGGTCTTCCGGGCATCTGTCTGCCCTGCGGAAGGGACAGCCGGGGGCTGCCCATCGGCCTGCAGCTTCTGGGAGACTGCTTCCAGGAAAATAAAATCATTCAGGCAGCCTATACCTATGAATGTGTCCGCGGGCGTTTTCCTCTTGCGGGACAGCAGCAGTAAAGAAAGGAGTGGAAAAAATGAGTAAGCAGTATGAGACCGTGATTGGTCTGGAAGTTCATGTGGAGCTGGCTACGAAGACAAAGATTTTCTGCTCCTGCAGCACGGAGTTTGGAGGAGCGCCCAACACCCACACCTGTCCGGTGTGCACCGGCATGCCCGGTTCCCTTCCGGTGCTGAACAAAAAGGTCGTGGAATATGCCATGGCGGTGGGGCTGGCTACCAACTGTCAGATTACCCGCCACTGCAAATTTGACCGGAAAAACTATTTTTATCCGGATAACCCCCAGAACTATCAGATTTCCCAGCTTTACGCCCCCATCTGCCGGAACGGCTATGTGGAGATCGAGACGGAGACCGGAAGCAAAAAGATAGGAATCCATGAGATTCATATGGAGGAAGACGCCGGAAAGCTGATTCACGATGAATGGGAGGACTGCTCCCTGGTGGACTACAACCGGAGCGGCGTGCCGCTGATTGAGATTGTGTCCGAGCCGGATATGCGCAGCGCCGAGGAAGTCATCGCCTATCTTGACAAGCTGCGACTGATCATTCAGTATCTGGGCGCTTCCGACTGTAAGCTGCAGGAGGGTTCCATGCGCGCGGATGTGAACCTGTCTGTCCGGGAGGTGGGAGCAAAGGAATTTGGCACCCGTACAGAGATGAAGAACCTGAACTCCTTCAAGGCCATCGGCCGTGCCATCGAGGGCGAGCGCGCCCGCCAGATCGAGCTTCTGGAGGAAGGAAAACAGGTCATTCAGGAGACCAGACGCTGGGACGACAATAAGGAGGCTTCCCATGCCATGCGTTCCAAGGAGGACGCCCAGGACTACCGCTATTTCCCGGAGCCGGATCTGGTTCCCGTGGATATCAGCGAGGAATGGATCGAGGAAGTGCGTTCCCGCCAGCCGGAGCTGCGCACGGAAAAGCTGATCCGCTACAAAGAGGAATTTGACATTCCGGAGTACGACGCGAAGATTCTGACCAGCTCCAAGCAGATGGCAGATCTGTTCGAGGCAGCCACAGCGCTCTGCGGAAAGCCGAAGAAGGTGTCAAACTGGCTGATGGTGGAGACCATGCGTCTCCTAAAGGAGAACGGCCAGGAGCCGGAGGATCTGAAATTTTCTCCGGAGCATCTGGCAAAGCTGGTGGAGCTGGCAGATGCCGGAACCATCAACAGCACGGTGGCCAAGGAAGTCTTCGAGCACATCTTTTATGAAGATATCGATCCGGAAGCCTATGTGGAAGAAAAGGGATTAAAGACGGTAAATGACGAAGGAGCCCTGCGGGAGACCATTGAGCGCGTCATTGCGGCAAATCCTCAGTCTGTGGCAGATTATAAGGGCGGAAAAGAAAAGGCCCTGGGCTTTTTGGTAGGCCAGACTATGAAAGAGATGAAGGGCAAGGCAAATCCTGCCATGGTAAATCAGATATTAAGAGAACTGCTGTAAAACAGGAAAATTGGGTCATATATGAGAAAGAGCGGCTGAAGATTTTACTGATTCAGGTTTTTTTGCTGACCGTGTGTCCGGCTTTTCGCGGATGGATGTATGATTAGGCGGACTTGGAAGTCCGTCCGGAAGCATACAGACGTCCGTGAAACGTCCGGACACAGGCAGCAGAAGCCGGAATCCCAGAAATCTTCCACCGCTCTTTTTCTAATCTGCTGTTCACTTGATGCTTTATTCTAGCCAGAAACACTGATGTCTGTATATAGAAAAAGGCACAAATTCAATCGGCTGATTAAAGTTTGGTTACGTTAGTAGCCTGTGGTCCCTTTTCGCCCTCTACGACGTCAAATTCTACGGCCTGACCCTCTTCCAGAGACTTAAAACCGTCCATATTGATGCCGGAGTAGTGTACGAATACGTCATTTCCCTGCTCGTCGGAAATAAATCCGTATCCCTTCTGGTTGTTGAACCACTTCACTGTACCCTTGCTCATTGTTGTGATACCTCCGAAAAATAAAATGAATAATAAATAGTGAAGAGCCGGCAAAAAACCGGCGTCAGGTGCATCGAAAGACCTGTTTTTGGCGGGCCTCCCGACTGGCTATAGCGTATCACAAAGCAGATATACTGTCAATTCAAATTATGGTCTGATTTTATGTAAAAATGCATAAAAATCAATAAGAAAAATAATTTGGACATTCATGAAAAAACAGAAAGTTTTGCGCAGGCTTGTCCTGGTGGGAATGATGACGGCGATGTGTCTGACGGCGGTTCTTCTGAAGCGGGAGAAGGAGCCGTTTTTTCTTCTGCCCTCTCTGACGGAGGAGGTGGAAGAGGATTTTATCAGATGGGTGGATTTTAATGTGACCGCTGAGGCGCTGGACAGGGCTTATGAGTATGATAAAAACACCTGGGGAAGCCGGGTGCATTTGAACTGGATCGAGCTGCTGGCCTATACGGCGGCCCATACAGGCGGTGATTTTTCAAAGGAAAGCTGGGTAAAGGAATATATGGACAGCGCCGCGGAGGCTCTGCTTGAGGGGAAGAGTATGGAAGAGCTGACAGAGGAACTGAAATATTATGATTATTACCTGGAAGCCTATACAGCAGTTCTCGGCGGGATGGTGGGAGAATATCAGATCCAGGAACCGGCGGAGAAAGAAGGGGAGACCGTCTGGGCGCGTCATTACGGACTGAAAGCATTTCATCCTATCGCAAAAGGATTCCCATACAGTGATTATGATGATTTTGGCGTGTCCAGAAGCTACGGATATGAGAGAAGGCATCTGGGGCACGATATGATGGGCCAGACCGGCACGCCTGTGATCGCGGTGGAAGCAGGGACTGTGGAGGCTCTTGGATGGAATCAGTACGGCGGCTGGCGGATCGGCATCCGGAGCTTTGACAAAAAACGGTATTACTATTATGCCCATCTGCGGAAGGGATTTCCCTACGCGCTTGATTTGGAGGAGGGGAGTATCGTGCAGGCCGGGGACGTGATTGGGTATATGGGGAGAACCGGATACAGCGCCACGGAGGATGTGAACAATATCGACGAGTCTCATCTGCATTTTGGAATTCAGCTGATTTTTGATGAATCGCAGAAGGAAGGAAATTCGGAAATCTGGATCGACTGTTATCAGATTGTGCGCTTCCTGTATCAGAACCGCAGCGAATGTGTGCGCAATGACGAGACAAAGGAGTGGAGCCGGAAGTATCAGATGAGCGATTGACTTTTGGGAGGCATTTGATTACACTGAGGGTAACGTAAAAACGGCGGCGTCCATGCCGGGCACATGAGCGCCGGGAGGGTACAAAGGAGCGGATAGAAAGATGTTTGGAGAATGTCATGCCCATGTGATTATGGACGGAAAAAACTACAAGGCGGCGGTAAGCCTGCACAGAAACGGGCCGGCGGACGGACCGATTCGGGAGCATCTGACGGCCTGGCAGCAGGCCGGGGTCACCTTTGTCCGGGATGGAGGAGACGCTCTGGGAGTGTCAGCCCGGGCAAGAGAGCTGGCGCCGGAGTACGGGATAGATTACCGGACCCCTGTTTTTGCAATTCATAAAAAGGGACATTACGGCGGAATTGTAGGACATGCTTTCTGTGACAGAAAGGAATACAGCGAACTGGTGCTGCGGGCCAGGAGAGAAGGGGCAGACTTCATCAAGATCATGATCAGCGGCATTATGGAATTCGATCAGTTCGGCGTGCTCAATGAGGAAGGGTTATCCGGAGAAGAAATCCGCGGGATGATTGAGACGGCCCATGACGCGGGAATGAAGGTCATGGCCCACGGAAACGGAAACGGCCCCGTGAGGGCAGCCATAGAGGCAGGTCTTGATACCCTGGAGCATGGAAATTATCTGGAGCAGGACACCCTGGATATGCTGGCAGAGAGCCATACCATCTGGGTTCCGACTCTGGCACCCACAGGCAATCTGCTGGGAACCGGCCGTTATCCGGACGAAGAGGTGGAAAAGATTCTCAGACGGCAGATGGGCTGTGTCCGGTATGTATTTGACAAAGGAGGACATCTGGGACTTGGAAGCGACGCCGGAGCCTGGATGGTTCCCCACGGACAGGGGCTTCTGGATGAATATGCCTGGATGAAGCAGGCAGTGGGGCCGGAAAACACGGCTGAGCTGGATAAAAGGCTTGAGGCTTCAGAGGAGTGGATTAAAAAAGAGATGAAGCGCTAGGATGGGCTTCATCTCACAAAATTTCACAAAATTCCCGGGGGAAGGGCTGGCTGGAAGCGGGTTCCAGCGGCCTACAGTTCTTCCCGGCAGAAATAGCAGGTATAGTTTTTGGGATCAGAATGTTTTGGGATCAGATTGTCAGCTCCGCAGTAGCCGCAGTGGCAGACTGTCTTCCCCTCCGGAACGGGCATCCATTCTTCATACCGTTCGCCGGCATTCCGGGCGGGACGGTAGGGCTTTGTGGGCTCGATGAAGGTACGCGTCTCCAGAGGCTGTTCCGCCTGGGCCGCGGCAGGAGAGGAGGAATAAATGTTCTGTTTGGAAGCGGTCTTTTTCTGCTGCTTCCTCCAGGAAGTTTTCTGGGCCGTCTTCTGGGGCCGGGGCGTTTCGGAAGACGCGGGCCTTTCCGGCATATCTGTCCGGGCTGTAAAAGGAGGAGTCCGGCGCTGCTGGTTTTTCTTTTTGCTGCTTTGGATGACGGCTAGAACTATAATGATAAAAACAATGATTTCCAACATAATGTTCTCCTTACAGGTATGGATGTGATACATAATTCCACACTCTATGATACACGAAAACACAGGAAAGGGAAAGTAGAATTTATGAGAAATATCAAACTGGTGCTTCGGTATGACGGCACACGCTACAGCGGCTGGCAGAGCCAGGAGCATGAAGAAAATACCATTCAGGGAAAGCTTACCGCTATTCTGGAGCGGATGACCGGTGAGAGCATCCGGCTGGCAGGCTCAGGCCGCACGGACGCCGGGGTCCACGCGCTGGGCCAGGTGGCGAATTTCCGCACAGAATCGCCGCTTTCCTGTGAAAAGCTTTATGAGGAACTGAATCAGTATCTGCCGGAGGACATGGCGGTGCTGTCTGTGGAAGAGGCAGATCCGCGATTCCACAGCAGGCTGAACGCGGTGCGCAAGACTTATCTGTATCGAATCTGGAACAGCCCTGTCCACAATGTATTTGAGAGAAAATATGTCTATCCCCTGGAGCAGGCGCTGGATGTGGAGGCCATGAGGCAGGCAGCGGACAGACTGACTGGAATTCATGATTTCCGGGCCTTCAGCTCTTACCGGAGAACGAAAAAATCCACAGTCAGGACGCTGGAGGAGATATCCATAGAAAGAGAAGGAGAGGAGATCCGTCTGCGTTTTACCGGGAACGGATTTTTGTATCATATGGTCCGGATTCTGACAGGGACTCTGATTGAGGTGGGGCTCCATAAGAAAAAGCCGGAGGATATGGAGAGGATTCTGGCTTCTCTGGACCGGCAGAACGCAGGCTTTACCGCTCCGGCCCAGGGGCTTTTCCTGGTAAACGTAGAATATTGACGCCCGTATCCAGTCACCTTTTTCCGTCTGCTGTGTATCATATAGTATTCGGAAAAAGGAGGATATGGTATGAAAAAGAAACTGTCCGTTCTGCTGGCGTCCGCGCTGGCTCTGTCGATCCTGTGCACAGGTCTGGCCGGCTGCGGCAAAGAGGGAGCGCAGGAAAAGGAGCTGACAAAGGTTACGCTGAACGAGGTGGCCCATTCTATCTTTTACGCGCCCCAGTATGTGGCGATTGAGGAAGGGTATTTTGAGGAGGAAGGAATCGATCTGGATCTGGTGACGGGCTTTGGCGCCGACAAAACCATGACTGCTGTCATCTCCGGTGAGGCAGATATCGGCTTTATGGGCTCAGAGGCATCCATCTATGTCTACAGCCAGAACCCGGATGATTATATTGTGAATTTCGCCCAGCTGACCCAGAGAGCCGGAAATTTCCTGGTATCCCGGGAGCCCATGGATGATTTCCAGTGGTCTGATCTGCGCGGAAAGTCCATTCTCGGAGGAAGAAAAGGCGGCATGCCCCAGATGGTCTTTGAGTATATTCTGAAAAAGAACAATCTGGATCCTGAGACAGATATGGACATCGATCAGAGCATCGATTTCGGTTCCACAGCCGCGGCGTTTGCGGGAGGCCAGGGAGAGTTTACGGTAGAGTTTGAGCCTGGAGCTACCACCCTGGAAAAGGAAGGCGCCGGTTATGTGGTGGCCTCCCTTGGAGTGGATTCCGGTTATGTGCCCTACACGGCCTACAGCGCCCGCCAGAGCTTTATCGAAGAGAATCCGGAGCTGATCCAGGGCTTTACCAATGCCCTTCAGAAGGGAATGGATTACGTGCAGAATCATACGCCGGAGGAGATCGCCCAGGTGATCGCGCCCCAGTTCCAGGAGACGGACCTGGAGGACATCACCACCATCGTAACCCGGTATTATGAGCAGGACACCTGGAAGGAAAATCTGATTTTTGAGGAAGAAAGCTTCACCCTTCTGCAGGATATCCTGGATGAGGCGGGAGAACTGGAGCAGCGGGTGCCCTATGAGGATCTGGTAACTGTGGAATTCGCTGAAAAAGCCGCCCAGCGGTAGAAAAAAGAGAAAGCGGCAGTACAAGAAGAAGCTGGATACAGAAAAGCCGGAGCGCGGGAGGCCGCGCTAAGCAAAGCAGACTGGAAAGCAGGAAAATGAAAAACACCGCGGGAATGCAGTATGCAAAGGACTGTATTCCGCGGTGTTTTTTGTTCGGTGTTTCTGCGCAGGGTCCGGCTGCTTAATCCTTCTGGATCGTATATTCATCGTATACAGTCCAGGTGTCCATCAGGTAGGCGCGCATATGAAGCTCCGTATCGGTCACATCAAAGCGCAGCGCCATGGGAGTATAGGGCTGTCCCAGCTTCGCGATCCGCATTTCCTCCTCAGGTTCGTGGTACATGCAGCCGCTGGAGGTGCTGCAGGTGATATAAAGGGTGCCTTCCGGATTGACGGCTGTCTCACCGGTGGCGTAGGGATAGCCGCTCAGTGTCTCGCAGAGGCCGTTCACAAAAGCTGTCCGGGAGTACACGTGGTCGTGGGCGCCGAGGATCAGGTCAATGTCGTTGTTGTAGGCGATCCGGGCCAGATATTCCTTGCAGTTGGTATGGGAGCCCTTCGCTCCCGGATAAGCGGGAAAGTGCTGGGCCAGGATGCGCCACCTGGTGTCGGGGTGTTCAGCCACCACCTGCGCCACATACTGCTCCTGAACATCACTGCCCTGGGTGGTGCTGCTGTTCAGAACGATGAACAGCACATTGCCCCGGATAAAATAGTAATTGCCGTCCTGGTCAGAGGAGCTCTGTCCCGTGGCAGAGCGGTTCGGCACATTAAAATGCTCGTAAAAATACGGGCCTGCGGGTCTGCCGGTATCCTTCAGAGAGACATCGTTCGGCACATCGTGGTTTCCCACAGCGGGCGCCAGAGGAATCCGGTACAGAGCCAGATGATCGAGAAACAGGCCGTACTGTTCTTCATTTCCGAATTCTGCCACCTGATCTCCAAGATGAAACAGGAAAGAGGCTTCCGGAACGTAACTGGTCAGACGTGTAAGGACGCTGTCCCAGCGATCGGCTGTTACGCTGGCTTCCTCGGTGCCAATCTGTCCGATCTGGGCGTCCGCGGTGACCAGGAAGGTCAGCGAGTCCTGGCCGGCGTCAGGGCACTGATAGGAGTATTCCGGCGACCATCCATCGTCATTTCCCACCTGATAGGTATAGGAAGCGCCGGGAGTCAGTCCGGAGGCGGACGCCTTATTTACATAGAAGCCTGGCACTGTGGCGGACGCCGAACACTCTGCGTCGAAGGACAGGGTTTCTCCGGAGGCTGTATCGGTCATACGGACCTGGCCTTTTCTGGCGCTGGGAGAAAGCCAGTTAAAGCGGAGCTCTGTCTCGGAAGCGCCTACTTCCATGGAAAGATCCCGGATAGAAGTGGTGTTCAGAAGAGGGGCGCTTGTATAATCCGGCAGAAAAGAGGCTTTTTGAGCCTCCCCGGAATCTGCGGTTTCTGTCCCGGCTCCGGAAGCATCGGAACCGCTGCCGGGGGAAGCCGTGATGCCGCCTCCCACGGTGCCCGCGGAGGCGGACGCCTTGGATGAGTCCGGGGTCTCCTGCTGTTCTTCTGTTTCCTGGGGAACGGCGGCAGTTTCCTGGGCGGGAGCGTCCTGTCCCTGTCCTGCCCTCAGCAGAACCCCGGTTTTCCAGACCGCCAGAACCGCGAGGATCAGAAGGACTGCCGCGGAAATTACTACTCTGGTATTCAAAGGTTGTCTCTGTCTTTTCATAATCATTCCTCCTCAGAATATTGGCATAGTATAACATAAAAGATCGGCAGGAGAAAGAAGTATGAAGAAAAATTAAGAATTGTATTTGGTCCGTACAGCGCCTATAATAAAAACCGGAAAGACATCTGAGGAAGCCGTAAGCATACGGCTGGAAAGACGAAAAAGAGGAGAGAAGAAATGATCAGAGATGTGATGGATACCCATACTCATACGCTGGCCAGCGGCCACGCCTACAGCACTATCCGGGAAAATGCGGCTGCCGCCGCGAAAAAGGGACTGGAGCTTATCGCGGTGACAGAGCACGCGCCCCGCATGGCTGGCAGCTGTCAGGCGATTTATTTTCAAAACCTGAAGGTGATAGACCGCCACGCCTATGATGTGGAGGTTCTGATGGGAGTGGAACTCAATATTCTGGATGAAAAGGGAACCGTGGATCTGACGGAAGAGACGCTTGGGAAACTGGATCTGGCTATCGCAAGCCTTCATATGCCCTGTATTACGCCGGGAAGCCGGGAGTATAATACCCAGGCATGCCTGAATGTGATGAAAAATCCCCGGATTCATATTCTGGGACATCCGGATGACCCCCGATATCCTGTGGATTTCCGGGCGATTGTCCAGGGTGCGCAGGAGTATGGAATGCTTCTGGAGCTCAATGAAAACTCTCTGCGTCCGGGCGGCTCCCGGAAAAACGCAAGGCCCCAGGATGAAGAGATGCTGAAGCTCTGCATGGAATATCAGGTGCCTGTTGTCATCGGAAGCGATGCCCATGTGGATACGGATGTGGGACGCCATGAGCTGGCCCATGCTCTTCTGGAGGAAATGAATTTCCCGGAGGAGCTGGTCATCAACCGCTCTGTGGAAGCATTGAAGCATGCGCTGGAGCAGAAGCGGGCCCGTCTGTAAGGAGACTGCTGCCCAGGGGCAGGGCGCGGGCCGGACGGCGCTTATCCCTTCAGGATATTCCGGTCAAATTTTCTGGCGAAAAGATGGGGAAGGCCAAGCAGCAGTTCCCTGTCCTCCGGCTGGAAGGTATAAGGGCTGTTTCTGCTTCCCCGTTCCCAGTCCACATAGCGCAGATTTGCCATGGAACCGGTCTTTCCCTCTTCATCATAGATATTCCGGCGGAAGGGGGAGGAGACCGCAAGGGTCTGCACAAAAAGCTCGTCCGCGCAGACAGAATGGGTGAAATATCTGCGGATCAGATCCTCGTTTTTCAGGATATATTGTACCAGGCCGTCGGTAATGCTGAACCAGTTGGGGCCCTTGCGAAGCTCAAGGGAACAGTGCTTGAGCCGGTCCACGCCCAGCAGCCGCTGCAGCAGCGTCAGAAGATGATCGGCCGGCTCGGCCAGAGGAAAACTGCTTTCCCGGAAAAAGTGCCACAGTGATACCCGTTCCCGGGCCTGCCGGGTCAGAGCGGTGTCAAAGGCCAGAAATTCTTTTCCGGCATGCTTCTCAAAAAAAGCATGAATCTCGTCCTGGGATTTCAGCGGAAGATCGGAGCCGGACAGCAGATGATAGTAGGCGTAATGGCCGGGGGCGGCAGCCTTGAGAAGAAGAAGCTCACAGGCTACCTGGCTGTAGCCGCCCCAGTGCACACGCGTCCGTTCCGTGAAAAAAAGCCGGGACTGATTTAAAAGGGAGGAAAATCCCTGAAAATCAAAGCCGTCGGCTTTCTGATCGATATGCAGATAAATGTCATTGCGTCTGTCATCCAGACACAGAAGAAGTTCCTTCAGAAAATCAAAATTGTCATGTGCCATTATCAGATAGGCATGTCTGTTCATTCTTTACCCCCGGTTTTTCAGGTTTTGTTTCTGTCAGCTGCGCGCAGAATCAGTGTACCACAAAAAAGGGAAAAAGAAAACGCCGTCTTACTTGTTTTCCGAGAGAAATCGGAGAAAGGCATGGGCAGTATGCCGGTCTTCCGGCGAAAGAGAATCAAAAAGAGAAAGGAATTCAGTCTGTTCCTCTGTCAAATCCCGGGAAGAGCGTTCAAAAAACTGGGCAATGGAAATATTGCAGGCAGAACAGAGCTTCGCAATGGTTTCCACACGCGGCTCCGTGTTTTTGTCAAACATGGAGAGAAGAGTGGATAAGGATACACCGGATTTTTTCGCAAGCTGGTAAGAGGTGAATCCATTCTTATCCATCAGCTCCCTGATTCTTTTAATGCAGAAATTTTCTTCGTACATAAACTGGCTCCTCCGCGGCTGTACTGCCTTTCCGGGGACAGACAGACGGGGCTGTCCCTGCCGCTTCAATATCCCTTATTGTAATATAGAATATGCCGGAGGAGAAAGGTTTATAAACCGATGAAAATGATAGATTATACGCAGTAAATGTGATAAAATGGAGACGGAAATAAAGGAAATGTCATCAAACAACGACATAGGTGGTGAGAATTTGCGCTGGAGACTGAAAAAGAAAAAGGGGCTTCTGAAGGATCCGGAATACGAAAGACTGAAAAAGAGACTGTTTCGGGAGCTGGAAGAGGAAGCCCGCCTTCTGGAACGGCAGATGGACCGGCCGGAGCATAAGACAGGATGAAGGAATGTAAACCGTTTTAAAATTATAGTTGACAATTCTCTCCCGGTTTTTTATACTGCAGAAAGAGGGCGGCGCGGAAAGCTTTGCCCCAGAGCATGACAGGAGCAGGAGGAATTGTGAAATGTATGACATCCAAAAGGAACAGAAGAGAAATGACGCGGGAGTCGGAGTGAATGCCGGCCGTCTGGTGCGGGTAGGGTTTATGGCAGCTCTGCTGTGCATCCTGGGACCGGTGTCTGTGGCGGTTCCGGTGAGTCCGGTGCCCATTTCCCTGGGGACGCTTGCGGTATATCTGATCGTGGTGACGGCCGGAACCGCGGACGCGCTGATGAGCTGCCTGGTCTATCTGCTGCTGGGCTTTGCCGGGCTTCCGGTTTTTTCTGGATATATGGGCGGCGCGGGACGGCTTTTGGGGCCCACCGGAGGTTATCTGATAGGCTTTCTGGCTCTGATTGTGACAGCAGGAGCTTTTACGGGAAGGTTTCAGGACAGAAGGAAGGAAAGACTGTTTTCCTTAATCGGGCTGGCACTGGGAACGGTGGTGCTGTATTTGTTTGGAACCGGCTGGCTTGCCATGATTTCGGGCATGGGATTTTATGAGGCTCTGTGGGCAGGAGTGATTCCTTTTATCCCCGGAGATCTGGTAAAAATGCTGGCTGCGGTCCTTCTGGGAACGACCCTCCGGGGAAGGTTGATCCAGGCAGGTTTACTCCCTGCGGGCCGCGAGAAAAGCCATTGACTTTTCATGCTTTTACTGGTATATTGATTACTAGATTAAGCATGATGTACGGGAGAGATGCTCTTTGGAAAGACCAGATTTTGTAAGATAAAATATGGGAGTTCAGGATCCGGTATTTTAGATTGCAGAAGCTGGTTTTTTTTGTTTCATGCGGCAGGGAATAGGAGGATGTATTATGGAAACTCGTCAGGGTAAAAGCGTATTTTCCGGAGTCGCGATCGGAAAACTGTTCGTGTATAAGAAAGCGAAGCAGGTAGTGGAGAAGCGGACCATTGAGGACCCGGAGGCTGAAGTGGCGCGCTATATGGCAGCCAAGGAAAAGGCAGGAGAGCAGCTGGCGCTTCTGAAGGAAAAGACCATGCGTGATGTGGGAGAGGCGGAAGCCGAGATCTTTGAAGCGCATCAGATGCTGCTGGAGGATCTGGATTTCGTGGAAGGCATCACAAATATGATTCGTCAGGATAAGGTGAATGCGGAGTATGCCGTATTTGTGACGGGTGAGCAGTGCGCCGCCATGTTCCTGAGCATGGATGATGACTATATGCGCGGCCGCGCGGCAGATATCAACGATATTTCCAGCCGTCTGATTGCCATCTTAAGCGGTACGCAGGTGAGCGCCGAGGCGATGCCGGAGCCGGTGATTATCATGGCAGAAGATCTGGCTCCCAGTGAGACGGTGCAGTTTGAGAAGGATAAGATTCTCGCTCTGGTGACACAGAAGGGATCCGCCAATTCCCATACGGCGATTCTGGCGCGTATGATGAATATTCCCTGTATCGTGACGGCAGATATTGATCTGGATCCGTCTCTGACAGGAAAACAGGGAATCGTAGATGGATTTACGGGAAAGATTTATATTGAGCCCGATGAAGTGACAATGGCTGTCATGCAGGAGAAGAAGAAGAGAGAAGAGGAGCGCAAGCTTCTGCTTCAGAGCCTGAAGGGGCTTCCGACCGTGACCAAGAGCGGAAAAGTCATCCATCTGTACGCAAATATCGGAAGCGAGGAAGATGTGGACGCGGTTCTGGAGAATGATTCCGAGGGTATCGGTCTGTTCCGGAGTGAGTTCCTGTATCTGGGCCGGGATGACTATCCCACCGAGGAAGAGCAGTTCCAGGTATATAAAAATGTAATTTCCAAGATGAACGGCAAGAAGGTTATTATCCGTACACTGGATATCGGAGCTGACAAGCAGGCAGACTACTTCAATATTCCTCATGAGGAAAATCCGGCTATGGGCTACCGGGCAATCCGTATCTGCCTGGACCGGGTAGACGTGTTCAAGACCCAGCTGCGCGCCATCTATCGTGCCAGCGCTTATGGAACGGCTTCCATCATGTTCCCGATGATTATTTCCGTCAAGGAAGTAAAGAGAATTAAGGAAATCGTGGAGGAAGTAAAGGACGAGCTGAGACAGAATGATATTCCCTTCGGCGATGTGGAGCTTGGAATCATGGTAGAGACGCCGGCAGCTGTTATGATTGCGGATATGCTGGCTGCGGAGGTGGATTTCTTCAGCATCGGCACAAACGATCTGACCCAGTATACACTGGCCATCGACCGTCAGAACCAGTCTCTGGACAATATCTATGATCCCCACCACGAGGCAGTGCTGCGGATGATTCAGAGAACCATTGAGTGCGCCCATGACCACGGCGCGTGGTGCGGCATCTGCGGTGAGCTGGGAGCGGATATGGAGCTGACCCGCCGGTTTATTCAGATGGGTATCGACGAGCTGTCTGTATCTCCGGTATTTACGCTTGAGCTGCGCAAGAAGATCCGCGAGACAGAGTAAGGACAAGATAGTTCCGCCGGAGTTCTCCGGCTTATGGCTATAAATATTATGAAAAAGGTTAAAGGAGACAAGTATCATGAAAGAGTTTAAGTATGTAGTACAGGATGAACTGGGACTTCACGCAAGACCGGCAGGACTTCTGGTAAAGGAGGCTGCAAAATATAAGAGCGCGATCACTCTTGACAGCGGAGCAAAGAAGGCTGACGCAAAGAGAATCATGGCTGTAATGTCCATGGGCGTAAAGAAGGGTGTAGAGGTAACTGTTACAATCGAGGGAGAGGATGAGGATGCCGCATTTGAGGCTATCCAGAAGTTCTTCCAGGAGAATCTGTAAGAGAAAGCCTGAGGGCAGAGAAAGCCTGAGCAGGGGAACCTGCCGTACCGTCTGAAAATCAGGAAGTAAGAGAGATACTGAAATGCCGCGGAAAAGCGGCGTGGCAGTATCTCTTTTTTTGTGTGGTGTGTCCAGCAAAGCTGGACCACACTAGCCGGTGCAAGTCCGGTCACAGTAATCGCCAGTGAGCTGTGTAGCTAAACTCGGTGCGTTGCAGTAATGCAGGGTGCTAAGCGAGTGGATAAAGTAAC
>CALWAZ010000164.1 GCA_944375725.1 uncultured Merdimonas sp. | reverse complement strand
TTACCACAGATTCCATGGAGATTACCGACCTGATTACCTTTCTTCTCTACGTAGCCAACTTTACGGAGCCGGTGAAAAAGCTGATCAATTTTACGGAGCAGTTCCAGAACGGCTATTCCGGTTATACAAGATTCCGGGAAATCATGGATATCGAGCCGGATATTGCGGATAAAAAAGGAGCAGTGTCTCTGACGGACGTAAAAGGAGATGTGGAATTCCGGGATGTGTCTTTCCGCTACGAGAAGAACACAGACAAGGTGCTGGATCATGTCAGCCTTCATGTGCCGGCGGGCAGCTATGTGGCTCTGGCAGGATCCTCGGGAGGCGGAAAGACTACCCTCTGCAGCCTGATTCCCCGCTTCTATGATGTGACCTCAGGCAGCGTCCGGGTGGACGGAAAGGATGTACGTGACGTAACCCTGAAAAGCCTGCGGGAAAATATCGGAATTGTGCAGCAGGACGTGTACCTTTTCGCAGGCACTGTCATGGACAATATCCTTTACGGCAGACCGGACGCTACAAGGGAAGAAGCGATCGAAGCCGCCAAGAAGGCCAATGCCCATGATTTTATCATGGAGCTTCCGGAAGGCTACGACACTGACATCGGCCAGCGGGGCGTGAAGCTGTCAGGCGGCCAGAAACAGCGCCTGTCCATTGCCAGGGTATTTCTGAAAGACCCGAGGATTCTTATTTTCGATGAAGCTACTTCAGCTCTTGACAATGAGAGCGAGCGCATCGTGCAGGAATCCCTGGAGAGCCTCGCAAAGGAACGGACTACCTTCGTAATTGCCCACCGCCTCTCCACGATCCGGAATGCCCAGAAAATTCTGGTGCTGACGGAAAAGGGAATTGAAGAGCAGGGAACCCATGAGGAGCTGATGGCTATGCATGGGGTCTATGAGAGGCTGTATAAGATGCGGTGATGAAAAAGACATACAACCCAAACTTGACAATCCCCTGTCTTATGGTATGTTTATACTAAGAGATCGACGAATCGAAAGGGGAAGAGTATGAAACTCGATATCAAAACCTGCCTGCGGGCGGGAGTTACCATATTTCTGCTGTATCTGTGCATTCATTACTGGCCTGCGGTGGCGGGAGCGGGAAGCCTGTTCCTGGGCGCGGCCATGCCGCTGATTGTGGGCGCGGGCATGGCATATTTTGTAAATATTCTGATGACCTTTTATGAGCGCCATATTTTCGGCAGCGCCAGCTCCGGGGTCAGAGTGAAGGCCAGGAGACCTCTGTGCATGGTGCTGGCTTTTGCAACTCTGGTTATTATCGTGGTTCTTTTAATGGTGCTGGTAATCCCGGAGCTGGTTTCCTGTATCCGGGTGATTGTATCAGGAGTGCCGGGGGTGATTTCGGATTTTACGGCCTGGTGTGAGAAGCAGGGAATTCTGCCGGAGACTATTGCCGATTCTCTGGCGCAGATTGACTGGAAGAGCCGGATGACAGATATTATGAAGGTACTGACTGCCGGAGTGGGAAGTACAGTTAATGTCATTGTCAACACGGTTACCTCTGTGGTATCCGGTTTTGTCACTTTCTTTATGGCGCTGATTTTTTCCATCTACCTGCTGCTGGGCAAAGAGAAGCTGGGCGGACAGCTGGAAAAGATCATGGATCGTTATCTGAAAAAGGAAGTCAACCGGAAAATCCGGTATGTGGTGGGTGTCATTAACGACTGCTTCCACAGATATATCGTGGGGCAGTGTACAGAGGCTGTGATACTCGGTGTGCTCTGTATGCTGGGTATGCTGCTGATCCGCCTGCCTTACGCTACCATGATCGGGGCTCTGATTGGCTTTACGGCTCTGATTCCTGTGGCGGGCGCCTATATCGGGGCCTTTGTGGGAGCGTTTATGATCGTGACGGTCGCTCCGGTCAAAGCTCTGATTTTCCTGGTATTTATCGTAATCCTTCAGCAGCTGGAGGGCAATCTGATCTATCCCAGAGTAGTCGGTTCCTCCCTGGGGCTGCCGGCTATCTGGGTGCTGGCGGCGGTCACTGTGGGCGGCGGTGTGCTGGGAATTCCGGGCATGCTGCTGGGCGTGCCTTTGTCGGCAGCCGCGTACAGACTGCTACGCAATGATGTGTATGGGATAAAGGAAAGCGGGGAAAAGAAAGAAGATCAATCATAGAACCTGGCTGAAAGGCAGAAAGCCGGTCCGGAAATCCGGACCGGCTTTCTGTTGTGTATAAGGCGGGAAATTACAGAAAAAAAACAGAAACAATCTGTAATTTTAAAGAAAAAAACCGTAGTACATCTGTGAGGGGGTGTCTGCTTGGAAGACTGGATGATTATCAGGCTGTTTTATCAGCGGTCGGAAGACGCGTTGGCAGAGCTGGACCGCAAATATGGGAAAATATGCGCTGCCACTGCCTATAATATTCTGAAAAACAAAGAGGATGCCGAGGAGTGTGTAAATGACGCTTTTCTGGCAGTATGGAATACGGTTCCGCCCAGAAAACCGGAATCACTGCTGGCCTATGTCTGCAGAATTGTGAGAAATCTGTCTCTGAAAAAATACCATTACAATATGGCAGAAAAGAGAAATCAGCAATATCATGTTCTTCTGGAAGAGATCGGGGAATGTCTGGAAAGCGGAAGAAATGTGGAAGAAGAAATGCTGGCAAGAGAGCTGGCCGGGGAGTTGAACGCGTTTCTTGGCACTCTGAAAAAGAAGGAGAGAGCCGTGTTTATTTTGAGATACTGGTACTGCTTTTCTGTGGCAGAGATTGCGGATAAGACCGGCATGAAGGTAAGCGCGGTAAGAGTAAGCCTTCACCGGACCAGGAAAAAGATGAGCAGATATCTGGAACAGAGGGAGGACAGAGTATGAATTGGAAAACTATCGAGTCTATTGTGAATGGTATAGAGGAGCGGTATATTTGTGAAGCGGCGGAATACGCGGCGCGGCCAGGAAAATTCCGGCGCCGCTTCATAGGGCGCGCCGGCAGGGCGGCGGCCTGTATCGCAGGAATTGTCATGATGTCTGCGTCGTCCCTCGCGCTGGCTGCGGCAGCAGGAAGCCTGCCGGCGTATGATATTCTCTGTGGAATCCTGCCGGAAACTGCAAAAAAACTTGCGCCGGTTCATCTTTCCTGTGAGGATAACGGAATCCGCATGGAAGTGGAGGCGGTTCATATTCAGGAAGATACAGCGTACATCTATATCTCTCTACAGGACTTGGAGGGAGAGCGGATAGATGAGACTTGTGATTTGTTTGACAGTTATTCTATCCGATCTTCCGGTGACAGTGTGGAGACATGTACACGCGCAGCCTTTGACGCACAGAGTGGGAAAACCCTGTTTTTGATTCAGATAGAGCAGGCGGACGGAAAGAAGCTGGAGGGACAGCGCCTGATTTTCAGTGTCTCAGAACTGTTAAATGGGAAGCAGAAGCTGGATGAGAGACTGGAAGAGGTTTCCCTGGAAAATCTGGAGGAAAAGACAGAGCTTCAGACAGAGATTTCCGAAAGAGGAATCAGTATGGCTGGCGGAGGAACTCTGCCGGTGGAACAGATACGGGGATTTCTGAAGGAAGACGAGAACCAGGCATTTTCTCCAGTGGAAGGGGTGACAGTAACGGCCTGGGGGATGGTGGATGGACGGCTTCATATACAGGCGCATTATGAGAATATCCGGGAGACGGATAATCATGGCTGTCTCTATCTGAAGGATCAGGAGGGAAAAAGTATTTTAAGCTCCCTGAGCGTTTCCTTCTGGGATAAGGAACAGACCGGAAGCTATGAGGAATATATTTTTGAGGCGGAAGAGATCCGGGAGCTGGAACAGTGCAGTGTCTGGGGATATTTCAGCACAGGGGGAGAGCGGATTACAGGAAACTGGAAGGTGGAATTTCCGGTGGAGAATCTGGAGGTGGAAAACCAGGAAGAAGCAGGAAATTAGGGATATTTTGCGGCTTGCTCTTTGGAACAATGCATGATATTGTTATACATATACTGTGTCCGTATAGCAGAGGACATCTTATGACAGAGGAGGGGAAATATGAACAAAAGAGTAAAAGCCGTGGGAATCCTTGCGGCAGCGGCGGCGCTCCTTGGGCTTGCCGGCTGCGGCATGTTCGGCGGAGGAAAAGGCACTACAGAGGGACGAATCGGAGATACCATCAAGACGGATTTCTATGATTTTACAGTAAACAGCGCGTATCTGTGCGGGGAGTTTGAGGGAAGAGCGGCTTCTGAAGGGACAGAGCTCCTGGTAGTGGATGTCACGGTCAAGAACACTTTTCATGAGACCATTCCCATGTCTGACTGGGATTTTCAGGCCCAGTGGGGGGAAGACGATGATGACGAGGCTTACGCGTTCCCGATCACTTCGGACCCTGAGACAGGTGAGGAAATTCCGGCAGTCAGCGAAGAGCAGCTGCCTTACGAGTATGAGCTGGGAGTGGATGAGGTAAGAGAAGGACTTCTGGTTTATGAGGTTCCGGAGGGATACCGGGATTTCTCCGTTTCTGCCCAGGATACGTATGCGGATGGAACCACGGGAAATACATATTTTGTATATTTCACGCCGGAACAGCAGTAGGCTGCCGGACAGAACAGCCTGACGGAAAAAGAAAAGAATGCCGCGAAAGCTCCATATATGGCTTTCGCGGCATTCTTTGGATCCGGGGATTAATTGACCTTGACCTCCCCGGCAAGAATCTTTTTGTAATCCTCGTAATTTTTCCGGAGAAGCTCCGGGGTATTGAGCTCGTAGGGACATTTTTCCATGCACTGGCCACAGTGCAGGCAGCCTTCAATCTTTTTCATGTTTTCCTGCCAGTACTCGTTCAGCCACTGGCCGGAGGGAGCTCTTCTGAGCATGAGGGACATTCTGGCGCAGTTGTTGATCAGAATGCCGGCCGGACATGGCATACAGTAGCCGCAGCCCCGGCAGAAATCACCGGTCAGCTCAGATTTTTCCTTTTCGATAAAGGCGGACAGTTCTTTGTCCATGACGGGACCCTGGTCCATATAAGACAGCCATTCTTCCAGCTCAGTCATTTTCTGGATGCCCCAGATGGGAAGCACATTGTCAAACTGGGAGATGAAAGCGAAGGCAGCCCGGGAGTTTGTGATGAGGCCGCCGGCCAGCCCCTTCATGGCGATAAAGCCCATGTTGTGTTCCCGGCAGAGCTTCACCAGCTCCAGATCCTTTTCGGAGGACAGATAGCTGAAGGGAAACTGAAGGGTTTCATAGAGGCCGGATTCTATGGCCTCTTTCGCCACGCCCAGTTTGTGGGCGGTGATTCCGATATGGCGGATCTTTCCGGCAGCCTTTGCTTCCAGCATACATTCGTACATGCCGGTGCCGTCTCCCGGTTTCCAGCAGGTGTCCGCGCAGTGGAACTGATAGATATCGATGTAATCAGTTTTCAGAAGCTTCAGGGAAGTATCCAGCTGCTTCCGGAACTCCTCCGGCGTCTTTGCCTGGGTTTTGGTGGCAATATAAATTTCTCCGCGCCTGGTTTTAAAAAGGTCTTCAAAAGCGTTTCCAAGCTTTTCTTCGCTGTCGCTGTAAGCCCGGGCTGTATCGAAAAAGCGCATGCCGCCCTCATAGGCCCGGTGCAGAATCTGCACGGCTGTTTCCATATTGACCCTCTGGATGGGCAGAGCCCCAAAAGCATTCTGAGGAACAGTGATTCCGGTAGTGCCTAAAGTTATCGTTTTCATTGGTGTCACACTCCTTTAGCGTCTTTCCCGGCACCGGGATTCTTTTGCAGTACCGTGGAAAATGAGAATATTTCTCCATTTATTGTAGTGCCTGACGGGCTTCTCCGTCAATCCTTCTTTTCGTTGAAATGGATGGCACGAAGTGATAGAATGACACTACGAAGTGTGACAGCATAAAGGAGACAAAAACAGAATGAGTCTTATTATTTCAAGTATTCAGACCGTCATCGTCAATCTGATCGTATTTTCCATTATTCCCTTTCTCTGGTGATTTTTCCGCCACAGGAAGAAGACAGGATTTTTCCACTGGCTTGGGTTTTACCGGCCAAAGCTGCAGAGCAGCTGGTGGGTGCTGGCGGTATTCGCGGTGGTTTACTGGTTCTTTTATAATTTCGATTTTACGCAGCTGGTGGATCCGGCGACGCTGGAATATATTGAGGGAAGCTCGGCAGTGGCGGCGAACGCTTATGCGGGAATCGGAGCGGCGGCTGTTGTGCCGGCCCTCCTTGAGAATTTTATCGGAAACGGTGTGGCGGAGGAGATTTTATACAGGGGTTTTCTGTGCAAGAGACTCTGCGGAAAGCTTGGCCGGGTTCCCGGGATTATCCTGCAGGCGGTTTTGTTTGGATTAATGCATAATGTGCTTTATCTGCTGGCCGGGCTGGATGTGGGGATTTGGTACCACACACTGACTTTTGTCTTTACGGGAGCAGGGGCTCTGCTGCTCGGATGGCTCAATGAGAAAATTTTCAATGGCTCTATCTGGCCGGGAATTATTCTTCACGGGGCTGGAAACTTTATTTCGACCATGCTGGTGGCTTTTTCCTGAACTGTATAGATGCGGTGAGACTGGGAAGTGCGGTTTTCCTGAGGAATATACAGGGCAGAAGAGAATGAGCAGGGTATGGAGATTGTGAGGTGTATTTTATGGGATGTCTGGGAAATCTGTTGTGGTTTATTTTCGGAGGAGCGGTAAGCGGACTAAGCTGGTGTCTGGCGGGCTGTCTCTGGTGTATTACGATTGTGGGAATTCCCATCGGGACCCAGTGCTTCAAGCTGGCGGCCCTGAGCTTTTTCCCCTTTGGGAAGGAGGTCCGCTACGGAGGCGGAGCCGGCTCTTTCCTTTTGAATATTTTGTGGCTGATTTTTTCGGGCCTGGCGCTGGCTCTGGAGCATGCGGCCTTCGGAGCTCTGCTGTGTGTCACGATCATCGGGATTCCCTTCGGGCTGCAGCATTTCAAGCTGGCGAAGCTGGCATTGATGCCCTTTGGCGCGGAGGTATATTAGAGGATGATAAAGATTGATTTGATTACGGGATTTCTGGGCGCCGGAAAGACCACGTTTCTGAAGAAATACGCGGCCTGGCTTATGAGCAGAGGACAGAGCATCGGCATTCTGGAAAATGACCTGGGAGCTGTCAATGTGGATATGATGCTTCTTAAAAGTCTGGAGGGGGAAAACTGTGAGCTGGAGATGATCTCCGGAGGCTGTGACCGGGAGACTCACCGGAGAAGATTCCGGACCAAGCTGATTGCCATGGGTATGAGCGGCTATGACCGGGTGCTGGTGGAACCCTCGGGCATCTATGACACCGATGAGTTTTTTGACGCTCTTCATGAGGAGCCTCTGGATCGGTGGTATGAGATCGGAAGCGTCATTGCGGTGGTAGACGCGAAGCTGGAGCCGGATCTGTCGGAGACGGCGGATTATATTCTGGCATCGGAAGCGGCGGACGCAGGCTGTGTTCTCATGAGCAGAATCCAGGAGGCCTCGGAAGAGGAGATCCGGGAGACGGCCGCCCATCTGAACCGGGCGCTTGAGAAGGCCCGGTGCGGACGGAGGCTCCGGCTGGGAGAGGAGATTCTCTGTAAAGACTGGGAAGCCCTGACAGACCGGGATTTTGAATGGATTGCTTCCTGCGGTTTTGTCCCTGCTGATTACGCGAAGCGGGATATGGGAGAAAAGCCGCCCTTTGATTCTCTCTTTTTTATGAAGCTGCCTGTGACGGAACAGGGTCTGAAGCAGGCTGTCAGCCGGATTTTTCAGGATCCGGACTGCGGAAGAGTCTTCCGGATCAAGGGATTTCTGAAAAAGGAAGTCCCGGGAAAAGAACAGAAAGAAAGCTGGAGTGAGCTGAACGCTACGCCTCATGAGACGGTAATCAGGCCCATCAAAGAGGGACAGGAGATCCTGATTGCCATCGGAGAAGGGCTTGACAGGGAAAGAATAGAAACATATCTGCAAGGAGGAAAAAACGGGTGAAGAAATATGTAATGGCATTGGATGCGGGAACCACCAGCAACCGATGTATTCTGTTTAACGAAAAGGGAGAGATGTGCAGTGTGGCCCAGAGGGAGTTCCATCAGCATTTCCCGAAGCCGGGCTGGGTGGAGCATGACGCGGATGAGATCTGGGCCAGCATGCTGGGCGTGGCAGTGGAAGCCATGAGTATGATAGGAGCTTCGGCGGAAAATATCGCGGCCATCGGCATCACGAACCAGAGAGAGACGGCCATTGTCTGGGATAAGAATACGGGAGAGCCGGTGTACCATGCCATTGTCTGGCAGTGCCGCCGGACGGCCCAGTACTGTGATTCTCTGAAGGAGAGAGGGCTTACAGACAGCTTCCGGCAGAAGACGGGACTGGTGATCGACGCCTATTTTTCCGGCACGAAGATCCGGTGGATCCTGGAGCATGTGCCTGGGGCCAGAGAGCGGGCGGAAAGAGGAGAGCTGCTTTTCGGAACAGTGGAGACCTGGCTTATCTGGAAGCTGACGAAGGGAGCTGTCCATGTGACGGATTACTCCAATGCCTCCCGCACCATGCTGTTTAATATCAATACGCTGGAATGGGACAAAGATATTCTGGAGGTTTTGGATATTCCTGAGTGCATGCTGCCTGAGGTGAAGCCCTCCAGCTGTGTCTATGGCTGCACAGATCCTTCGTTTTTCGGCGGACCGATCCCAATCGCGGGGGCGGCGGGAGACCAGCAGTCAGCTCTGTTCGGCCAGACCTGCTTCCATCCCGGCGAGGCCAAGAATACCTATGGGACAGGCTGTTTCCTGCTGATGAACACAGGAGACCGTCCGGTATTTTCCGATAACGGCCTGGTGACTACCATTGCCTGGGGCATCGGCGGAAAGGTCACCTATGCCCTGGAGGGCTCTATCTTTGTGGCGGGGGCCGCGATCCAGTGGCTGCGGGATGAGATGCGGCTCATCGATTCCTCGGAGGATTCCGAATACATGGCCAAGAAGGTGCCGGACACAAACGGCTGCTATGTGGTGCCTGCCTTTACGGGCCTGGGAGCGCCTTACTGGGACCCTTACGCCCGGGGCACGATTGTGGGCATTACCAGAGGCGTAAACAAGTACCATATTATCCGTGCCACCCTGGAGTCCATCGCCTGCCAGGTCAATGATGTGCTGGTGGCTATGGAGGCGGATTCGGGAATCCGTCTGGAGGCTTTGAAGGCAGACGGCGGGGCCAGCGCCAATGATTTCCTGATGCAGACTCAGGCGGACCTTATAGGGGCACCGGTGAACCGTCCCCGCTGTGTGGAGACTACAGCCATGGGAGCGGCTTATCTGGCCGGTCTGGCAGTGGGCTACTGGTCCGGTCCGGAAGAGATAAAAAGAAACTGGGCCATTGACCGCACCTTTGAGCCCTCCATCAGTGGAAAAGAGCGGGAGAAAAAGCTTAAGGGCTGGAAGAAGGCTGTGAAGTACGCATACGGCTGGGCCGCGGAGGAAGAGGAAGAATAAGAATAAGTAATCCGCCTTCAGCCTTGCGGGAGAATGACAGCTTACAGTTGATAAATGATATATCCCATCATAAAATCAGGAGATGAATATCTGAAAAATAAATTGATAAAAAATTGACAATCATACAGAGGAACTGTATAATAAGACGGTACAAGTGAACGTGATTCTCGCACAGAATAACAGGAGGAGATGAAAATGCAGAAATTTGATGTGATTGTCGTCGGCGGGGGACCGGCAGGCTACAACTGCGCAGAGTACGCGGCTCATCATGGGAAAAGCGTGATGCTGGTGGAGAAAAAGGCGCTTGGCGGAACCTGCCTGAACGTGGGCTGCATTCCCACAAAGACCTTTCTTTACGCGGCTAAAATGTACCATTACGCGGACGGCGCCGGAACAGATTACGGTGTGTCTGTGGATGGAACGGTGAGCCTTGACCAGGCGGCTGTAGTGAGAAAAAAGGACGAGGTCGTAAAGATGCTGGTGCAGGGCGTGGGAGCAGGCCTGCGCCGGGCAAAGGTCAAGGTAGTAAACGGCACGGCTAAAATCGGGAAAAAGGACGGAGCTCTCATAGTAACTGTGGGAGAGGAAGCATACACGGCAGAGGATTTGATTCTGGCCACCGGTTCTTCGCCGGTCCTTCCGCCCATTGAAGGCGTGAAGGAAGGCATGGCGGACGGCACCGTGATGACCAGCGATGAGATTCTGGATATGACGGAGATACCGGCCAAGCTGCTGATCGTGGGAGGCGGCGTGATTGGCTTTGAGATGGCAGCTTATTTCCAGGAAGCGGGTGCCAGGGTCACGGTCATCGAGATGATGGACAAGGTGCTGGGCGGAAACGACCGGGAGGTGAGCAGCCTGCTTCAGAAGGAACTGGAGAAAAAGGGCGTGGTCTTCTACCTTTCCAGCAGCGTGAAGAAGCTGTCCGGCGGAGTCGTAACCTTTGAAAAGGATGGCCGCATCGATGTGGCCGCCTATGATAAAGCGCTGATGTGCGTGGGCCGCCGGGCCAATATCGGGATCGAGGGCCTGGAAGAGCTGGGCATACAGGTGGAGCGCGGAGCCGTGGTGACGGATGAGCATATGCGAACCAATGTGCCCCATGTCTACGCCATCGGAGATCTGAACGGAAAGGTTATGCTGGCCCATGTGGGCTACCGGGAAGGGGAAGCGGCCGTAAACCATATTCTGGGAATCGAGGACGCCATGAGCTACGATGCCGTCTGCGGCGTGGTTTACACAAATCCGGAGGCTGCCTTTGTGGGAGTGTCTGAGGAGCAGGCAAAGGCCGCCGGAATTCCGTACCGGGTCAAGAAGGCCTCCATCAATATGAGCGGCCGTCATGTGGCGGAAAACGGTCTGAGCAGCGGCCTGTGCAAGCTGATTGTGAATACGGAAAAGAATACGCTGATTGGAGCGGCGCTGATGTCCTCCTATGCGTCGGAATATATCTACTCTCTGGCGCTGATGATCGATCTGCAGGTTCCGGTGGACAGGATTCTGCGGACCATATTCCCTCATCCTACAGTGTGCGAGGTGGTCCGGGAGGCTCTGCTTGGCTGACAGGCGCTGAGAAACGCGGCAGAGAAGCGGTAAAGAATAGAGAAAAAGCGGCATGAGGCACGCAGTATCGGGGCGGGCGGATCCGGAAGGATTTGCCCGCCCCGATGCCCTGTAAGGGGAAGTTAACAGTTACTATCCACAGCCGCCCGCCCACATGCGCACTCGTTGCCTCTTCGAGGCTCCAGTTCCGCTCCTTACGGAGCTGAGACTGCTTATGTGGGCGGGGCGACTGCTTCACAGTCCTGATTCAGACAGGGAAACAGATGCTTACATGCCAGCACGACACATCTGTTTCCCTGTCTGAATCGGCTGTGAATAGTAACAGTTAACAAAATGTTCATAAAAAAGTTCGTAATCCGGGGTTGATTTTCTGGCCTGAAACGGGATAAAATAGCGGTGGAACAAGAAAACGAACCTGTTCATCTTTCAGTAAAAGCAAAAGGATGGTGAATTTACGTGGAAGGTTGTAATGGCCGAAGTCGGGAAGCAGACAAAGCGGTGAAGCGTCATATCAGAAAATCCGGCATGGGGCCATACTGTCTGGCCGCGTGAGTTTTCTGCCGCCATTTTCTGAATTCGAATATCCCGCGGCAGGCTGACAGCAGTGGAAAACCAGCTGTCTGGCCGGGCGGGTCTGACATATCACCGCCGCAGAAAAAGAATTCTGCGGTATCTTTATGCCCTTTTCTGCGCCTTTTGGCCGGCGGATATTTCCGGCGGCGGGGGGAAAAGGAGCTTTCTGCGGCGCGTCGTGAAGAGGCGTCTGACGCCTGGTCTGCTTCCTCCATAAAAGAAATGGAGGGAAACGCTGTGAAGAATATTTTCAGACTGAATTTTACCAAGAGTATCCGTATGATTGGAAACAGAATATCCGCCGGAGCGGGAACGGACCGTTTTTCCGGGCCGGGAGATCACCAGAGGGAAGCAAAAGGAGCCGCCTGGGACGCCGCGGCCTTCGCTGCCATGGAAGAGGCGGAAGTTTATGAGGCTCTGGATACCTGCCCGGAAGGACTTGCAGAATTTCAGGTGCAGGAGCTTCAGGAGAGATACGGGGAAAACAGAATCTCCCGGGGAGAAAAGATTTCTCTGGCGGGAAGGCTGTGGAAGGCTTTCGTCAATCCCTTTTCCCTGATTTTGTGTGTCCTGGCTCTGGTCTCTCTGTTTACAGAGGTGATCTGGGCGGAACCGGGAGAGAAGAATCCGGCTTCTGTGATCATCATCGGGGCGATGGTGCTGGTATCAGGCGTACTGCGTCTGGTACAGGAAACCCGCAGCGGGAACGCAGCCGCCAGATTATCCCGGATGCTGAAGACCACTGCCTGCGTGGAACGGATAGAAGAGGGACCCAAAGAGATTCCCATGGAGGAGATCGTGCCGGGTGACGTGGTGTATCTGGCGGCGGGTGACATGATTCCGGCAGACATGCGCATTCTGGAGGCGAAGGATCTCTTCGTCAGCCAGTCGGCGCTCACAGGGGAGAGCGAGCCGGTGGAAAAAACCGGAGAGCCGGATTTCCGGGAGGTGCCGCCGCTGGAGAAAGGCTGTCTGGCATTTCTGGGAACCAGTGTGGTCAGCGGCAGCGCCAGAGGTGTGGCGGCGGCCGTGGGAGACAGCACGCTTCTTGGCAGTATGGCCGGCAGGCTGGAAGGAAAGAAAACGGAGACTTCCTTTGAAAAAGGGGTCAATTCCGTGTCCTGGCTGCTGGTGCGCCTGATGCTGGTTATGGTGCCTGTGGTCCTGGCGCTCAATGGCTTTGTGAAGGGAAACTGGCTGCATGCGGTTCTGTTTGCCATCTCCATTGCCATCGGCCTGACGCCGGAGATGCTGCCGGTGATTGTGACTGCCTGCCTGGCAAGAGGCGCTGTCGCCATGAGCCGCCGCAGAGTGATTATGAAGGATCTGAATGCCATTCAGAACCTGGGCTCCATGGATATTCTCTGTACGGATAAGACCGGGACTCTGACCCAGGACAAAATCGTGCTGGAGCGGCATCTGAATGTGGACGGAAAAGAGGATGACCGGATTCTGCGGCATGCTTTCCTGAACAGCTGGTATCAGACCGGACTTCGGAACCTGCTGGACCGGGCGGTCATTGAAAGGACGGAAAGCATGATGGCCGGCAACCCGGAACTGGAGGCTCTGGAAAAGTCATATACCAAGGTGGATGAAATCCCCTTTGATTTCCAGCGCCGCCGGATGAGCGTGGTGGTGGAGGACCGAAACGGCAAGCGGCAGCTGATTACCAAGGGAGCCGCGGAAGAGATGCTGCAGGCCTGCGCCTTTGTGGAGTATCAGGGGCAGGTGGTCCCGCTTACAGAAGAGATGCGGAACAAGGTGATGGAAAGTGTAAACCGGCTGAACGAAAAGGGAATGCGTGTGCTGGGGCTGGGACAGAAGACGAATCCCTCTCCGGCAGGGGCATTTTCGGCGGAAGATGAGAAGGACATGGTGCTGATGGGCTATCTGGCTTTTCTGGATCTGCCAAAGCCTGCCACCGCGGGAGCTGTGGAAGCCCTTCACAGCCACGGCGTGGACATCAAGGTCCTGACCGGGGACAATGAAAAGGTAGCCTGCTGTATCTGCGATATGGTGGGAATCCCCTCAGACACGGTGCTTCTGGGCGCGGATCTGGACCGGATGTCTGACCGGGAGCTGGAGAAAGAGGCAGAGAAAGTGTCTGTCTTTGCGAAGCTTTCTCCAGAACAGAAGGCAAGAGTCGTGGAGACTCTGCGCAGAAACGGACACTGTGTGGGTTATCTGGGTGACGGTATCAATGACAGCGCCGCCATGAAAGCGTCGGATGTGGGAATCTCTGTGGACAACGCCGTAGATATGGCCAAGGAGTGCGCCCAGGTGATTCTGCTGGAAAAGGATCTGCTGGTACTGGAGCAGGGCGTGCTGGAGGGCCGGAAGGTCTATGCCAATATGATGAAATATATCCGGCTGACCGCGGCCTCCAATTTCGGAAACATGTTTTCCGTGCTGGCGGCCTCTGTATTCCTGCCGTTTCTGCCCATGGAGGCGATTCAGATTCTGCTGCTGAACATGGTATACGATGTGGCCTGCACGGCCCTTCCCTGGGATCATGTGGACGAAGAAAGCTTGAGAAAGCCCTGTGTCTGGGATGCGTCCTCTGTGGAGACGTTTATGTTCCGGATGGGCCCTGTCAGCTCTGTATTTGACATCCTCACGTATCTGCTTCTGTATTTTGTGATCTGTCCGGCTGTCTGGGGAGGAAGCTACCATACGCTGGACGCGGCCTCTCAGGCCGGATTCACTGCCCTGTTTCAGACGGGCTGGTTTGTGGAGTCTATGTGGACCCAGACGCTGGTGATTCATTTTATCCGTACCGGGAAGATTCCCTTCCTTCAGAGCAGGGCTTCCGCTCCGGTGCTTGTGTCTACGCTTCTGTCTGTGGCTGCGCTGACTCTGCTTCCCTTCCTTCCCCTCGGAAAGGACTTCGGCCTTCTGCCTCTGCCGGGAAGCTATTTCGGCTGGCTGGTACTGATTACCGCCGGATATATGGCGGCAACGGTGAGTGTAAATAGCTTACTATTAGGAAATAAGAGGAAGGCACTGTGATGAAAATACCGTTGTGCCAGAAGGATTGCTGCGGCAGGGGCAGGAAATGATGCTGTCGTAGAAAACTGGGAAAGGATTGACAGAAGGCTTCCGGGGGCGTTAAGATGAAAGACAGAAAAACGCGGACGGAGAACGGTTATGACAGATCAGCTGACAGCCCGCCACACAGGAAACGCGGGAGTTTTGATTCATCTTATTAATATAGAAGAAACAGCAGGCCGGGAAGCCGGAGAGAAAGCAGGAAAGGAAACGGCAGGGGCATCGATCGGCATTGATGTCTTCTGCCGCCACCGGAAAGGACTTTATATGGATACTCCGGAGGTGGAAAAGGCGTTTCTGTATTCGGAGATAGAAAGAGGGGGACTTAAGACCCTTGTCTTTACCCATGAGCACGACGATCACTTCTGCCTGGAGGATGTGCTGGAGGCGTTTAAGATCAATCCGAAGCTCCATGTGATTTCCACCCGGGCGGTGATTCAGGCCCTCCGGGAAAGGAGCGGTGCGGGAATCCTGACGGAGATTCCGCCGGAGGAGGCGGGAATGGTCCGGATGAAGCTTCCGGAAGCTCCGGGGATGGACCTGGCGCTGTTCAACAGCCCCCATATGGGAGACCAGTTCGCGGATATACAGAATCTGGTCTGCCTGCTGGAAGCGGGCGGCAGGAAGCTTCTGATCCCCGGAGACGCAAGGCCGGACGCGGAGCTTTTCCTGCGGGCGGCCTCCTGGTCGCCGGTGGTGGACTGGCTGATCGGCCCCTTCCCTCTTCTGGGCCTGCCCTCCTCCAGGAAAAAGATTGCGGAGGCCCTGACGGTCCGCCATGTACTGGCGGTCCATCTGCCCCGGCCGGAGAAAGACGTGCACGGCTGGAGAGCCAGCGCGGTGAAGGTCTGTGAAAGAGCCGGGGACGGTCTGCCCATGCCCTTGTTTGGCGACGTGATAGGAGAGACCTACCGGCTTTAGAACCGGGATTCCAGTTCCGGGGAGCGGATTAAAGGCCGCAGGCTCTTGAAAGAGCGGCGCGGGAACGTGAAAAACAGTTACTATTCACAGTCCTGATTCAGACATGGAAACAGATGCTTACGTGCCACCATGACACATCTGTTCCCATGTCTGAATCGGCTGTGAATAGTAACAAAAAACAGGTAAAAACCTTGAAAAGTTGCGGAAAAACCCCTTGACACAGGGGGCTTTCGTCATTATAATACTATCGTGTGCGCGAAGATACATACAGTATTTCTGCGCGCCAAATGAAGACGCGGGTGAGTCTGTCTGGCTCACTGTCTGCGGAAACAAACTGTCGATTACCGACACAGCAGCCTGACAGGGCCGGCATCATGCCAGCCACTCATTACAGGAGGTGAAAGGAATGCCAACATTTAACCAGTTAGTCAGAAAAGGAAGACAGACATCTGTAAAGAAGTCTACTGCTCCTGCCCTTCAGAAAGGATTCAACTCTCTGAAGAAGAAAGCGACAAACACATCCGCACCCCAGAAGCGCGGCGTTTGTACAGCAGTTAAGACCGCTACACCGAAGAAGCCGAACTCAGCTCTTCGTAAGATTGCCAGAGTACGTCTTTCCAACGGAATTGAGGTAACAAGCTACATCCCCGGAGAGGGACACAACCTGCAGGAGCACAGCGTTGTTATGATCCGCGGCGGAAGAGTAAAGGACCTGCCCGGTACCAGATATCATATCATCCGCGGAACGCTGGATACCGC
>CALWAZ010000163.1 GCA_944375725.1 uncultured Merdimonas sp. | reverse complement strand
GCTGAAGATTAAGCGGGAAAAAGTGAATATCTTTGACAAGGCCGGAAATGTCAATCTGGTAAGGAGTGAGGCTTATGAAAAATAATAACAAGTTCCGGCTGGATGTATGGGGCTTTATCACCCTGGCCATGATTGCGCTGTACCTGCTGTTTATGATTTATCCCATGGGCTATCTGATCCGGCAGTCTGTGTGGGATGCGGAGACAGGGACCTTTACCTGGGAGAACTTTTCCAAGTTCTTTTCCAAGAGCTATTATTTTGACACCCTGTTCAACAGCTTTAAGGTATCCATTGCGGCGACTGTGATTTCCATTCTGGTCGGCACGCCGCTGGCGTATCTGTTTTCGATTTTCAAAATCAAAGGGAAATCCCTTTTGAGCATTCTGATTGTGGTGGCTTCCATGTCGGCTCCGTTTATCGGTGCTTACTCCTGGATTCTGCTGCTGGGAAGAAGCGGCGTGATTACGGAGTTTTTTGCGAAGCTTGGGATTTCCACGCCGACGATTTACGGCTTCTGGGGAATCGTGCTGGTTATGACCCTTCAGCTGTTCCCGCTGGTATTCCTGTATGCGAGAGGAGCTCTGAAGAACATCGACAACTCTCTGATTGAAGCGTCCAAGAACCTGGGATGCTCCGGCGTGCGCTGCTTTCTGAAGGTAGTGGTTCCGCTGATTATGCCTACGCTGCTGGCCGCGGCCCTCCTGGTGTTCATGCGTTCCTTCGCGGATTTCGGCACGCCGATGCTGATAGGAGAAGGCTACCGTACCTTCCCGGTCATTCTGTATACGGAATTTATCAATGAGGTAGGCGGAAGCGACGGATTCGCGGCGGCCATTGCGGTCATCGCCATTGTCATTACGACGCTGGTATTCCTGGTGCAGAAATATGTATCCAACCGGAAGTCCTTTTCTCTGAACGCGCTTCATCCGATGGAGGAGAGAACGCCAAAGGGTATGGTGGGCTTTCTGGTGCACCTGTTTTCCTACCTGGTGGTGGGAATCGCGGTTCTGCCCCAGATCTATGTGATTTATACCTCCTTCAAAAATACAGAAGGAAAGATTTTTGTGGAAGGCTATTCTCTGGACAGCTATGTGACAGCTTTTGGAAAACTGGGAAAGAGCATTCAGAATACGATTATCATTCCGCTGATTGCCCTTGTGGTGATTATCCTGATGGCAATTCTGATTGCGTACCTGGTAGTCAGAAGAAGGAATACGCTCACAGGCGTGGTGGATATTCTGTCCATGATTCCCTACATTATCCCGGGAACTGTGCTTGGAATCGCTCTTCTTCTGGGCTTTAACAAGCCTCCGCTTCTGATCAGCGGCACTATGCTGATTATGGTTATTGCTCTGGTCATCCGCCGTCTGCCCTATACCATACGGTCGTCGGTGGCTATCCTGCAGCAGATTCCCATGAGCATTGAAGAGGCGGCCATCTCTCTGGGAGCCTCGAAAATGAAGGCCTTTTTCCGGATTACCGTGCCGATGATGACAGCAGGAATCGTATCCGGCGCTATTCTCAGCTGGGTGACCATGATAAGCGAGCTGTCCACGGCGATTATCCTGTATACTGGCAGGACAAAGACACTGACTATCGCGATTTACACGGAGGTTATCCGAGGAAACTACGGAACCGCGGCGGCTCTTTCGACGATTATGACAGTTCTGACGGTGATATCGCTGCTGCTGTTCAATAAGCTGAACGGAGGAAATGACCTGAGCCTGTAGCCAGGACCATAGAGCCAGGAAGGAACAGTTTTGTTCCGGTACATAGAAAAATGAAAAGAAGAGGACATCACCCGGCGGGAGTTGCTGCCGGGTGATGTCCTCTTTTACAATGCTTTTTAGTTTTACAGCATGAATTTTTCAATGATCTCGGCGATACCGGAATGGTTGTTGTCGTGCTCGGTAATATAGGCGCCGTAAGGATACATTTCCGGGCGGGCATTTTTCATGACGCAGGGAAGTTTTACGGTCTGCAGCATGGTAATGTCGTTTTCCGCGTCCCCTGCGGCCAGTGTATGGTCGAGAGGCACGTTCAGGTAATTGCAGAGGAAGCGGATGCCGCTGCCCTTGTTGATTCCCTCCGGCAGAAATTCCAGGTATTGATCGCAGGAAAAGAACATGTCCAGATGATATCTTTCGCTGAAATCCTTCATGTGTTCCCGGAAGCGTTCCAGGCGGCTTCTGTCATGGAGATCGATAAACAGAATTTTGATGGGGTCGAAATCCAGCGCTTTGGTCACGTCTTCCACCACTTCATAGCTGATCACGTTGGATTTGGCGTAGTACTGCATCTCCGGACAGTCCTTTTCGCAGAGCACGCCTGTGGCGGAATAGGTCTGGGGATGAATGCCGAACCGGACGGCTTCGTCGAAGGCTTCCCGCAGGCAGGCCCGGGGCACTCCCGTCTGAAAGATAATCTCTTTTGTATGGGAATTGTAAATTAAAGCGCCGTTGGAGGTGATGGCGTAGCAGCCGGGCTTGGTCAGCCCCAGCTTTTCCACCTGGCGCACAGTACTGTAGAGCGGGCGTCCGGTGGTTACGACCACAGCATGCCCCAGATCTGTAGCTCTTTGTATCGCGTTCAGATTTTCCGGAGTGATCTCCTTTGTGTCAGTCAAAAGGGTTCCGTCCAGATCGATGAATAAAATCTTTTTTTCCATATGGGCTATACTCCTCTTACGTATTCCGGTTCCGCGGGTTCAGAAGAAAAGCCGCAGAACCGCGCGTATCCCTGGACATTATAGCACGCATTCCGCTTCCCTGGGAAGTATAGTTTTTCTCTTTTTTTCCAATACTAGAGGAAAAGCGCCGCGGCGCGCTGCCTGTGGGAGGCGGGCCGCGGAAAAAAAGAGTCTGTATCAGGAGGTGCCTGGAATTATGGGAGAAAAGCTGTCCTTAAGCTATAATGAGAATGTCTCCAGACTGAATGAAGTTCTGAATCTGGATACGAATTTTGATATTATCCGGAAAGGGATTAAAATCGCGGGGTGGGATGCCTGCATCTACTTTATCGACGGTTTTCTGGAGGAGGCCATTATGGAAAAACTGTTGGAGTTTTTCTATAAGCTGAAACCGGAGGAAGTGCCGAAGACAGCCCAGCAGCTGGTGGATCATGTGGTGCCTTATGTGGAAGTCTCGGTCATGACGGATGAGGACGATATTATAAAAAATCTTCTTTCCGGCGTGACCTGCCTTTTGATAGACGGCTATGACGCCTGCGTGGGCCTGGACTGCCGATCCTATCCCATGCGGAGCGTGGATGAGCCGTCCAAGGACAAGGCTCTGCGGGGCTCCAAGGATGGATTTGTGGAGACGCTCGTCTTTAATACCGCTCTGATCCGCAGGCGGATCCGAAGCCCCAAGCTGTCCATGGAGATTATGACAGCCGGGAAAACCTCACAAACGGATATTGTGCTCTGCTATATGGAAAACCGGGTGGACCGGAAGCTTCTGCGTGAGCTGAAGGGGCGTATCAGCGCCATTAAGCTGGACTCTCTTACGATGAACCAGGAAAGCCTGGCGGAGTGCATCTATGAAAGAAAATGGATCAACCCCTTTCCAAAATTCAAGTTTACCGAACGTCCGGACGCGGCCTCTGCGGCCATCCTGGAAGGCAATATTGTGGTCTTGGTGGATAATTCGCCCCAGGCCATGATTGTGCCCACCTCCGTATTTGATATTGTGGAAGAGGCAGATGATTATTATTTTCCGCCGGTCACCGGCTCCTATCTGCGGCTGACCCGGTTTCTGATTGCTGTAATCACGCTGCTGCTGACGCCTACCTTTCTGCTGCTGTTTCAAAATCCCCAGTGGATTCCGGACTGGCTGGCCTTTATCCAGATCAAGGAACCGGTCAATGTCCCTGTGGTCTGGCAGTTCCTGATGCTGGAGCTGGCCATCGACGGCATGCGGCTGGCTGCCATCAATACTCCCAGCATGCTCAGCACGCCCTTAAGCGTCACGGCCGGCATTGTGCTGGGGCAGTTTACGGTGGATTCCGGCTGGTTTAACGCGGAAATCATGATGTATATGGCCTTTGTGGCCATCGCCAACTATACCCAGTCCAGCTATGAGCTCAGCTATGCCCTGAAATTCATGCGGCTGATTATGCTGGTGCTGACCTCTGTTTTCGGACTCTGGGGTTATATCGGCGGCTTCGCGCTGACCCTTGCGGCCATCGCGGGAAATAAGACTATCGCGGGAAAGAGCTATATTTACCCGCTGTTTCCGCTGAATCTGAAGCAGCTGAAGAAGCGGTTCCTGCGTCTGAGGCTGAAGGAGGAGACGGAAAACAAACCGCGCTGATGACAGTTCACAACCGGTAAACTTTGTGATATACTTATAACCAGTATGGGCTCAGATGCCAAAGCGGAGAAATCCGCGGCGCGGGCAGACGAAAGAAGCGCATCACAAAGGGGAGATACCATGGACGAAAATATCAGCTTTTCGGTATTGGAAATTGAGAAGACAAAGGACAGGGACGCCATCCGGAACGCATACCGGCGTCTTCTGGTGAAGACCAATCCGGAGGATGATCCGGAAGGATTCAAAAGGCTGCGGGAGGCCTATGAGACCGCGAATGCCTATGCGGAACGTCCGGATGAGACGGAAAAAGTGCCGGAGACTCCTGTGGAGAAATGGATGTCCAGAGTGAAGCAGGTATATGGATCCTTACGCAGAAGGATCGATCCGGACTGCTGGAAGGAGCTTCTGGAGGACGAGGTCTGCCTGGCTCTGGATACGGGCCTGGAGGCCAGAGATGCCCTTCTGGCTTTTTTGTCCGAGAGCTACCGGGTCAAAACGGAGATATGGAAGCTGATCGACCGGACTTTTCAGCTTCAGGAAGAACAGGCGGATCTCAGGGAAAAGTTCCCGCCCAATTTTATAGATTTTGTGCTGCGCCAGTGTCAGAGCGATGATGATTTTCCCTATGAATGGTTTGAGGGAGAGGACACGGCAGATTACGATACCTTTCTTTACCACTATTATGAACTGTGCCGGCAGAATGACAGCCAGGATACGGAAGGAGCGGCTCATACCCTTGAGACGCTCTTTGCCATGCCCATCAGGCATCCTTATCTGACGCTGGAGCAGGCGCGGTACGAGAAGAACGCGGGCCGGGCGCAGGAAGGAGCAGAGCTGGTCCACGGGCTTCTGAAACAGTTTGGACAGGATCTGCGGCTGAATGTGTTCGGGGGAGAAATCCTCTGGATGGCAGGCGAAAAAGAGGAGGCTGTCCGCTGCTTTGAACTGGTTCTGCAGGAGATTCCGGATCACTATATGGCAAATAAGTATCTGGCCATGTATTATCAGGACAGAGGAGAATATGAGACGGCAAAAAAATACTGTGTGGAAGCTCTGCGGCTCAGTTCTCAGGAGGAAGCGCTGCTGGAATGTATGCGGGGAATCAACCGGGAACTGATTCGGACGTATGAGGAGCGCCTGGAGGCTGGTACAGCTTCGGAGCGGGATGTGCTGGAGCTTGGATGGTGTTATCTTCAGAATGAGGAGGCTGAAAAAGGCGTAAAGCTTCTGGAGGGCCGGACTGTGGGAACGGGAGAGCAGGGAGAATACCATAACCTGCTTTCCAAGTGTTATTTTGTGGAGCGCCGCTACCGGGACGCGGCGGAGGAAGCGCGCAGATGCGTTGCCTGTATCCGGGAAGAAGCCGCGGCCAGAGAAGCGCAGGCCGATCTGGAGAAAAAGGGAAAAGAGGAGGCAAAAATTCCGGGCCGGATTGCCGGCGCCTGCGATATTATTGCCAAATCTTTCCACGTTCTGGCCCGGGAAAGCAGGGACGAAAAAGAAAAGGAAGAATATTTCGGGCAGGCCCTGGAGGCTGTGGAGGAGGCTCTTCGGAATGAGCCCGGGAACCGGAACCACAGGATCGAAAAGACCCAGCTTCTGATGGACCAGAAGCGGTATGAGGAGGCGTCCGCTGTCTGTGATGAAATGATCGCCGATGACGGCGGGGACTTCTATGCTTATGTGCTGCGCCAGAAATGTGCCTTTGAACTGTATAACGGCCAGGGCGTGGTGGATGATTTCTATCAGGCCAAGGCGATCTGGCAGGGCTATGCCCCCATTTATGAGCTGGCAGCCGATGTCTTTATCCGTTACAGCCAGTACGAAGACGCCAGAGGCATTCTCGAACAGGCCAGGGAAGCGGAGGTGTCGAGCCCGAAGCTGGATCTGCTGGAGATTACTCTTTTAAGAGAATCCGCCCGGGAGGAGCAGGATATCCGCAGGGCCTATGATAAATGCCGGGAGCTGGAGCGGACCTTCCGGGAGCATGCGGATCAGGTTTCGGATGAGAACAGAGCGGAGCTTTATTATGAGCTGGCCCGCTGCTGCCGGGGCATCGATATACAGAAAAAGGCCCTGGAGTATATTGACAAAGCCCTAAAATATCATCCGGACAAGCTTTACCACTGGATCCGCGCCAATACCCTTTCGGATTTGAAGCGCTTTGATGAGGCCAAGGAGGAGTACCTGATCTGTGTCCGGGAGTACGGCGACAATGAAATGGTTTATGAAAATCTGGCCCACTGCTGCGAGGATATGGGAAACTGGAAAAAGGCCGTGTACTATTATAAAAAAGCCCTGCAGGTGAATCCGGAAAACCAGCGGATCAATGGAAACATTGTGGATATCTATACGGAACGGCTGACAGAGACGGGAGATCTGGAGTTTTACCGGGAGGGCCTGCCCTATGCGGACCGGCAGCTGGAGCTGGTGCCGGAGGCCTATTACTACATTGAACGGGGGCTCCTCCATATGGAGGCAGGTGTCTGGGACAAGGCAGAGGCAGATTTCCGGAAAGCGGCTGAACTGGAGCCGAAGAATACATACGCTTACAATAACTGGGGCTGTGTCTACAAATATCAGGAAAAATATGAAAGAGCCATGGAGCTTTTCAAAAAATCCATCGAGGTCATGGGCGATAAGCCGGAGACACTGATTGCCTATGGAAATCTGGGAAACTGCTGCGAGCGCACCGGAGAGCTGGAGCGGGCGGCAGAGTGGTACAGAAGAGGCCTGAAGCTGTTTCCGGAGAACCGGAGTATGCGCAGAGATCTTCTGCGGGTCAGCAAGAAGCTGGAGCAGTTTGATGTGGCCCTTTATATGGCAGAGCGCTGCTACGATAAGGATACGCCCCGGTATCTGCTGGAAGAAGGCGAGATATATGCCCAGATGAAAAAGTATGATAAGGCGGTATCCTCCTTTACACGCGTCACGGAGATGCGCAGCAGTAATCAGGAATGCAGGAAGGAAGCCTGGGAGCATCTGGCTGGTATGATGCTTTATTATAAGAGAAAACCGAAAAAGGCCCTGGAGATGTATCAGAAGGTGCTGGAGATGGAAGATCCGGACAGCGACGGATATATCCGTGCCTGCCGGGATGTGATGGAATGCCTGGCAGCCCTTGGAAGGCAGCAGGAAGCGGCTGTTTATCAGAAAAAGGCCTTTGACGCAATTTGCGCCCGGTATGGCAGCCTGGATAAATACGCGGAAAATTACTATATCAGAAAGAGCAGGCTTTATGAGCTGGGCAGCCTGTTTTTCTACGCGGGAGATCTGGAAAATGCGGCAAAATATTTTCAGCAGATAGGGGACGCGCCCCGCTGCAGGCATTGTAATTATCAGATCTGCGAGGATTACTGGGAGGCAAGGGGCCTTCTTCTGGAGGCAGAGGGAAATCTGCCGGAGGCACTGAACTGCTTTAAGGAAGCGTGCAGGGAATCGAAGGGAAACCACCTGAGCCTTTCCAAGGTGGAGGCTCTTACGAAACGGCTGAAAAAGCGCTGGTGAGAGAAAAGACAGCAAAGGAAGCAAATAGCATGATAATAGGAATTGATTTGGGAACCACAAACAGTCTGGCGGCTTATTACGGGGAGGACGGACCGAAGATCATCCCCAACCGCCTGGGAAAACATCTGACGCCCTCTGTGGTCAGCATGGATGAAAACGGTCAGATCTATGTGGGGGAGACCGCCAGAGAGCGGGGGATTCTCTATCCGGGAAGCACGGCTTCTGTGTTTAAACGGAGTATGGGAAGCGCAAAGAAATTTGATCTGGGGAAAAAGCAGTTTACGGCTGAGGAGCTTTCCTCCTTCGTGCTCCGCTCCCTGAAAGAGGACGCGGAGGTTTATCTGGGAGAGCCGGTGACGGAGGCGGTCATCAGTGTGCCGGCCTATTTTGATGACAAACGGCGCAAGGCCACAAAGCGGGCCGGCGAGCTGGCCGGCCTTAAGGTGGAACGCATCATCAGCGAGCCTACAGCGGCAGCCATTGCCTATGGACTGTATGAAAAGACGAGAAACACCAGATTTCTGGTATTTGATCTGGGAGGCGGCACCTTTGACGTGTCCATTCTGGAGCTTTTTGAGAATATTCTGGAAGTGCGGGCAGTGGCCGGAGACAATTACCTGGGCGGCGAGGATTTCACCGATGTGCTGGAGAAGCTGTTCCTGCAGAAAAAGAAAATTGATCCGGACAGCCTGGACGCAAAGACCAGAGGACTGGTGCACAAGGCGGCGGAGGACTGCAAGCTGGGCTTTACAGACAGCGTCCGCAGCCGGTTTTCCTGTGTGATTGACGGAAAGGAAGAAACGCTTGAGATCTCCTTAAAGGAGTATGAGGATCAGTGCGAGCCTCTGCTGGAGAAGATCCGCAGGCCTGTTCAGAGAAGCCTTTCCGATGCCCATATCAAGCTTTCGGACATCGATGTGATTGTGCTGGTGGGAGGCGCCACCCGCCTTCCGGTAGTCAAGAATTTTATCGTGAAACTGTTTCGGAAATTCCCGGATACCTCGGTCCATCCCGATGAGGCAGTGGCGCTCGGGGCGGCCATCCAGGCGGCTATGAAGGAACGCAACGCTGCCGTGAAGGAAGTGATTCTCACTGACGTATGCTCCTTCACCCTGGGCACAGAGGTCACCATCGACCGGGGAGGCGGACGCTTTGAATCCGGCCATTACTGTCCGATCATTGAGAGAAATACAGTGATACCGGCCAGCCGGACCGAGCGTTTTTACACGATCCGTGACGACCAGACAAAGCTGACCATCAACATTCTTCAGGGAGAGAGCCGGTTCGCGGCCAACAATCTGCTGCTGGGAGAGCTTACAGTGAATGTGCCGAAGAACCGGGCCGGTGAGGAAGCGGTGGACGTGACTTACACCTATGACATCAATTCTATTCTGGAGGTGGAGGTCAAGGTACTCTCGACCGGGGAAGTAAAGAAGCAGATCATCAAGAGTCAGGAAAATGAGATGACGGATGAGGAGATCGAGGAGCGCATGAAAGAGCTCTCCTATCTGAAGATTCATCCGAGGGATCAGGAGGAGAACAGGCTGCTGCTTCTGCGCGCGGAGCGTATGTATGAGGAAAGTATGGGAGACGTGCGCAGATTTCTCGATCTGCAGATCCGGAATTTCGAGGAAATTTTAAATACCCGTGACAGGGGAAAAATTGAAGAAGGAAGAGAAGCCTTCAAAGAGGCTTTGAAAGAAATAGAAGAGGAAGACCTGTAAGCAGGAGCTTCCGCTGGCACAGAGGAGGTTATGGAAAAATGTCAATCGAAGTGGTGCGGAATTATTTCCGTGGTTATGGAATGGAGAATCGAATCCGGGAGTTCGATACCTCCAGCGCGACGGTGGAGCTGGCGGCCCAGGCTGTGGGCTGTGAGCCGGCCAGAATCGCCAAGACTCTGTCCTTTAAGGTAGAGGATGCGCCGATTCTCATCGTGGCGGCAGGAGACGCCAAGGTGGACAACAGCAAATATAAGGCAAAGTTCCACAAAAAGGCGCAGATGCTCAAAGGTGATGAGGTCACAGAGCTGATCGGCCATGCCATCGGCGGAGTATGCCCCTTTGGAGTACCGGAGGGCGTCACGGTTTATCTGGATGAGTCGCTGAGACGGTTCGACACGGTGTTTCCGGCAGCAGGAAGCGCCAACAGCGCTATTGAGCTGAATCTGGAGGAGCTGGAGAAATATTCCCGCGCGAAGGAATGGATTGACGTGTGCAAGGGATGGCAGGAAGCATGAGCCGGTATTTTCCCCTGTTCATCGATCTGGAAAAGAAAAAAATCACAGTGATAGGAGCCGGAACCATAGCTTCCCGCAGAATCCGCACCCTTCTGAATTTCGGGGCGCGGATTACGGTGCTGGCGCCGGAGGCTTCGGAGGAGGTCGAAAAGCTGGCAGAGGAAGGAAAGCTGATCTGGCGGAAGGGCTGTTATGCCCCGGGGCTTACAGGTCTTTTGGAGGACGCGGTGTTTGTGCTTGCGGCCACAGACAGCGGCGAGACGAACCGGGCAGTCTGGCAGGAGTGCAGAAGGCTTGGGATCCCCGTGAATCTGTCGGATGACAGAGAAAAATGTGATTTCTATTTCCCGGGAATTGCCGCCGGAGGCGGAATTGTAGCCGGAATTACGGCGGAGGGAAAGAACCACAGACTTGCAAAAGAAGTGACAGAGCAGGTAAGAGACCTGCTGGCACAGAGAGAAAGAGAGGCAGAAGATTTAAAATGGAAATGAGTATCAGACCCAGAAGATTAAGAAAAGGCAGCGTCTTACGGAAAATGGTCAGAGAGACAAGGATGGATAAGAGCTCTTTGATTTATCCGCTGTTTGTGATGGAGGGAACCGGCGTAAAGGAAGAGATCCCCACGATGCCCGGACAGTACCGCTACAGCATCGACCGGCTTCCCTATGCGCTGGAGGAAGTGGTAAAGGCAGGAGTAGGAAGCGTGATGTTTTTCGGAATTCCGGATCACAAGGACGAATGCGGAAGCGGAGCCTACGCGGAAGACGGCATCGTTCAGAAAGCGTTCCGGGAGGCGAAAAAGCAGTTTCCGGATCTCTACTGCATCGGAGACGTGTGCATGTGTGAATACACTTCCCACGGCCACTGCGGAATTCTGAAGGGAGATTATGTGGATAATGACAAGACTCTGGAATATCTGGCGAAAATCGCCCTTTCCCAGGTGCAGGCAGGCGCGGATATGGTAGCCCCCTCTGACATGATGGACGGCCGCGTGGCCGCGATCCGGGAGATGCTGGATGAAAACGGATACCTGGAGACTCCGATTATGTCCTATGCGGTCAAGTATGCATCCGCCTTTTACGGACCCTTCCGCGACGCGGCGGGAAGCGCTCCTGCCTTTGGTGACCGGAAATCCTATCAGATGGATTACCACAACCGGAGAGAGGCGGTAAAAGAGGCCCTTCTGGACGTGGAAGAGGGCGCGGACATCATTATGGTGAAACCGGCCATGAGTTATCTGGATGTGGTGTCTGAGGTGAAGGAAAATACGGTTCTCCCTGTGGCGGCTTACAGCGTCAGCGGAGAGTATGCCATGATCAAGGCCGCAGGTTCCCTGGGATATGTGGATGAGGCTTCCATTATCTGCGAGACAGCAGTCAGCGCTTACCGGGCCGGCGTAGATCTGTACCTGACCTATTTCGCAAAAGAGCTGGCAGGGTTTATGGATGAAGGGAGAATCGGATAATGACTAGATCAGAGATGCTTTTTTCGGAAGCGGTGCGCTTCATACCCGGCGGCGTCAATTCTCCGGTGCGTGCTTTTGGATCTGTGGGGGAGACCCCGCGGTTCATCGCCTCGGCAAAAGGGGCGCATATGACAGATGTGGATGGAAATACTTATCTGGATTTTGTGGGCTCCTGGGGCCCCATGATTCTGGGCCATAATCATCCGGCGGTGCTGGAGGCGGTACTGGAGGCCTGCCAGGAAGGCTTGAGCTTCGGCGCGGCCACAGAGCGGGAAGTGGAGATGGCAGAGCTGATCTGCAGCCTGGTTCCCTCCATCGAGATGGTCCGCATGGTGAATTCCGGTACAGAAGCGGTGATGAGCGCTATCCGCGCGGCCAGAGGCTTTACCGGCCGGAACAAGATTGTGAAATTCGCAGGCTGCTATCACGGACACAGCGACTCCATGCTGGTGAAAGCAGGCTCTGGCGTGATGACAGCGGGAATCCCGGACAGCGCGGGAGTGCCTGAGGGCTGCACGCAGGATACGCTGACGGCTGTTTACAATGATCTGGACAGTGTGGAGGAGCTGTTCTCTTCCTTTGGTTCTGAGATTGCGGCTGTGATTGTGGAGCCGGTGGCAGCAAATATGGGAGTGGTTCTCCCGGAGAAGAATTTCCTTTCCGGACTCCGGAAAATCTGCGATAAATATGGAAGCCTGCTGATTTTTGATGAGGTGATTACCGGTTTCCGGTTAAGTCTTTCCGGAGCCCAGGGATATTTCGGAATCAAGCCGGATCTGACGACCTTTGGCAAAATTATCGGCGGCGGCATGCCGGTAGGAGCCTACGGCGGCAGAAAGGATGTCATGGAAATGATTGCCCCCAGCGGCCCGGTCTATCAGGCGGGAACCTTAAGCGGCAATCCTGTGGCCATGGCGGCAGGACTGGCCCAGCTCCGTCTTCTGCGGGATACGCCGGAGTTCTATGAGGAGCTGAATCAGAAGGCGGATGGTTTCTTTGAGGCAATGAAAAAGGCAGTACAGGAGGCGGGAAAGCTCTGGCAGGTCAACCATATCGGTTCTTTAGGCTGCCTGTATTTCACGGAAACTCCGGTGTCCAACTATGCCCAGGCAAAGACATCGGACACGAAAGCGTTTGCGGACTATTTCTCCTGGATGCTGAATCATGGAATCTATCTTGCGCCCTCCCAGTTTGAAGCCATGTTCCTTTCGGCGGCCATGACGGAGGAGGAGCTGGGAGAGACCCTGGAGATATTTGAAAATTATCTGAATCAGAGCGGGAAGTAAAAGGAGGTCAGTATGGACGAGAAAAAGTATGTAGCCTATGTGGGCACCTATACCCATGGAAGCAGCGTGGGCATTCATCTGTTTGATCTGGATGTGGAAAACGGCAGGATGACAGAGCGCAAGGTGATCCCTATCAACAATCCTTCCTACATCAAAATGTCTCACAACGGAAGATTCCTGTATTCCATCGCGGATGAGGGAGTCCGCTCCTTTACCGTGCTTCCGGACGGGGATCTGGAGCCCTTAAACTGCGCCAGCATTGAGGGAATGCGGGGCTGCTACCTCTCCACAGACAGGGATGACAAATATCTTTTTGTGGCAGGCTGGCATGATGGAAAGGTGACGGTTATGCGCCTGAATGAGGACGGAACCGTAGGAGAGATGACCGACGAGGTTTTCCATAAGGGACTGGGCAGCGTGGCAGAGCGCAATTTCCGTCCCCATGTGAACTGTGTGAATCTGACTCCGGACGGAAAATATCTCTGCGCCGTGGATTTGGGTACTGATCAGATTAAGATTTATAAGTTTGACCACAGGACCGGAAAGATTTCTCTGTATGATCTGCTGTTCTGTGAGCTGGAATCCGCGCCCCGTATTATCAAATTCAGCCGGGACGGAAGATTTGCCTATGTAATCAGCGAGCTGAAAAATTATATTACCGTGTATAAGTATGATGGAAGCGGAAAGAATCCGTCCTTTGAGCTGATCCAGAAGGTTCCCACGCTGAACGATTACCATTCTTCCACCAGCGCGGCCTGCGCGCTGCGGTTTTCCAAGGATGGCACAAAGGTGCTCTGCACAAACGCGGGGGACAACACGGCAGGACTTTTCCATGTGGACCTGGAGACAGGGCTTCTGGACAGGATCTGCATCCTTCCCATCAGCGGCGATTATCCCAAGGCCATTGACTTTTTCCCGGACAACCGCCATATCATGTCCCTGAACCATGAGAGCAACACCATTACAATCTTTGAGGTGCATTACGACAAAAAATACTTTACCATGAAGGGGCGTCCGATCCCCATCGAGACCCCCAACTGCATCCTGGTCTCCGAGGTGTACGGAGAGCATTGAAAAAGCAGGCCTTTGTACCAATAAAAGTACAAAGATTTTGGGGAGAGGGCTTGAAAAACCGGAGGAAAGCACATAAAATGTAAATAAGACCGTGTTCCTCTCTGGAGGGAATGCAAAACCCCCGGACGGATTCAGGAACCGGATTTGTGAAACAGTACTACATAGAAAAGGAGAATGTATCATGAAATTCATCGTTGAAACATCTGCACGTCACGTACATGTAACTCAGGAGGATCTGGAGACTCTGTTCGGCAAGGGTTACGAGCTGACAAAGAAAAAGGATCTGTCTCAGCCGGGACAGTTTGCCTGCAACGAGAAGGTTAAAATCGTAGGAAGCAAGAAGGAAATGATGGCTTCCATCCTTGGACCGGTACGTCCGGAGACTCAGATTGAGCTGTCTCTGACTGACGCCCGTTCCATCGGCGTTACCGCGCCGATCCGTGAGTCCGGCGATGTGGCTGGCAGCGGAGCATGCAAGCTGGTAGGACCTGCCGGAGAGGTAGAGCTGAAGGAAGGCGTAATCGCTGCGAAGCGCCATATCCATGCGACTCCCGAGGACGCTGAGAAGATGGGCGTAAAGGACAAGGATATCGTATCCGTAAAGATTGATACAGAGGGCAGAAGCCTGATCTTCGGCGATGTAGTAGTACGTGTAAGCCCCAAGTATGCGCTGGCTATGCACATTGACACAGACGAGGCAAATGCCGCTGGCTGCGCAGGAGAGGTATACGGCGAGATCGTAAAATAGACGCGAAAGCAATGAGCAGTGCCGTACGGCAGCAGGAGGGAATGAGCGTAAGCAGGCTTACGCTCACGACCGTATGCTGCCCGTACGATAGAGCGAATGCCCGCGCGCCCGCAGGCTCCGCCTGCGGGCCGGCACTGCGGAGATAAGGTGAATTGGCCGGAAGGCCAAGAGAAGGGTCCCCTGGGGGACAATGAGCAGTGCCGTACGGGCACAGGAACATCATATCAAGGGAAAGGGAAACACACAGCTATGAAAATTTTAGTATTAAACTGCGGAAGCTCCTCTCTGAAATATCAGCTGATTGATATGGACAATGAGAGTGTAATGGCAAAGGGTCTCTGCGAGAGAATCGGAATCGAGGGCTCCAAGCTGACCCATAAGGCAAACGGTAAGGAACTGGTAGTGGAAGAGTCCATGCCGAAGCATACCGAGGCGATTGCCCTGGTTATGAAGGCTCTGGTAGATCCGGAGTACGGCGTAATCAAGGATACCAGCGAAATTTCCGCAGTAGGACACCGCGTACTGCACGGCGGCATCAAGTTTACCGAGTCCATTAAGGTAAACGAGGATGTAAAGGCTACCATCCGCGAGTGCTTCGACCTGGGACCGCTTCACAATCCGGCCAACCTGATGGGTATTGAGGCCTGTGAAGAGGCTATGCCCGGCGTTCCGAATGTGGCCGTATTTGATACCACTTTCGGTATGGCTATGCCGGAGAAGGCATATCTCTACGCGATTCCCCATGAGTATTATGAGAAATACAGCATCCGCCGCTACGGCTTCCACGGCACCAGCCATATGTTTGTATCCGGCGAGGCGATCAAATTCGCGGGCCTGGATCCGGAGAAGGGCCGTGTAATCGTATGTCATCTGGGCAACGGCGCCAGCATTTCCGCGTCTATCGGCGGAAAGTGCGTGGACACTTCCATGGGACTTACCCCATTGGAGGGCCTGATCATGGGAACCAGAAGCGGAGATCTTGACCCGGCGATTCTGCAGTATATCTGCAACAAAGAGGGCAAGGACATCAACGAGATGCTGAACATTCTGAACAAGAAGTCCGGTATTCTGGGCATGAGCGGCGGAGTATCCAGCGATTTCCGTGATGTGGAGAAGGCCGCGGAGGAAGGAAACCATCTGGCTGAGGTGGCTCTGGAGGCGTTTGTATACCGCGTAGCGAAGTATATCGGAGCTTACACGGCAGCCATGAACGGAGTAGACGCTATCGCGTTCACAGCCGGCGTAGGTGAGAATGACAAGATCAGGCGGAAAGCCATCTGCGATTATCTGGGATATCTGGGCGTGGAGATTGACGACGAGGCAAATGACTGCCGCGGACAGCTGCGCATGATTTCCACTCCGAATTCCAAGGTGAAGGTTATGATCCTGCCGACCAATGAGGAGCTGGCTATCGCGCGGGAGACCCTTCGTCTGGTACAGTAATTCTGTGCAAGGTGGAGGTTGGACACAGTAAATATTTTTTACTTGACAAACCTCCTTGCAATGAGTATAATAGCCTAGTGTGCATTGGGAGAGAACTATGCTGATCAATCTGACAGATGTTTTGTCCTGCGATGAAAAAGTGGTAAA
>CALWAZ010000162.1 GCA_944375725.1 uncultured Merdimonas sp. | reverse complement strand
GCGGATGGAATAGGCATAGGAAATGCGGACATAGCCGTTTCCGCATTTGCCGAACGCCGAACCGGGAATCACCGCCACGCGGTGGCTGTAAATCAGCCGCTCGCAGAATTCCTCGGAAGTAAGCCCTGTGGATTTAATCGACGGGAACACATAGAACGCGCCTTCCGGTTCAAAACAGGTCAGTCCCATGGCGTTCAGGCGGTCGACGATCAGACGACGGCGCATATCATACTGCTCACGCATGTACTCGATGTCGCTGTCGCCGTTTTTCAGGGCTTCAATCGCCGCATACTGCGCCATCGTGGGCGCGCTCATGATGCCGAACTGATGCAGCTTCGTCATCTGACCGATCACTTCGGCCGGACCTACGGCATAGCCCAGACGCCAGCCGGTCATGGCATACGTTTTGGAAAAACCGTTGATAACCACGGTGCGCTCCTGCATCCCTTCCATCTGCGCGATGGAAACATGCGGTTCGCTGCCATAGGTCAGTTCGGCGTAAATTTCATCCGAAAGTACGTAGAGATCCTTCTCCACCACTACTTCCGCGATCTCTTCCAGATCCTTTTTCTCCATAATGGCTCCCGTGGGATTATTGGGGAACGGCAGAACAAGTATCTTCGTTTTATCTGTGATGGCGTCCAGCAGCTCCTGCTTTGTCAGACGGAACTCATTTTCCTCCTTGAGCTCAATAATCACCGGCACGCCGTCCGCCAGGATCGCGCAGGGCTCGTAGGAAACATAGCTGGGCTGGGGAATCAGCACCTCATCCCCGGGATTCAGCATGGCACGGAAGGCCATATCGATGCCCTCGCTGCCGCCTACCGTGATCAGAACCTCATCGGAAGGGTGGTAGCTCACATGAATCCGCCGCTCCAGATAACGCACAATCTCTTCCCGCAGCTCCTTAAGGCCTGCGTTTGAGGTATAAAAGGTGCGTCCCTTTTCCAGGGAATAAATACCCTCATCCCGGATATGCCAGGGCGTGTCAAAATCAGGCTCGCCCACACCCAGGGAAATGGCGTCAGGCATCTCGCTGACAATATCAAAAAATTTCCGGATGCCGGACGGGGGAATCGCAACAATCTTGTCAGATAATGGGTTTCTCACAGCGTCATCAGCATCCTTTCATCTTTGGTCTCATGTGTCATAATAGAACCATGATCCTTATATTTTTTCAATATGAAATGTGTGGCAGTGCTGAGAACCGAGTCGAGCGGAGACAGCTTATCTGAGACAAACTGCGCCACATCCCGCATGGTTTTGCCCTCCAGCATAACCAGAAAATCAAAGCCGCCGGAAATCAGGTACACACTGTTTACTTCCGGGTAATTGTAAATGCGTTCCGCCACCTTGTCAAAGCCCAGTCCCCGCTGGGGCGTTACCTTGACTTCAATCAGAGCCGTCACCTTCTCCTCGCTGGTCTTATCCCAGTCAATCAGCGTATGGTAGCCGCAGATAATCCCCTCTTTCTCCATATCCGCGATCTCATTGGCGATCTCCGTCTCACTGGATCCCAGCATAACGGCCAGATCCTTCAGATCGATACGGCTGTTGTTCTCAATGAACGTCAGTATTTTTTCTCTCACAGCAATACCCTCCCGTTAATTATGATAGATTTTATATAATTCGTCCGTCTTCGGACGCTCCAGGTAGCTTTCTTCCCCGCCATTCCAGATACGGCGGGCCTTTCCCTCCGCCGCCTTTCCTATCACAGCCGCCGGAATGCCGGCCGCCTCCAGCTTCCGGACCAGATCGTGTCCCCGGTCCGCGGCCATCAGCATACAGCCGCTGGAAATCAGATAATATGGATTCAGCTCAAAATACTCGCAGATCTCCACAGTCTCCTGGCGGATGGGAATGGCTTTCAGATCGATCTCCAATCCGATTCCCGAAGCCTCGGCCACCTCCCAGAGCGCTCCGTAGATACCGCCCTCGGTCACATCATGCATGGCGCTCACACCATGCTCCACCGCAATCCGGGACTCCGGCAGCACAGACAGATACTGGTCAAATCCCTTGGCGGTCTCCACAAAGGACTCGGAAAAATGTCCTTTCAGCTCCTGCTCCTTTTCCTTGGCGATGATGGAGGTACCCTCAATCCCAATCCATTTGGTCACGAGAATATCCTGCCCCGGCTTTGCGCCCGCTGTGGACACCAGGCGGTCCTCCCGGACCTTTCCGACTCCGGTGACGCTGATGACTGGCTGATTCACAGCCTTTGTCACCTCCGTATGGCCTCCCATGACCTGAATATGAAAACGGGCGCAGGCCTCTTCCACCTGCCGCATCATTTCCCGGATATCTTCCTCCTCGACCGCCTCCGGCAGAAGCACCGTCAGCATGACTCCCACCGGCTCCGCGCCGCTGCTGGCCAGATCGTTTGCCGTGATCTGAATCGCCAGCATCCCCACATCCTTCACAGTGCCCGTGATAGGGTCCGTGGAGATGACAAAGACTTCTCCGGGCGCAAGCTTCATGGCCGCGCAGTCTTCTCCTACGCCGGCCCCCAGAAGCACCTCGTCCCGTTTTGTATGAATCTGTTTAAATATACTTCTCTTTAAAATGGTCTCTGAAATCTTTCCGACCTTCATCTGACAGCGCTCCCATTCTGCATTAGTCTCATTCTTTTACTGCATCCGGGCCACGCAGGATGCCAGTGTGGCGTTTACCAGCGCCTCATCCTGGGTGGCAATGGCAGCCTGCAGCTCATTGGACAGCGTCGGATCCCCTGCCACGCCTACGGTAATGGTCCGCGGCGACATCTGGTATGTGGTCTTGTTCATTTTGATCACTTCCTGCTCCACGCCGTTTACATAGACATGCTTGTAAAGCTCCGCCACAGAGCCGGTGTGTCCGTTTGCAGCCACGATATAGCCGATAGGCTGGCCTCCGTCCGCCACGATCTGAGTCGTGGGAGGCGTGGTGCTCAAGGTCGTACTCGTAAACTTGATGGTCCGGTTGGAAGGCCGTGTCTCTTCCCCGTAAATCGTAAAGGTGATCGTTTTATTGGCTGTGGATCCCTCAATATAAATGGGGGCCTCCGTATTGTTTACAAATTTAAGATCCTTATAGGTGCCCGCGATGGCCGCGTCTGCTGCCGGATCCACATAGGACACGGACATGGAATGGCCGGAACGCTCCGTCACCTCCAGCTCCGCCCGGATCACCGCGTTGTACAGGGTCGTGGATACCTGGCAGATTCCGCCTCCCATACTGTCTACGGTCTTTCCATTCAGATAGGAGCCTGCCATGTAATAGCCGTTTTCCGTGGTAAAGGGGCTTACAGCCTCGTAAGCGGAAAAGGTATCGCCCGGATACAGGATTGTGCCGTCGATATGCTCGGCGCCGGACGCGATATTCTGAGACCGGTTGCTGTTGGATGTCTTATAGGATGTGGTAAAGGTGCCAAGCACATCCTTCACCCTGCTCAGCTCCTCCTCACTTCCCTGGGGCTCATCAATGGCCACCGGAAGCTCTACGCTGCCTTCCGTATAATCCCACTGATTTTCTATGTAGTCCGTAATGGTCTCCACAGCGCCTTCCGCATCCAGCAGAAGTCCTGTGGTGCCCGGCACATACTCAAAACTGCTTCCGCTCTTCTTCAGCGTGGCATCTACCGCTTCCTGATCAAACTGGGTGCACTCGCTGTCCACATACTCCGTCACCAGATCGGAGTCCAGAGTCCATTCCAGCTGGTAATTCTTATTTTCATGCTC
>CALWAZ010000161.1 GCA_944375725.1 uncultured Merdimonas sp. | reverse complement strand
GCGAACGCTCTATCCTGCTGAGCTACAGAGACTTATATGAAATTGAATTGGTAACGATCACTTTTGGCTTCGAGTTGATTGGTTGAGCACAACCTTAGGAGGCGGTCGCTCTATCCTGCTGAGCTACGGAAACAGTCTATTTTGCGGAAATCAGCTCTTGACTGGGTTCCAGTAAAGAGTGTACCATAAAATCGAAAATCCCACAAGGGTAAATTATCATGACAGCTTCGAGATACAAAAACCAGATACAAAAACGCGCGGGGTACTGCTTATGGCTGCTCTTACAGAAAGCGCGGCATCCAGGAGGTAAAAAATGGATCGCGATATTGATATGAAAGAGGTTTCCGACGGACGGCTCTACGGCCTTCGGGACATGGTAAAAGCGGACTGCGGCGGCTGTGAAGGCTGCTCAGACTGCTGTGAAAGCATGGGGAGCACAATTATTCTGGACCCCTATGACGTATGGAGACTGACCACAGGACTGGGGACCAGCTTTGACGAGCTGCTCAAAGACAAGCTGGAGCTGAACGTGCAGGAAGGGCTCATTCTCCCGAATATGAAAACGGATGGGGAAAGCGAGCGCTGCGGCTTTCTAAGCAGCGAAGGCCGCTGCACCATTCATGCTCTGCGGCCCGGCCTATGCCGGATTTTTCCGCTGGGACGGTACTATGAAAACCACAGCTTTCAGTATTTTCTGCAGGTGCATGAGTGTAAAAAGGAACCCAAGCTGAAGGTAAAAGTGCAGAAATGGATCGACACGCCGGACGTGAAACGAAACGAGCAGTTTATTCTTGACTGGCATTATTTTCTGAAAGACTTGAGCGCCCGCCTGGAGGCTTCCGAGACCGGAGGGGAATATCAGAAAATGGTCAGCCTGTACATTCTCAAAAGCTTCTACCAGAAGCCCTGGGAGCCTGGCCGGGATTTCTATGAACAGTTTTATCAGAGGCTTGAGGAAGCAAAGGGGATACTGAAGGTCTGACAGAAAATATGCCTCTTCTTTCGTGACATCGTCACAGAAAAGAAAATTTTTCTGATGTATGATAGAAGCAGTCAATCAAGAAATCTGTAAGGAGAACTCATTATGGCTGCTATCAGAAAAAAGCGGAAAGCATTTGTGGAATCGGCAGACTGTGTGGCCTGCGGCTGCTGCGTGAAGGTCTGTCCAAAAGGAGCGCTTCAAATCGTAAAAGGCATTACGGCCCAGGTGGATATGGAAAAATGCGTGGGCTGCGGCAAATGTGCAAAGGAATGTCCGACCAGCGTCATCCGGATCGAGGAGGTGGAAGCGTGAAAAAGAAATGGTATGATTATCTCTGGATTTTTTCTCTCGCCTATCTGCTTTTGGGCTTTTTTAATATCCTTTTCGCGTGGCTGGGACTCATCTGCTTTTTCGTCCCCCTTATTATTTCACTGACAAAGGGAACCAAGGGCTACTGTAACCGCTATTGCGGCAGAGGACAGCTGTTCGGACTGCTGGGCGGCCGCTTCGGTCTCTCCCGCCGAAAGGATATTCCGGGATGGATGAAAAGTAAGGCCTTCCGGTACGGATTTTTAATCTTCTTTTTCGCAATGTTTTTTCAGATGCTCTGGAACACCTATCTGGTGTTTTCCGGCGCTCAGGGGCTCCGTCAGGTGGTAACGCTTCTGTGGACCTTTAAGCTCCCGTGGCAGTGGGCCTATCACGGCATGCTGTTTCACGAGGGAGCTGCTCAGTTCGCTTTCGGTTTTTACAGCGTGATGCTCACCTCCACCGTGCTGGGACTGATTACCATGGTACTGTTCAAGCCCCGCAGCTGGTGTGTCTACTGTCCCATGGGAACTATGACGCAGCTCATCTGTAAAGTAAAAAACCGATCTTAAGAAAGAGAAAAACCGATCAGGAAGGGGTTGTCTATTTCCCGGCAGCCCCTTCTTATTTATCCAAACCCTGATTTTGCTGCCCAGTCAGCGCCGTCATTGGCGCTTCCGAGCAGAATCCAGGAAATGAAGCATATCACCATTCTAGTATTGCGTAATAAATTCATCTTCTTTGAGCATACCAATGCTTTCGGCCACCTTGATAGAGGGAAAATTATCCGCTTTGATAATCGAATACTCCTTGCCCCTGTTCAGTTTCTCAAAAGCATACTCCTTACACCCCATAGCTGCTGCTTTTGCATAGCTGTTGCTTCTGCATAGCCACAGTGCCAAAACCGTTCATTCTGCTGTCCGCTCTGCTCAACTCCCAGGCAGCTGGGAATGATTTGGAAAAAGAATCCTCTGCGCGATGGAGATTAATACTTCAGGAGAAAAAATCCCCAAACACAATTACTGAATTCTCCCGCCGCGAACTCATGCTCCTCCCCATTGATAACAGCCGTATAAACCGGAAACTCATATTCCTGATTATAAAGAGGATCCCGGACTTTTACTCTTTGTCCTGCCGGCTTCCATTGATAATCAAATATATTGACACCAAATAAAATTGTGTTTCCATCAATGCCTGTTACTTCATGCTGCCATGTTTTCTGTTTCCGCATTTTCATGGTACAGGATCCTTTCCTCTCATAAAATTCTGATTTTCCGCCAAGTTCCTTTAAGAAAAGTATAGCAGACGCCCGTGGACAAATCCAGATACCGACGCGGTGTAGTGAATACTTCGCTTCGATATTGATATTTCGTTTACCATAGCGCAGTTTTTTCGACATTTTTCCGTTCATGAGATATTTTTCTCCTTTCAGCTGTTATTATTAATGAAAGCATGTTTTCCATTCGTTCTGGAAAAAGAAAGTGAATTATCTGGAGGATGGTCCTTCAGAGCCTCTGTTCTTTATGAAGGAACATTCGGAACTGTACGACGCTGTACGGCAGCTTCCGCAGATGTACCGGATAGTAATTCATCTGTACTACTATGAAGGATATTCTGTAAAGGAGATTTCAAGAATTCTCCATATAAAAGAATCCACGATTCAGACACGCCTGATGAGAAGCCGTGAAAAACTGAAAACAATACTTAAGGAGGATGGATATGGACCGGAAGCTGTATAAGGAAACCTTTGATGAAATCAGATTGCCGCAGAAGACCAGAGACGCTCTGGCCAGTCTGCCGGAAAGGAGTATACATATGAAACATTTTGCCGTCAAAAAATCTGTTCTTGTGTTCGCTGCTGTTCTTGTTTTATGTCTGGGATGTACCTGTTATGCTGCCCTGCGGGCTGTCCGGACGGATTCCAGTCCCGCTCCCGCCACTCTGACCCACAGCTATGAGGCTGTGGAGCAGGCACAGAAAGAGACAGGTCTTTCCTTCCGCTGCCCGGAAACTCTCGATTACGGATTTTCCTTTGGCGCTCTGAATATCAACGAGGACACTGACTATGATGAAAATGGAGAAGCAGCCGGCACCTACAAGAGTATTTACATCAGCTACTTAAATGATAAGGCAGCCCTGATCTATCAAATCAGTCCTCTGGAAGAAGCAGCCAGCCAGGAAGCGCTTGCGGAAGCTGGACAGACTGCTATTCAGACAGACACCTGCCAGGACAAATCCGGCCAGACTGTCACACTGTATTATCTGGAAGAGTCCCTCGAAGAGGATGGGTCTTCTTCTGAACAGGAAAGCGTCATCTGGAGCGATGGAACAAACTTTTACAGTCTTTCCGGATATGATATGAACCTGTCTGCTGACGAATGGTTCACGCTTGCGGAAGATCTGTTATAATCAATACACATTCAAAAAACAGAACGTCCATGGCAGAATTCGGTACTGAAAAAGCCGGATTCTGCCAGATTGTTCTTCTCTGTATTTCAGAAATTCCTGTTTTATTATTCAAAGATTTCAGATGCCTTGTCCGGGCAATGATCATTTTGGGATAAGCCTCTCTGATTTGAAGCAGAGGTGAATATTTTCTCATAAAGGTTTTTGGCCTGAAATATCGCCGATGGTTTCTTTCTTTAATCCTTCGCTCATCAGACTTTCAAAAAGCCCTGCTCTGGCTCCATCCGTACTGTAACACTCCACCAGTATCTGGCAGCTTCCATATTTTAGAATTTCGAAAATTCTGCCACAAAAAATGCCACTGATTGACTCTGGCAAAAGTTTCATTGTATCATCAGTTTGAAAAGTTATGAAAAAATACCGGAGTTTATCTGTTTTATCTGAAAATCCGATACATTTCCGGCAGGACACTGTTATATATTGTAAAACACCGTGAGACTAAAGAGAGGGATACCGCAGATTTCTGCCTGAACTGCAGAGGGCTGGTGAACGCCCCGCCAGAGCCTTCGCCTTCGGAAACAGCAAATGTCAAAAATAGAGAAAGGAGTCTGTCATATGCAGGAGACTGATACCAACGTAAATGGAAAAGAAGCAGAGCTTCAGGAAAGGATTGCCGCAAAGAGAGAACAGCTTTCCGGACTGTATTCCCACCTCGGAAAAAAATATTACGAATCCCACCGGCATGACATGGAACAGGAATTTCAGGCAGATGTGGAAAATATCAGCGCCGGAGAAAACGAGCTTGCCAGACTGGAAAATCAGCTGAAAAAACTGCGGGAAGGACTTATCTGCCCCAGCTGCGGTTCCGAGCTGGACAAGGATGACCGTTTCTGCCCCTCCTGCGGCCGGAAAATTTTCCGTAACAGCTCTGAAGACGCTTCCACGGCCTGCCCCAGATGCGGAAGCCCTGTATCTGCCGGACAAAGATTCTGCGTAAAATGCGGATACTCTTTAGCGGAAGAGCCGGATGAAGACATTGTGAAGGCCGCATTTGAGCCCCAGCAGAATTCTGTGGAAAATTTTACAGATGATTTTGGGGGAGGAAAACCAGATACTTCCAATAACAAAGAAGAGAGTGCCGGCAGCGCTGCGTCCGTATGCCCCAACTGCGGAGAGCCGGTGGAGGCAGACATGAACTTCTGTATCGCCTGTGGATTCAGGCTTCGGTCCTGAACAGAATAGGGGAGAAATCAATGTATTGTACAAATTGCGGGACATTTAATGAAGACCGGGCGCATTACTGCAAGAACTGCGGAGAACCTCTGACACCTGTGGAGATCAAAGAAACTTCAAAAGCTTTGGAAATCCCTGTGCAGGAAGAAACGCCGTCACAGGAACGGGTATCCGGAGAGAGCCCGGAAAAAAAGAAAAACAGGAAATTAAAATTTATCCCTATTCTGGCTGGAATTCTGGCTCTTCTGCTTCTGGCAGCGCTGGGATATCTGATTCTGAGCAGCGGCGGAAAAGAACGCTCTGGGGAGGAGGACACGGCTCAGGAAGAGACAGATGGAGAATTCTCCGGAGAAACGGCTGAAACAGAGCGGCAGGCATCCGAAGTAGCGCCTGATCCTGACGCTCTGTATGATGAACAGCTGAAGCAGGGAAATCTCTGTATTGAACAGCTGGATTACGAAGGGGCCCTCTCTGCTTTCACAGAAGCCATTGAGACGGCCCCGGAACGGCAGGAAGGCTATATGGGCGCCGCCGATGCTTATATCCGGCTCCAGGATTACGAAAGCGCTCTTTCCATTCTGCAGAACGGTCTGGAACAAACCGGAGGAGACGAGCATCTGGCAGATAAACTGGCGCGGGTAGAATCAGGAAATATCAAAGATTCCTCCGGAAACATCCGGCAGAGGACCAGATATGATTCTTCTGGAAATCTTATCTGGTTCCAGATCTTCACTTACAATGAAGACGAAAAACTCGTCCAGGCTGTCTCCTACGACGCAGATGGCAGACCGACTGCCACCGTGGAGATCCCTTATGATGAAAATGGGAATCCTCTGAAATCTGTAAACTACAGAAGCGATACAGGAGAAATCAGCACTTCTGATAAAACCTATGATGAAAATGGTGTGCTGATCCAGGTCAGAAACTATCGGGCCGGCACCTATTTCACCCTGGTGTATGAATATGATTCCCAGGGACGAATCTCCACAATCGAAGAATATGACGCGGATAACCGGCTGGGACAAATTATGCTTTATGAATATGACGGGGATTCTGATCTTGTGTCTGTCATGAAAGGCTGTGACCCGGACGGAAGCCTGCTCTATTATGCCGAATATGAATACGATGCGGATGGCAATCGGACTCTGGTAAATTCTTATGACGCGGATGGAACCTTAAATTCCTCTACAAAAATTATATACGACTCCAACGGAGAGCGTATCGGCCAGGAATGGTACGACAGCGCAGGAAATCTGACAGCTTCTGAGGCTCAGTAATTGCGCCTTCTTTTCTCCGTGATTTTTGACAAACCTGCTTTATTTGAACAATCCTTTGATCCCTTCCACAAGCCCATCCAGAACGCCGCTCTCCTGCTCCTCCTGCAGCGGCAGAGTCTGTCCCATATAAATGAGCTCATCCTCCTCTTCCACCCGCAGATTATTCACCACAGTAACACAGCCGCAGCAGGAGGAGGCCACTTTCCAGTCCCCTTCCGTGATTACTGCCGTATAGTTCAGAGTATTTCCGGATATATCAGCTGTTCCCCCTTCATCGCAGAAGGTGAAGCGCACAACCCAGTTCTCCAGCAGATGGGTATCCGCCGCCAGATCATATTCCGATGTTCCGTCAACAGTTCCCACACCCAGACAGATGGACAAACCATCATATTTCTGGACAAATTCATAGGTCCCCTTTTTCACATTGACGCTGCAGGTGCCTTCCTCATCAAGCGCTGCTTCCACCGCTTTTCCGGTTCCGCTGCCGCCAATCAGCTGAAAGGAAATGTCCTCTGCCTGAATGGAACTGTCTTCCGGCAGCGACAGACTGATTGTCAGAGGTGATTTAATCACGCCTATCTGCGCTCCCAAAAAGCGGATTCCGTTCCACAGCAGAAAAATCACGATAACCACCGCAATAATAATCAGGCCGCCTCCTGTAACCAGTTTAAAGAGGAGATCCAGAAGCTCCTGAAAGATATCAAAAATTCCCAGGAAGCCGCCGCCCCCTCCTCCGGACGAACTGCGGCCTGTATATCCTCCCGTATATCCGTCTTCTGCGTATCCGCCGGAATGCCTGTAATCATAATCATGTTCCACAGAAGACTTGTCATATTTCGGCTGAGAAGAATAGGTGTTTCCGGTATTCTGGCTTTGTCTCTCCTCCTTCTCCCCACCTCCCGGATTACGGAACTTGTCATCGCCGCCCAGATAGGGGCAGTGGCTGCTGCTGGTGCTTCCGCTGCAGTAATTCCGCCAGTAAGAAGACTCCACATAGGCTCCGGCTTTGTTACAGTACCATCCCTTAGACGGTCCGCTTTTTTCCTGATTTACATATGAACAGTTTCCCATAATCCCTGCTCCTCATTTCTATTCCAGATTTTTCATTTTCAGTCTGCTCCAAAACTCCTGCCGCCGCTTACGCAAGATACTGTTTTTCCCATTTTCGGATCAGCTCCGTTGACTGGACCTCATCCAAAACATTTGATCCTGCCGCCATATTTTCCATAAAATCAAACACTGCATCCAGAATATCCTTTTCCTCAATCTGAAAGATTCGGAACTGATTCTCAAAGGCATACTGAAACAGCATGCTGCTTCCCTGATGAATGACAATCTCCCAGTGATAACTCAGCAGAAAATCCTCCATGGGAACCATGCGGATATGGTACCAGCCTTCCTCCGCCGCTTTCAAAATCCGCTCAATCAGTTCCCTCCGGTCTGCCGGAGACACGGGCTCCGCAAAGAAAACAGCCGGATATTCCCGGATCAGCCGCTCATCCCAGAACTGAACGCTGCACAGGCCTGAACACATCTCATAGGTATTGGAAAAGTTTACTGTCCGGATATATTCCGCTCCCCATCTGGCCTGCTCTCCTCCAAAGCCGTCTATACTCACCATCAGAAGGCGGCTCTGCTGGCACATTCTGTCAAAAACTCCATTTAAATATTCCACAATCCTGGGCTCGTTATGTAAGACTGCCGCTTTCCGATCAGAAGAAATCTGAATTACGCACCGATCTGCGGCGATCAGATAGGGCAGCACACTCATGGAACCATAATGCTCTTTCGCTCTTCCATAATAATAACGCGGCTCGTAACTGCGGATACCGATGCCATAGCGGAGAACCCGCCGGATACTTTCCAGGTTGCTGCAGCCGTCCTGGCCGCTGTCCGGCTCCAGGCAGATAAGATGTATCACTCTTGTGTTTTCCAGACCGCCTTTCACCAGCATCAGAGATTCCATTACCAGATCATAATCGGGCTGAACCAGAAGCTTCAGCTCTCCTCCCCGTTCCGCTGTCTCCTGAATCACCTGATGAACAATCCGATTTACCTCCAGTTCTCCCCGGATCAGCCCCTGGCTTTGCACTTCCATCGAACTCTTCTTCTGCCCTGCCTTCACTATCTCCGGCTTTCCTTCCTCTATGGTCAGAAGAGATTCCATAATCTCCCGGACTTTCCGGCGCCGGTTATAATTTTTCACGCCTATCCGGGTAATCTCATAAGCTTCCAGCACTTCCGCCCGTTCGTCCGGCGTCAGATGGAGCTCTGACATGACTGCCTCCAGCTGGGCGCGGTTCTGAAGCGGACGCCTGTCCTTAATATACTGATAAAGGGTTGAGCGCTCGATTCCGCTGCTCTTGGCCAGCTCCGCGATACTCAGCCCTTTCTGATCGATAAAGTACTTCAGCTTCTCTGACAAAACTGACATTCTTCTCACCATGCTTTCGTAAAATATACAGTTTTATGATATTATAGTTATTTTCTCACTGTCAATCTGTGGCAGATTCTGTGGCATTGTTTTTTACTGCCGGCGCCGGATAAATGCGCCACCGGATTTTGAGATTCCGGACACGTAAAAACCCTCCGGTAAAATTCAGACTTTTTCCAAGCCCCAAATTTCTACCGGAGGGTCTCCTTTTTTATTTCTTAATCTGTCCGGACATTTCTTACGCTTCCGCTTTCTTACGGATAAGCTCTTTTCCGGATGTCACCACAATCGTCACGCCAAGAATCATCAGCAGAATTGCTACGATCAGCTGCAGTCCTTCTACCATAAACACACCTGTTCCGGCAGAAAAAGCATTTACAAGAGCGATGGTCCGCTGTACCAGCGCCGTAAAGGTCACGCAGAGCATGATCACAAAAGGCGGAATCAGAGTTCTCATCTCTCTTCCCGTAACCTTCAGGAATACGCACAGCGTGATCAGCACCAGAGCGCTCAGCAGCTGGTTTGCGCTTCCGAACAGAGGCCAGATGTTGGAGTATCCCACCTGAGTCAGAATGTATCCGAAGAACAGGGTAATCAATGTGGCAAAGTATTTATTGCAGAGCACCTTTCTCCAGCCTTCCGCGTGCTCCATGTCATCCACGCTGAAAAGCTCCTGGAAGGACATTCTTCCGATACGGGCTACAGAATCCAGTGTGGTAAACGCCAGAGCGGATACGCACATGGTCATGAAGCTCTGAGCCACATAAACCGGGATTCCGAACATCTCCAGGAATCCGGCCACACCGGAGGAGAAGATCTGGAACGGCGTTCCCACTGCTGCTGTGCCGTCAGCCGCTGCTGCCGCTCCCGCCACACAAAGAGCAATTACTGCCAGAAGGCTTTCCAGAACCATAGCTCCGTAGCCTACCTTCAGCATATCCTTCTCATTGGAAATGGTCTTGGATGAGGTTCCGGAAGATACCAGACTGTGGAAGCCGGATACCGCTCCGCAGGCAACCGTTACAAACAAAATCGGAAACAGATTTCCGAGGCTGTCATTGTGGAAGCCTGTATAAGCCGGAAGGTTCATAGTGGGATGAGCAAAGATAAGACCCAGAACCGCGCCTGCAATCATTCCCACAAACATAAAGGTGGACATATAATCTCTGGGCTGCATCAGGAACCACATGGGCAGCACCGCCGCCAGGAAAATGTATACGAACGCAATGTAAATCCACATTTCCTTGCCCAGCGTCACCGGCAGAGACATACCAAATACAAAAGCGAGGACCGTGCAGACAAGTCCCAGTACGACTTCCTTCCAGCCTGTCAGCTTGGCTTTTCTCTGAATCAGTCCGAATACAGCCGCAAACAGGATGAAGAACAGGGAAATACTTCCTGCCGCTCCGTTTACCGTGGCGTTTTCCGCAAGTGTTCTCACTCCGTCTGTCACCACATAGGCATTGAAGGTATCCGCCACCATATCCGCGAAAGCGGCCAGCACAATCAGGCAAAACAGCCAGCAGAAGCCGAGAAACAGTTTTCTTCCGGCCTTGCCTATGTATTTTTCGATCAGCAGTCCCATGGATTTTCCGTCATTTTTCACGCTTGCGTACAGAGCTCCGAAATCCGTCACAGCTCCGAAAAAGATTCCGCCCAGGATAATCCAGAGAAGAACAGGCAGCCATCCGAAAGCCGCCGCCTGAATGGCTCCGGTCACAGGGCCCGCGCCCGCGATGGAGGAAAACTGATGGGCAAATACGGTCCATCCGTCTGTGGGCACATAATCCTGGCCGTCATTGTGTACGACTGCCGGAGTCTTGGCATTCGGGTCGATGCCCCATTTTTTTGCCAGCCAGCGTCCGTACAGCACATAGGCCGCGAAAAGACATACCGCAGCGATCAGTACAATTACCAGTGTGTTCATACTTTTCCACTCTCCTTCTGTAAAATAACGTTTCTTTTCCGCCGTTTCTTTCATTGCTTTTCATTCCGGCAGTATTGTAAAAAAGACAAAAAAAATCGCCTTCCTCACAGATTACTCTGTAAGAAGACGAAGATCATTTCCTCCGCGGTACCACTTCTATTACCTGATTACGGTCCCTCAGTCCTGTCGGCCGGATTTCTTTTCTGCCGCGTATGGCTCATGGACTCCATGCAGATATTTTTATATCTTTTCATTCTCCACTTGCCGCGGCGTATCTCTACCGGATTAACAGGCTTCCTTTTAACGGTGGAATTCCGATCAGAGCTACTTTCACTGATTTCACCCTGACTGCTCGCAGGTGATGGCATTCCTCTCGTGCTGTTTCCTCACACCAGCCGGAAACTCTCTGAAAACACTTCCTTTGGAACCCGTGTCCTGTTCTTAGCTTTGTCGTTTTACAATTTAGATTAATTATAATACGAATTTAAAAAGTGTCAAGGAAAGATTTTCACTTTTTCTGCCTCATGTCAGAAAATTTTATGTAATATTATTTTGTCATGACCGTCCCAGTTCCCAGAAGGCCACCGCGCTGGCGGCTGCTACATTCAGGGAATCCACGCCGTGGGCCATGGGAATCCGGACCGTATAATCACAGTCCGCGATGGTAGAGGAAGCAAGGCCGTCCCCTTCCGTGCCCAGAATCACAGCCAGCTTTTCCTCTGCCGCAAGACGAGGATCATCAAGTCCCACAGAATCATCGCGAAGAGCCATGGCTGCTGTCCGAAAGCCCAGTTCTTTCAGAAGCTCCATGCCCTTTCCGGGCCAGGCATCCTTTTCAAAAAAGGTCCAGGGAATCTGAAAGACCGTTCCCATGCTGACCCGGACGGCCCGGCGGTACAGAGGATTGCTGCAGTCAAAGGTCAGCAGTACCGCGTCCATGCCGAGCGCCGCCGCTGAGCGGAAGATGGCTCCCACGTTCGTAGGATTTACCACATTTTCCAGAATGGCAATCCGGCGGGCCTCCCCGCAGACCTGCCGGATATTCGGAAGAGGCGGACGGCGCATGGCGCAGAGCATGCCTCTGGTCAGCTTAAAACCGGTGATCTGGGTCAGCACGTCAAACTCTGCCGTATAGACCGGCACATTCCCGATTTCCAGACATCTCCTTATGACTTTCTCCGCCTCTCCTTCGATCTGCTTTTTTTCCACCAGGCAGGATACTGGCTGGCAGCCTGCGTCCAGGGCTCTCTCGATCACCCGTGGGCTTTCCGCGATAAACAGTCCTTTCTCCGGCTCATGCCGGTTCAGCAGCTGATTTTCCGACAGACGGGCATACACATCCAGCTCCGGCGCCTGAAAATCTGTAATTTCTATGATATTAGAAGTATTCATTTTTCCGTCGCACTCCATATATTTCTCTATTCTGTTTGGCAGGTTCGCATTTTTTCCGGATAATGTGCCTGCTTTTCCCAGGCGGTTGATACTGCACATCCCTTGATAGCGGAAAAGCTATAGATAATCCAGAATCAGGTCTCTGATCTCAGGGGAATCATCTTCAAATTCTATCATCGTATTCAGCATCCATTTTTCCATTTTTTCTGTCTTTTCCAGCTTCACCATTTCTTTCAGGATCAAATATCTGTAATCCCGGTATTTTTCCTGGTGTATCAGATAATCCGCAGTCTCCAGTGTCCGTGGATGCTTCAAAATCACCAGCGCTTTTATCAGATACTGGACATCCGCAAAGCTTTCCCCGTCGAGAATTTTCTGAATCCTGCCTTCCAGATTTTCACCGGCTTTATCAAGCGCTGCTGCTTCATCCGCCGTCGGATAATAAGCGGCCAGTTCACAAAAAGCCTTTGTCACATCGTTCTTCTGCTTTTTATCAATCTGATACAGAATCTGATTTATTTCCTTTTCTCCAAACCTTTCAGCCGCGCCGTCTGCTTCTGCCAGATTCCAGTCCAGCCCATATTCGTTACAGCTCCATCGAAATGTGTCTCTCCCAATATAGACTTCATATTGTCCATTATCATTTCGTATCCGATATTTGCCGCATGGAATTATCACTAGGGCATCAAAATCTTTATGCATCCTGGCTGCTGCCATCGCTTTGTGGTGGCCGTCTATCAGAGCTGTCATATATCCGTCCATATAATAGGCCAGGGCTCTGGCTCCGGGATGTTTTTCGTAATATTCGATTCTGTCTTCTTTCAGCTTTTCATATGGTTCTGTCCCGGCTGTGAAATGAGGCCTGTTCTCTCCCCAGCTGAGATCTCCATAATAATACATGCAGGTTCCCGGCAGATATTCATGGGAATCCGGTATTTCACAGAACAGATGTCCGTTGCCGTCCGTCGGATAAAGCCGGGTTTCCACGATTATATAGTATCCGGATTTCAAAAGCCCTAAGATTGGTTTTATCCCCTCGACTGCTTCCAGAAAGGATACGTTATCCACATTTTCGTTCAGTTTATTCTGGAAAAACTCCTCTGACTGCTCCAATCCGTATCCGCTTCGGATCATTTTCTCACAGGTAGGGCAGAAATACTCCTCTCCCTGGAGCTGAAACAGCGGCTTATCCCCAAACATCAACGTCATAAAGGAGGCCTGCTTTGTGCTCCCGTATACCTCCCTCAGAGCTCCCTTTCCGTTCCTGACTTCGATCAAAACACCTTTCGCGTAATATTTCTCAGATTTCTGCCAGCTGTCCCGGATCATGATTTGTGCTTCTTTTCTCCTTTTTCGAATCAGTCCCATATTTTTATCCTTCACTCGATCAAAACCGCCGGTTTTCCGCCTGTCTGGAAGGGGATTCCGTTTTCCTGTTTCATGTCCCCGCGTCTTCCCTCTGACCGCAGTATGCTTCCGTCACCCTGTCTCACATACCGGCGCTCACACAGGTTTCCATAAATCTGTTTTTCCCCGTACAGATACCAGGTCCAGAGAACCTCCGAGGCATTTTCCACTGAAAATGTGCCGTCCTGATTCACAATGCCTTCCGGCTTTTTGATATACAGAAATTCTCCGCCTTCAAAATGAATCGAAATGCTTTCTTCCCGCCATTCCACGTTTTTCACCCGGTGAAAATTGTCATGGGGTCTGCCAAACCATTCGCCCCAGATGCAGACGCTTCCGCCCTTTATTTTCAGTTTCTCTTTAAAATATTTTCCCATAAAACGCTTTCCCTGTCTGCTGTTTTCTTTGGCCGCAGTAATTTTCCCTGCTGTTTCTCCATTATAGCATCTGTTTTTTCTTGAGGGAACAGTTTTCACCTGATATACTGGATACAGATAACCGGAATCTGAAAATAAGGAGGAACCTTCTATGCGTCTGCTGATCAAACAGCGTGTCTTTTCCTGGTCCGACACCTATGATGTTTACGATGAAAATGAAAACGTCCGCTATTTCGTAAAAGCGGAGATCCTCTCCCTCGGCCATCAGCTTCATGTATATGATGCCTGGGACAATGAGGTGGGTATAGTAAAGCAGAAGCTTTTGACTCTCCTTCCCTCTTTTGAAATTGAAATAGGCGGCGTCACCCGGGGAATGATTCAGAAGAAGTTTTCTTTTTTTACTCCCAGATATGAAATTGATTTCAACGGCTGGAAAGTGGAAGGCGATTTTCTGGGCTGGAACTACGACGTATATTTTCAGTGTTCCCAGATCATTCACGTAACCAAGGAACCTCTCCACTGGGGCGATACCTATGTCATCGACATCGCGGATCCAAAGGATGAACTGATGGGATTAATGCTGGTTATTGCCATTGACGCGGCAAACTGCTCGAAATAAAATCAAAAGTTCAGAAACGGTAAATGCCCTCGGCAGATTAGGAAAATATTTCCTTTTTCTTGCCGGGGGCATCTGTTTTCCGCGTTCTTTTTCCGATTAATTCTGAAATGTAATATCTCCCTGCAGCCAGACGATTCCCTTGAACCGCCGTCCCACTGCCGGCTCTCCAAGCAGATCCTTCTCATTGATGCATACATCAAAGATCAGATCGTGGCTTTCTATGGTCAGTACACAGATCTTTTCTCTGGTCAGACTGTTTTCCACCATTTCATATTTCAGAATTTCTCCGAGCACATTGTAATGGTCACACTCTACACCGTAAGGCATAAAGTATGTAGACACAATGGAAAATACATCTTCATCCGCTATTCGTCTGGAAATCATGGAATAAGTGTCCATATCCTCCAGGGTCAGATTTTCGATGGCTTCCTCGTCCCCTTCCCTGGCTGCTTTCAGCAGACGGGTTCTCTGAAGAATCGCTTCTGTGTTTTCTTCCTCCGTCATCCGCTTTGCCACAGGAAGCAGAATTCTGCCATCGATGGAGAGGCCGGAAAACCGGACCCCCGCAGTGCAGGAGGACAGACGGTTCAGATGGCGCTCACTCAAATAATCCACCACATTCTGGACATAGAAAATGATCGTCACTCCCATGGACAGGTCTTCACAGACTCCCGCGTAGGATTCCTTTTCCGCATGGCGTTCAATACCGATATTCTCGTAAGCTTTTTCCTGTGTTCCCTGAAAATAGGGAAAATAATACTCTCTCTGGTAATCGCCCTTCTCGTCATACTCTCCCCGAAGGATCAGACCCATCCGGGGCGCGAATTCCTTCTTTCTCTCGGAAAAATCATTTCCGTTTCCGGAAAGAGCGGTCTTTTCACTCTGATAGGTATCTTCCACGGTATCCAGCAGATACTTCAGCTGCTCTTTATTTTCCACCCGGCTGAAACCCACTGCTCTCAGATATTCATGCACTGTATTCACCTCCTCAGGATCAGGTTATCCACATTTCCACCTACTTTTCCACAAATGTGGATAATTTATTTTCGCGGGCAGTGAGCCAGGCGGACGCGCCTGCGCGTCCATTGGCGAACGCCGCGAAAGTAAAATACCCCGATGCTTGATCGCTGTCAGTTTGACGCCCCATATACTTACATCGGGGCATTTTACTTGATCACAGTCTTTCCGCCCATATAAGGCTGCAGCACCTTCGGAATCTTGACGGTTCCATCTGCCTGCAGATTGTTCTCCAGGAACGCGATCAGCATTCTGGGCGGAGCAACTACGGTATTATTTAATGTATGCGCAAAATACTTGCCCTTCTCTCCGTTGATGCGGATTTTCAGGCGGCGGGCCTGGGCGTCTCCCAGATTGGAGCAGCTTCCCACCTCAAAGTATTTCTTCTGACGGGGAGACCAGGCTTCCACGTCCACAGACTTCACCTTCAGGTCTGCCAGGTCGCCGGAGCAGCACTCCAGAGTTCTCACCGGAATGTCCAGAGAACGGAACAGATCTACGGTATTCTTCCACAGACGATCAAACCACATGGGGCTGTCCTCCGGCTCGCACACTACGATCATTTCCTGCTTTTCAAACTGATGGATACGGTACACGCCGCGCTCCTCCAGTCCGTGGGCTCCCTTCTCCTTGCGGAAGCAGGGAGAATAGCTGGTCAGGGTCTTCGGCAGCTCATCCTTCTGAAGGATAGTGTCGATGAATTTTCCGATCATGGAATGCTCGCTGGTTCCAATCAGATACAGATCCTCGCCTTCAATCTTATACATCATGGCGTCCATTTCCGCAAAGCTCATTACGCCGGTTACTACATTGCTGCGGATCATGAAAGGCGGAACACAGTAAGTAAAGCCTCTGTCGATCATAAAGTCTCGGGCATATGCCAGAACCGCGGAATGCAGTCTCGCAATATCTCCCATCAGGTAATAGAATCCGTTTCCGGCTACCTTTCTTGCGCTGTCCAGATCGATTCCGTTGAACTTCTCCATGATTTCTGTATGATAGGGGATCTCGAAATCCGGAACCACCGGCTCGCCGAAACGCTCTCTCTCCACATTTTCGCTGTCATCTTTTCCAATGGGAACGCTGGGATCGATAATATTCGGAATCACCATCATAATCTTCAGGATCTTTTCATCCAGATCCTTTTCCTTTTCGGACAGCTCCGCAAGACGGTCTGCCTGAGCGGCCACCTGCTTCTTAACCTCTTCCGCTTCCTCTTTCTTTCCCTGTCCCATCAGGGCTCCGATCTGCTTGGAAAGTCTGTTTCTATCCGCCCGCAGTCCGTCTGCCTCCTGCTGGGCAGCACGCTTCTGGGCGTCAAGCTCAATTACCTCATCCACAAGTCCAAGCTTTTCATCCTGAAACTTGTTTCTGATATTCTGCTTTACAATCTCCGGGTTCTCCCTCACAAATTTAATGTCTAACATCTTTTTTCTCCTTCTTTTATACCCGGCGCCTCAAAGCTTCTCTGACGCCAGAATCTTGTTTTTATCATAAACCAGTCTGTGCTGTTTTTCAAGACTGGCTTTTTGCTTTATCCAGTGCCGCCTGTTCCTCTTCCGAAAGCTCTATCTCGCTTTCTCCATTTATGATTTCCTTAATATAGGAATAGCCTCCTTCTTTCGCGTAGACAGAATTGATAAGGAAACCATTATCTTTCTGATCCAGCAGTGCCAGGGCATAACTCAGGTCACCGCTCATTTCACGAAACGCATTATATTTTACCATTCCCATTTTCTGATAAGTAATACGCTGATTCTTCCGAAGCCCCACAATATCTTCCCGGAGCATCTGATTCATCTGATCTACCTGCTCATTTTTCTCTATACAGGAGAGGATGGTTTCTTCCATGCTTTCCGCATCCTTGCCTCTCATAAACCGATCAATCTTTCGATGATATTTTCTGAGTTTACATAACGCAATGATTACGAGAATCAGCAGAATCAGCTCTATGGCCGCGATTCCGATCAAAATGTAAGCCGCGTCGATTCCTGTCATCTGGTAAACGTATTCTAACATGGGACTCATCTTCTGTTTTCCTCCTGCTCTGCCTTATCTGTTTTCCGCGTTTGTGATAATATCAATGATTCGTTCCAGGTCCTCTCTGGAATAATACTCGATCTCGATTTTTCCTTTTCCCTTTGCGTTCTGGCGGATGGAAACCTTGGTTCCCACCGCTGCCTTCATCTTCTCCTCCAGATCAGTATAGATGAAATCGTGAACTGTCTCTTCCTTTTTCTTTTCCGGCTTTCCCTGCTGTATCTTCTTCACCAGCTTTTCCACTTCCCGGACGCTGAGCTTTTCATCAAATACTTTCACTGCGGTCGTATACTGAAGCTCCGGATCTTCGATTCCCAGCAGCGCTCTCGCGTGTCCGGTGGAAAGCATATCATCGATAACCATCTGCTGAACTCTCTCATCCAGTTTCAGCAGCCGCATGGAATTTGTCACAGCTGTACGGCTCTTGGATACACGCTCTGCCACTTCGTCCTGTTTCAGATTAAATTCTGTCAGAAGCCGTTTATATGCCAGGGCCTCCTCAATGGGATTCAGGTTTTCTCTCTGGATGTTTTCGATCAGAGAGATTTCCACTACCTCCAGATCTGAGTAATCCTTTACGATCACGGGAACCTCTTTGAGTCCGGCCAGCTTGGCTGCTCTCCAGCGACGTTCTCCGGCAATGATCTCATAGAAGCCATTCTTTTCCTGTACAATCAAAGGCTGAATGACACCAAACTGTTTGATCGATTCCGCCAGCTCCATCAGAGCGTCTTCATCGAACTGCTTCCTGGGCTGATCCTTATTCGGTCCTACCTTTGAAATCTTAACCTTCATTTCGACCGGCTTTTCCACGATCTTTTCGACTATCTTCGTCTTTTCCGGCACTGTCGTTTTAATTGTTTCCGGAATCAGACTGTCCAGTCCTTTTCCGAGTCCTCCTCTTTTCACAGCCATTTTTATTCATCTCCCCTGTTGATTACTTCATCCGCAAGCGCCCGGTAGCTTTCCGCTCCCGCTGATTTTGTATCATAAATCGTAATCGGATAGCCATGGCTCGGAGCCTCCGCCAGACGCACATTCCGCGGTATAATAGTAGCATACACTTTCTGCTTTACATTGGCGCGGACATTTTCCACCACCTGAAGGGAAAGGTTTGTCCTTGCGTCAAACATGGTGAAGACAATTCCTTCAATATCCAGATACGGATTCAGTCTTTCCTTTACCAGATTGATCGTATGTATCAGCTGGCTCAGCCCTTCCAGCGCATAATACTCGCATTGTATCGGAACAAGAACCGTATCTGCGGTGGTCATAGCATTGATAGTCAGAAGATTCAGAGAGGGAGGACAATCGATCAAAATGAAATCATATTTATCCCTGATTTTTTTCACTTCATCCCGGATAATAAATTCTTTATTTGGAATACCGATCAGTTCAATCTCCGCCGCGGCTAAATCCACATTGGACGGAATCAGATCCAGATTTTCAAATTCCGTATATTCGATACATTCCTGTATGGAAGCTTCTCCAAGGATCAAATCATAGATGGTATTTTCGACTCCATTTTTATCCACGCCCACTCCGCTTGTGGCGTTTCCCTGCGGATCAATATCGATCAAAAGAACCTTTTTATTTTTTTCTGCCAGCGCGGCAGACAGATTGATCGCTGTGGTTGTCTTGCCCACTCCACCCTTTTGATTTGCTACTGCTATGACTCTTCCCATATACTTACTCTCCTCAATGTTTCACGTGAAACATTTCTGTACTCAAAGACTGTCACCTGTAAATATTTTTATACATATCTGTATCCCGACATACCTGCTGATTTGCTCAAGTTCTGCTTTTCACGATGGAGCAGAATCTTCACAATTTTTTTCAGAACATTATTCTCGAGATAACTGCATAGTCTCGTTTTGACTTAAATAATTATATCACATTTTTCATATGCAATCTTCCGAAAATGAATAATAAAACAAATTATTTTTTTGAGAATGTAGACGAGATTTTGTCATACTGATATGTAGGCCGCATGTTTTCAAAGATATTGAAAGAAATACAGGTTTTGCAATTTTAAACTATCTGTCTGCATAGAGAAATGTTTCACGTGAAACATTTCTCTATGCAGTTTGCGTTGATTATCGACCGGCTTCAGGTTCTGTCATTTCAGTCGATTTACATATAACTTTCACTTCATTACCTGATCGGCTCCTTTGTGGGTGTCCCGGCTTTTCGCGGATACTTTTTAGGAGTTGGTTTTTCCTTGCGAATCAAAAGCAGACATCTGTAGATATCCGAATCCGGAAGATAGAGCTCTTTCTGTCCTTCTATTTTTCCACCCAATATCTGTACCGCTTTTTCAGCGTCCTTTCGTTCTTCCTGGATTTTCTCAGATTTGTATGGAACAAAACAGCCATTTACCCGTACAAAAGGAAGGCAGTATTCAGAAAGAGAGGACAGATTTGCCACTGCTCTGGATACACAGCAGTCAAACTTCTCCCGGTATTCCGGCTTTCTGGCCATTTCCTCTGCCCGTCCATGGACTGCTTCTATGTCTTTCAGTCCGAGCATTTCTATAACTTCCTGAAGAAATTTTACTCTCTTATTTAAGGAATCCAGAAGCACAAGGCGAAGCTTTGGATACACAATTTTCAGAGGAATACCCGGAAATCCGGCCCCTGTACCCAGATCCAACCAGTACGCTCCACTCTCCGGCTCCAGCAGTTCCCGGATCATCAGGCTGTCCACAAAATGCTTCTGCACCACTTCCTGAAACTCCGTAATAGCCGTCAGATTCATAACCTCATTTTTCTTAACCAGATATTCATAATATTGTTCAAACTGGCAGACCTGCTCAGATGTCAGCTCAATCTGAATCTTTTGAAAAGCTTCCTTTATATAACTCTGTTTTTCATTTTCCATTCAGTTTTTCCTGCCTTTTCTCTGTTCCAGCCATACGAGAAGCACCGAAACGTCTGCCGGTGACACTCCTGAGATTCTGGAAGCCTGTCCCACTGACAAAGGTCTTACCGCCATAAGCTTCTGACGGGCTTCCGTTCTGAGGCTTGGAATTTCATTGTAATCCAGGTCCTCCGGCAGTCTCCTGTTCTCCAGCTTTTGAAACTGCTCTACCTGCTTCTGCTGCCGGCGGATATAGCCGTCATATTTGATATGAATATTTACCTGCTCCGCCACTCCCCGGAGCAGCTCCGGTCTGTCCGGATCCAAAGGCGCCAGAATCTCGTAACTCAGCTCTGGCCTTCTGATAAGCTCCGCTAAAGAACTTCCGGAATGAAGAGGTGTGCTCTCATACTCTTCCAGCAGCTTCTGCACTTCCTCCGAGGTTCCCACATATACCTTTTCTACCCGCTTGATTTCTTCCTGAATCTGCCGCTCCTTCTTCAGAAGATTCTGGTATCTTTCTTCTGAAATTAGACCCACCTCATGGCCAATCTTTGTAAGACGCAAATCCGCGTTATCCTGGCGGAGAAGCAGACGATACTCTGAACGGGAAGTCATCATTCGATATGGCTCTCTGTTTTCCTTTGTAACCAGATCGTCGATCAGAACTCCGATATACGCCTGGGAGCGATCCAGAATCAAAGGTTCCTTTTTCTGAATCATCCGGGCCGCATTGATTCCCGCAATCAGTCCCTGCGCCGCCGCTTCCTCATAACCGGAGCTTCCATTGAACTGTCCGCCGCTGAAAAGCCCGTGGATTTTCTTAAACTCCAGGCTCAGGTTCAGCTGTCTCGCATCAATACAGTCATATTCAATCGCATAGGCATTTCTGACGATCCGCACATGCTCCAGGCCTGCCACCGAAGAATACATGGCATGCTGCACATCCTCAGGAAGAGAGCTGGACATACCGCCCACATACATTTCATTGGTGTAAAGGCCTTCCGGCTCGATAAATACCTGGTGCCGGTTCTTATCCGCAAATCTTACTACCTTATCCTCGATGGACGGACAGTACCTGGGACCGGTTCCTTCGATCATTCCAGAATACAGGGGAGAGCGGTCCAGATTCTTCCGGATGATCTCATGGGTCTTTTCATTGGTATAGGTCAGCCAGCAGGATACCTGCGGGATCTGCACAGACTCCGGATCGGTCGTAAAGGAAAAAGGAACGACTCTCTCATCTCCGAACTGTTCCTCCATCTTACTGAAATCAATGGACCGCTTGTCAATTCTGGCCGGAGTTCCCGTCTTAAACCGGTACATCTCCACTCCCAGCTTTTTCAGAGAATCCGTCAGGTGATTAGCTGCCTGCAGTCCGTTCGGCCCCGTATAGGTGCTCACGTCTCCGTAAATACACCGCGCCCGGAGATAGGTACCTGTACAGAGAATCACGGCCTGGGCCTCATAGACCGCTCCGGATGTGGTTCTGACACCCTTTACGATTTTTCTGTCCCCGGAATCCTCCGTAAGAATTTCCGCCACCTCCGCCTGTGCAATGGAGAGGTGATCGGTATTTTCCAGAACACGGCGCATACTGCGGCTGTATTCAGACTTATCCGCCTGCGCCCGCAGAGAATGAACCGCCGGTCCCTTGGACACATTGAGCATCTTGGACTGAATAAAAGTCTTGTCGATATTTTTTCCCATCTCACCGCCGAGAGCGTCAATTTCCCGGACGAGGTGTCCCTTGGAGCTTCCTCCGATATTGGGATTACAGGGCATCAGCGCGATACTGTCCACACTGACTGTAAACATGATCGTCTCTATCCCCATTCTCGCGCAGGCAAGGGCTGCTTCACAGCCTGCATGTCCTGCTCCCACCACGACAGCCTGGCAGGTTTCTTTGTATACTGTATTCATAAATTCACCTGTTATTTTCCCATACAGAATTTTCCAAATATTTCGTTGATCAGATCTTCACCCATTTCTTCCCCGAGAATTGTTCCCAGAGATCGGTAGGCATCTGTCAAATCTATCGTATAGAAATCCTCCGGCATTCCGTTCCGGATACTCTCCTCCACCATGGAAAGACTGTTTTTTGCTTCCTGAAGCGCCGTCTTATGACGGAGATTTGTGATCAGAACCTCATCATTAAAATCCAGATCTCCCTGGAAAAACAGAGCCCGTATCTCCTCTTCCAGCTCCCGGATTCCCTGCTCTTCCCGGGCAGAGATAAGAAGTACCTTGTGATCGGTTTTCTTCTCCATCATCTCCGGCGTCACCACCGGCGTCAGATCCGATTTATTCAGAAGGACAAGCGCCTTTCTTCCTTTCAGGAGCTCCAGAATCTCCTCGTCACTTTCATCCAGCGGACGGGAACTGTCCGCCACATAGAGGATCAGATCCGCGTCCTCCGCCTGCTTTCTGGCCCGCTCCACTCCTATCTGTTCCACCAGATCTTCCGTATTCCGAATGCCTGCCGTATCCAGAAGGGACAGAGAAATATCTCCCAGCTGAAGCTGCTCCTCCAGCACGTCCCGGGTAGTTCCTTCGATTTCAGTTACAATCGCTCTCTCCTCTCCGAGAAGCACATTTAAAAGAGAAGATTTTCCCGCGTTTGGCTTGCCGAGAATCACCGTCTTGATTCCTTCCTTCAGAAGCCTCCCGTTTTCCGATGAGGCCAGCAGCCTGTCAATCTCCGCGCGGATATTCTGTACCTTTTTCAAAAGCTTTTCAGAATATCCGTCCAGACTGATGTGCTCCGGATCATCCAGGGCCGCCTCCAGAAAAGCAGTCTCATAAAGAATTCCGGAACGGAGCTCTTCAATCTGATGACGGACCGAGCCCTGCAGCTGGGACACGGATGATTTCAACGCCATCTTATTTCTGGACTGAATCAAATCCATGACCGCTTCCGCCTGGGAAAGATCAATTCTTCCATTTAAAAAGGCCCGCTTTGTAAACTCTCCCGGCTCCGCGGGACGGGCGCCGGCTTTCAGCACGGCCTCCAGAATCCGCTGCATGACCAGCCTGCCTCCATGGCAGTCGATCTCCACAGTATCCTCCGCTGTATAACTGTGAGGTCCTTTCATCAGAAGCACCAGCACTTCATCCAGTACTTCTCCCTCATCCTCTACTGTGCCGTAATGCATGGTATAAGAAGGCTGCCTGTCCATATCCTTCTGTTTGTTATGGGGACGGAAAATCTTTTTCATGACGGAAAACGCTTCTCCTCCGCTGATTCGGATAATTCCGATTCCGGAACTGGACATGGCCGTAGCCGCAGCTGCTATCGTATCATTCTCTCTCATAATCTGTCCTTTTTTATTATATCAATACTGTTAAGAAAAAGGAACGCGTCAGCGTTCCTTTTTCTTATAATTACGGTTATAACGATTTCTTCCCCGTCCATTGTAATTATCCAGCCGGACGCCTTCCTTCAGTGTGACAACCACACGTCTGTAGGGCTCTTCTCCCTCACTGTGCGTGCACACATATTTGTCATTCTGAAGTGCGGAATGAATTACTCTTCTCTCATAGGGATTCATAGGCTCCAGAGATACAGGCTTTCTTGTTCTCTTTACCTTCTGCGCAATATTTCTTGCCAGATTTTCCAAAGTGGCTTTTCTGCGCTCCCGGTAGTTTTCTGTATCGACCTTTACTCTGATGTACTCATCGCTTCCCTTGTTCACCACAAGGCTGGCCAGATACTGAAGGGAATCCAGAGTCTGTCCTCTCTTTCCGATCAGCACTCCCATATCGTCCCCTTCCAGGTCGATGTTTACCTCATGCTCCTCGGGCTTCTGGGTAATGGTAATAGCTACCTTCATATCCATAGCCGCAAAGACCTTTTCCAGAAAATCCTGTACTCCCGCGGTATCCACAGGCTTCGCCGGGGCAGCGCTTACAGCTTCCTTATCCGGCTTTTTCTGCTCTTCCGGCTTCTCCTCCGGCTTTTTTTCTTCCTTTGCCGGAGCCGGTTTCTTTTCCACGGCCTTTTTCTCTTTTTCCGCCTTTACAGGCTCTTTTTTCTGCTTTTCCACCTGAGGCTTTTCCTTTTTGACAGGCTGTTCTTTCTTTTCTTCCTTTTTCTCCTCAGGTCTGGAAGCCTTCTGCTCCTTTTCCTTCACCCGTTCCAGAAGAGCCTCCATCTCCTGATCTGATTTCAGGCCGGCTTCGATCTCTTCTTCTGATTTTCTGCGGGCTTTGATCACTGCTTTTCTGCTTCCGATTCCCAAAAAACCGGGGCTGCCTGCGGTGATTACTTCATAATCTACTTTATCTCTCGTGGTTCCAAGCTGAATCGCAGCTTCCAGAACCGCGTCTTCCACTGTTTTTGCAGAAACCTCAATACTTTCCATGCTCTGAAAACCCCCCGTTTCCTACTTTTTCTTCGTTTTCTCGTTATACTGCTCTACCATTCTCGCTTTGGCGGCAAGGCTTCCGGGTTTCGCCTCACCCTTCTTATAATACTCTGTAGAATCCTTAATCTGCTTCTGACGTTCTTCAGAAGTAATCTCACGCTTCTTCGTATTCTTTACTTCCACAGTCTTCGTGCTGCTCCTCGCCACATCGTTCAGCTTCTGAGGCGGAAGACCGTCCTTTTCACGCTTTCTGTTATACTTTTCGATATTCTTTTTAATCTCTTCATCAATATCCATCTTCTCCAGATATTTATTGATGGCCAGCTGCTGGACAGTACGTACTACCGCGCTCATCACCCAGTAAATACCTACACCGACAGGAAGCGTAAAACAGAACCATACGGAAATCAGCGGCATAAAGTTATTCATCATGCGCATGGACTTCATCATGTCCTCACCGCTGTTATTGTCTCCTGTGCTCACGTTTGCTGCTGCCTGAGGCATCAGACGAACGCTGATCCACTGAGTCAGACCTGCCAGAATCGGAATCAGAAGAGCTACGATCATCAGAAGATAAGCGCCCTCTGACCAGAACTGACGGATACTGAACCAGGGAGAATTGGAAATATTCAGTCCGAAGAAATTATTGAATCCTTCCAGAACATTTCTTGCCTGATCGATGACACCGCTCAGATCCGGGAAATTCGAAGCAAGGGAATCCCACTCTGCGGTAGACGCTTTATTCAAGATATCAATGATCGTATTCTCATTAAAATCCTGTCTGGAAAACTGAGCCGCGCTTGTAAGATTTCTCAGAAAATTCTCTGCTCCTGAACTGCTCAGAAGCTCCGTAACCAGCGGATAGTAAGCTGCTCTTACCTTGTCCACGTAAGCGGGAATCGCGTATACCACCCGGTATACAGCCAGCAGGAAGGGCAGCTGAATCAGAAGCGGCAGACAGCTTCCGGTCTGAGATGTGCCGTACTTTGCGTAGACAGCCTTCATCTCATCCTGCATCTTCATCATGGATACCTGATCCTGCTTACCCTTATACTTTTTCTGAATCGCCTGCAGCTCCGGATTCATTCTCACTGACATCCGGGAAAACTTCTGCTGCTTATAGGTAAGGGGAAGCATCAGCGTATAGATAATAATGGTAAAAAGAACAACGGCCAAGCCTACGTTCGAAATTCCGATGGAATCAAGAAAATTAAAAATCGCGTTAATCAGCCATC